>DATLEB010000092.1:0-16356 GCA_035525615.1 Kofleriaceae bacterium | reverse complement strand
TCGTCGATCCACGCGCCCGCGAAGCGCGACGACGCCGTGAGCACGTGCTTGAACGCCCCGGTCTTGGCGTCGGCGACGTAGATCGACGGCTTGGCCGCGTCGTCGGTATCCGCGCACGGATCGGTCGCGGTCGCGAACGCGAGGCGGGTCTTGCCCGGCGACAGGAGCGCCAGCGACAGCATCGGTGCCCCGCTCGCGTCCTTCTGGATCGGCGTGAGCTTCGCGACGAGATCCGCGGAGAGCTCGGCCGGCATCGTGGTCGCGCTCGCGCCCACGACGCGCACCTCGTCGAACGTCATCTCGACGTGCGCGCCTTCGATGGCGACGCCGGGCTGCTTGGCCAGCTTACCGCTGCCGCGATCGACCACGTACGTGGTCACCGTGCCGGCGCCCCAGCGTCCCGACGCCGGCGCCGTGGTCACGACGAGCTGATCGCCCGGGCCGTATCCCGCGTTCACGATGCGCGCCTTGCCGACGTTGGCGAGCGCGCTCGTGTCGGCGAGATCCTTCAGGCTGAACGTCGTCACCCACGAGCGCGCGAGCAGCGGCGGCGCGTCCTTCACCTTCTTGGGATCGGGCATCTCGACCTTGTCGAAGCCGGTCAGCAGGATCTCGTCCCCCGACGGCGACCGCACCCAGCCGGCGAGCTCGTGGCCGGTGTCGGTCACGCGCAGGAAGCGTTTGCCCTCGACGTCGTAGGCGTAGAGCTCGCCGCGCGTCGAGCCGGCGTTGGTGCCGACGCCCGGCATCTTGAACGTGCTGCGCCGCGCGAGCACGAGCGGCCCGGCCGCGACCTTCGCCGTGAAGTCGGCCTTCATCTTGTTCGACAGCTCGACCAGCGCCTTGCCGTGCGGCGTGGCGAGGAGCGCCGACAGCTCCGGGTCCTTCTCGAGGCTCGGGCCCCAGCGCAACCAGTCACCGGCCAGCGCCGCGGACAGCTCCTCGACCGCCGCTGCGTTGTCACCCGACTGCGCGATCGCCTCGCCCAGCACCCAGTGCGCATCGAGGTGATGCGCGTCCTTCTTGATCGTCTCCTCGCATGCCGCGCGCACGGCGGCCCAGTCGCGCGGCGTCGCCTTGTACGCCTTGAGCGCCTTCTCGTACTCCTTGGCGGCAGCGCCGTAGACGTAGTTCATGTTCTTCACGGACTCGACGCCGAGCGGCCGCGCGGTGATCGCCGGCAGCGCCGCCGATCCCGTTGCGGTCCCGGTGCCGGTGCCGCCACCGGTGCCGTCCTTCTTGTCGCCGCCGCACGCCGCCACCGTCATCGCGAGCAAGCCCACGAACACAGCGCTGGTGAGTCGATTCATGGTTCGTGCATACACCAACGCCGCCCTTGATCGGGGCATTCCGGCCTCGTGCTAACGTGCAGGCGAATGGCTCTCGAGCACGTCGCGCACGGTCAGGCGCGCTTCATGACACCGGGTGTCGCCCCCGATCCGCGCGGCGTCGTGCTCGGCCGCTTCCTCGTGATCGTGTTCCCGACGCTCGAGGGCGTCGTCTCGTGGCTGCGCCTCTACTCGCACGAGGCGTCGCTCGACGAGCTGGTCGCCGGCCTCGAGATCGTCCGCGTGCGCACGCCGCTGATGTCGCGCGAGATGATCCTGCGTATCCCGGCGGTGTCGTCGTACGCCGCCGATCGCGCCGCTCGCCTCGCTCGCCTGGTCGGCGGCTCGATCTACACCGGCACCGCGAAGCACTTCGTGAAGTACCGCGACGACCGCTCGCCCTACGGCTACGACGCCGTCGAGATCGGGGCGCTCCCCGCCGGCGCCGAGCTGATGGTCCACGGCGACGACTTCACGCAGACGTATGCGCGCGAAGGCGAGCTCTCGCTGGCGCGCCTGCTCTTCCGTCTCTCGCTGCGCCGCGTCCCCGGTGCGCAGCGCCTCTCGCCCGACGATCGCGCCGACCTCGTCCTCGCTGTCGCGCGCGGGCTCGGCGACGGCGTCATCCGCTATCTGTGGCGCAACAAGGTCGACGGCGAGGTCGGCCTGGTCACGCCCAAGAATCGTCCGACCGGCAGCGACGCCAACACGTTCGCCGGCGATCCCAGCTACCTGCTCATGCGCGTGCGCGGCATCCCCGAGCGCATCCTCGATCTCTTCCTCGGCACGCCCGGCATCGACGTGTTCCGCCCGGTCTCCGAGAACGTCGCCGTCGCGGTCGGCTGGGCGCACCCGGTCGAGCTGGCGTCGGTCGCGTCGCTCCTCCCCGCCGACACCTATCACGTGTTCTGGCCCGGCGACCGCGTCGACCTCGTCGCGGGTCCGCTCGAGCTTTCCCGCCTCGCCGACCTGACGCGCATCGATCTCGAGCTGGAGGGCGTGCGCGAGCCGCGCGACGGCGCCGTCACCGCGCCCGATCCGGTCGCGGTCTCGCTGCGCCTGGCGCCCGCGTCGGGCCTGGCGCGCCGCGTGTCGGCGACGCTGGTGCCGCTCGCGCTCACCACGCAGTTCAAGCGGCTGGTCTACCTCCTGCCGCCGGCGGCGCTGCGCGGGCTGCGCGTCGCCGTCACCGATCGCGGCATCGTCGTCTTCGCGAGCCACGATCTCGACGTCATCCCGCTCGGCACGCTCCTCACCGAGATGGCGCCGGGCATCCTCGTGCCCATCGGCATGGAGGTCGTGCCGCGCGTGTCGCCCGAGGTGCTCGCGCAGGCACTCGGCCACGGCTCGGGCGTGCTCACCGTGTTCACGCCCGAGGGCACGCCGTTCCAGCTGCCCGAGTCCAAGCTCGCGCCGCTCGAGCGACGCAGCGTGGCCAAGCTCGAGAGCGAGACCGTCGAGACGCGCGAGGTGTCGCTGTCGCCGCCCGGCGATCCGTCGGTCGTGAACGATCCGCTCGGTCGCTTCGCGCTGTGGGGCTTCCCCGAGCCGGAGCAGAAGCTCCTCGGCGAATAGCCGGGACGAGACGCCATGGCCAAGGCCGACGTCGCCACATTCCTCGAGCGCTTCGTGCACCCGCTCGTCGCGGGCGGCGAGCTCCACATCGGGCGCCCGATCACGACCCCGGAGCTCCAGCGCTTCGAGACGGAGCTCGGCAACGCCACGGTCCCGCTGGTCGCCGTCGACGAGGCGCGCACCGACGTGCTCGCCGAGCTGGTCGCGCGCCCGCCCGCGCTCGTCCTCGACGCCGACGAGCTCGCGCTCTCGGTCGGCCTCCACAACGCGCTCGTGCTCGCGCACCCCGACGCCGACGGCGCGCTCGTCACCGATGCCATGCGCCGCAAGATCGCCGCGGCGGCGCTGCGCATGGTGTCGCAACCGCCGTCGCGCGATCGCACGCGCGTCCTCGCGCGCCACGCGCTGCTCCACAACCTCCTCGATCTCGGCCGCGCCGACGTCACCGTGTCGTGGTGGACCGGCCGCGCGCGGTTCCTCGGCCAGAAGCCGCCGGCGCGCCTCACCGCCTGGAAGGGCATGCGCCGCGTGCGCGAGGAGGTCGCGCGCGCCGGCTTCGACGAGCTGCTCGCCTCGCCCGAGGTCGCGCCCGTGATCGCGTCGCTGCTCCGCCGCACGCCGCTCACGCAACTGCTCGCCGCGACCGCGTCGGCGCCGCCGCTGCACTGGGAGGATGCGGTCTTCATCCTGCGCGACGCCGAGCTGGCGCGCGCGGTCGCCTATGCCGCGGTGCGCCCCGACGAGCCGCGGCTCCAGGTCGCGGCGCCGGCGCGCATGGCCGCCGCGTTCGAGCAGATGCTCGAGCGCTCGCCGCCGGTCGCCGACGTGCGCGCCGTCGCGGCGTTCCTCTCGCACATCGCGGCGCTCCTGGCGATGGCCGAAGCTCACCTCACCTCACCGACCGCGAAGAGCCCGCTCCTCTCCGCGGTCCTCGCCGGCGGCCCCGGCGCCGGCCGTCCGCGCGGTCTCGCCACGTTCTTCGCGCTCCCGGTCGCGCTCGACAAGGTCGCGCCGCTCCTCGCGGCGCCTCCCGGCCTCGCGGCCGAGGCCGCGTGGCAGCGCCGCTGGCTCGCTTTCAAGTCCCAGGCCGTCGAGCTGGTCGGCCAGCCGCTCGTCGACAGCCTGGTCGCGCGACTCGGCCGTCACCTCGGCCTTCCGGCGGCCGCTTAGGGTATTGTCGCGGCAGCTGTAGCTCCTCATGGTCACCCCGCCTCCATCGCCCAACAAGGCCTTCGCCCTCGACCTCGCCCGCGCCAGCGCCAGCGTTCAAGAGGTCGCGCGCATCCTCAACAGCCACTTCCTGGACAAGCAGGAGATCATCCGGCTGATGCTCGTGTCGGCCATCGCCGGCGAGCACATGGTGATCGTCGGCCCGCCCGGCACCGCCAAGAGCGCGATGGTGGGCATGTTCGCCAAGCTGGTGGACGCGCGGTACTTCGAGTACCTGCTCACGCGCTTCACCGAGCCCAACGAGCTCTTCGGCCCGGTCGACATCGCGGCGTTCCGCGAGGGTCGCTACACGCGCCGCACCGAGAACATGCTCCCGCAGGCGGAGATGGTGTTCCTCGACGAGATCTTCAAGTCGAGCTCCGCGATCTTGAACTCGCTCCTGCACGTCATCAACGAGCGCAAGTTCGCCAACGGGCCGAACATCGTGCAGGTGCCGCTCATCTCGCTCTACGCGGCGTCGAACGAGGTGCCCAACGACGAGAGCCTGGCGGCGATGTTCGACCGCTTCCTGCTACGGGTGCTCTCGGACAACCTCGACAGCTATCACTTCGGTGAGCTGATGGCGAAGGGCGTCTCGCTCGAGGTGTCGCGCATGACCGGGCGCGGCGACGAGCTGCGTCCCGTCATCTCGGCGCGCGAGCTGCGCACGCTCCACGCCGCGTTCGACCGCTTCATGGTGTTCCCCGACGACTTCATGGCGAAGTACAAGGGGCTCATCTTCCAGATCCGCAGCGAGGGCATCAGCGTCAGCGACCGCCGCGCGGTGAAGCTGCTCAAGCTGTTCGCGGCGTCGGCGGTGTTCGACGGCCGCCCGCGCGTGCACGACGGCGACTTCTTCGTGCTGCGCCACATCTGGAACAACCTCGATCAGGTCGAGCTCCTCGAGGAGATCGTGAACCCGATCGTCGACGCGTATTACCGCGACCACCCCGCCGATCGCCGCTTCATCGGGCCGCAGGCGTCGCTCGACGACCTGCTGAGCGAGCTCAACCTCATCCGCGAGCTGCTGACGACCGGCAGCGAGCTCTCCGACATCCAGCTCTTCAGCCAGCTGAAGAACCTGTCGGAGATCAAGGCGGCGCTCACGGCGATGCCGAGCGACACCGCCAACCGCATGTTGCGCGAGGTCGATCAGCTGCTCGAGACCGTGTTCGCCTCGTCCAAGTTCGGGCTTTGAGATGACCCCCGCCACCGACAGCACAGATCTCCGGGCCTCGTCGACGGCCCCGCCGCTGCGGGTCGCCATCTTCGACGACGTCGTGGCGGCGCGGCGCGAGCACTTCCACATCCCGGGGCTGGAGGTCGAGGTCTTCGCGCACGCGGACGACGCCGCCAACCAGTGCGCGGCGCGCGGCTTCGACGTCGTGTTCATGGACTTCGCGCTGGGCCCGGGCCGCAAGAACGGCCAGACGGTGACGCGCGAGGTCCGCGCCGCCGGCTTCCGCGGGCGCATCATCGCCATCTCGAGCGACCCGGCCGCCAACGCCGCCATCAAGGCCGCCGGCGCCGACGACGCGCTCAACTCCAAGGCGCACCTGCGCAGCTACCTCGTGCACCTCGGCGCCAAGCACCTGGCGCGGCGCTGACCGTAGTCCCGGCCGATGTCCATCCCCGCCGAACGTCGCCGCAGCCACCTGGCCCGCGAGGTCGGCACGATGGCGCTGTCGTGCGTGCGCGTCGACAACCCCATGGCGGTGGTGCGCGCCGCCGCATGGTCCAACGCGATCGCGCGGCTCGGCATCCACCTGCCGCTCTTCGTCGTGCACGACCTCGGCGTTCTGCTGACGGTGCCGCGCGGCGCCGGCGGCTGGGCCATCCGCGCGCGTGACGATCAGCTGGCGCAGATCCAGCCGCCGCCGCAGGCCAAGACGTTGCTCGAGGAGTACCGGCGCCTCGTCACCAACGTGTCTACCTCCGAGGTGGTCGAGAAGCTCTCGAACATGCGCCTGCGCGACGAGATGGTCGCCGTGCTGCTCACGCGCATCCTCGCCGACGCGTACAACCGCTGGCGCGAGCGCGGGAAGGGTGCGGGCGCGGAGACGCTGCCGCTCGATCTCGGCCTCTACATGGACGTCGATCCGGCCAGCCACTTCCGCGACTTCGATCCGCGGCCGCTGTGGGGCCTGCTCGCACACCTCCGCGATCACGCGCTCCACATCTATACGTCGGTGGAGCTGGTCGACCTCGACACCGTGCGCCTCATGGGCATGTTCAAGGAGGACGGTGGGGCAGGGGCCGAGACGCTGGGCGGCGCGATCGATCTCGTCGACCTCTTCACCGCGCTGGGGTCACCCGAGGCGCACGACGTCGCCAGCTTCTCGCTCGATCTGTTGCCGAGCGTGCTCGAGACGCGGCGCGCGTCGGGTGTGCAGACGTATGCGGTCGACGGCTACGCGTCGATCGAGCGCAAGGGCAACGTCGACTCGCTCGTGCTCTCCGAGCTGGCGTATGACCGCGAGATCTTCGAGCAGAAGGTCGTCGATCAGGAGCTCCTCTACTACGGCCGCGAGCGCGAGCGTGAGGACGAGCGCCGCCTCCAGTACATCCTGGTCGACTCGTCGGCGTCGATGCGCGGTCAGCGCCAGGTGTTCGCGCGTGGGCTGACGCTCGCGCTCCTCAAGAAGCTCTCACTCCAGGGCGACGAGGTGTGGCTGCGCTTCTTCGACTCGCGGCTGCACGAGACCATCAAGGTGTCGCGCTCGGGGCAGGTGCCGGTGCCCTACCTACTCTCGTTTCGGAGCGAGCGCGGCCGCAACTACGGCAAGGTGTTCCGCCAGCTCGCGATCGAGATCCAGCGCCAGCACCGCGAGCTCCGTCGACGCGTCGTGCTGTACATCGTGACTCACGGTCAATGCCACGTGCCGCCCGAGCTCGTTGCGGGACTTTCGCAGCACGCGTTCCTGTACGGGATCATCATCAGTCCGTCGACGGACGTCCTGCCCGAGTTCGTCCCGATGCTGCATCGCTCGCAGGTCGTATTGCCCGACACGTTCGGCTCGCGTGCAGGACGTCAGCGCCGAGCGCTCGACATCGTCACCGATGCGAGCGAGCGTCGCCGCGCGAGCTGATCAGCTGAGTCGCGTACGCGAGATCACCGCCGCGGTGTGTCCGAATTCCGTACGCGTGTCGCGCCTCACGGTCGGCGCGCCCTCTTGATCAAGTTTTGTCGATGACCGATTGATGTAGACGATGGAGGTCGTCGACCTGACGCGGGGGCGTCGTGCCGTGGGGCTCTTGCCCGCGGGCACGCTGCTCGGACGCTATGAAGTGATCCGCCTGCTCTCCGTCGGTGGCATGGCGGAGATCTATCTCGCACGCACCGAGGGCATCGGCGGCTTCGAGAAGCGCGTCGTGGTGAAGCGGATGCTGCCTCACTTCGCGATCCAGCCCGACTACGTGCGCATGTTCCTCGCCGAGGCCCGGCTCGCCGCGCGGCTCGAGCACCCGAACATCGTGTCGGTGCACGACATCGGGGAGGAGACCGGCAACTACCACTACGCCATGGAGTTCGTGCGCGGCGGCGATCTGCGAGATCTACTGCGCGCCACCGCACGCGCCGGTGAGATGGTGCCGCTCGGCGTCGCCGTCGGTGTCGCACTCGGTGTGTGCGCCGGCCTCGATCACGCACACAACGTCAGCGACGCCGACGGCCGGCCGCTCGAGGTGGTGCATCGCGACGTGTCGCTGTCGAACGTGCTGGTGTCGTTCGAGGGCGCGGTCAAGGTCACGGACTTCGGCGTCGCGAAGATGGACGAGGCCGATCGCCGCACGCGCACCGGCACGCTCAAGGGCAAGGTCGCGTACATGTCACCCGAGCAATGCCGGGGACTATCGCTCGACCGGCGCAGTGACGTGTTCGCGATCGGCATCCTGCTCTACGAGCTCATCACGTGCCGGCGCCTGTTCGCGGGCAGCGGCGAGCTGGTGACGCTGCAGCGCATCGTGCGCGATGACGCGCCGCCGCCGTCGCGCCACCGTCCGACCTGCCCGCTGGCGCTCGACGAGATCGTCGCGCGCGCCCTGGCGCGTGATCGCAGCCAGCGGTATCAGACCGCGCGCGAGATGGGGCGCGACCTCGAGGCGCTGGCGCGCACCGAACGCCTCGCCACGTCGTCGTCGGAGATCGCGGCGTACGTCGCCCACACCATGGGCGTGCCCGCCGTGAGCACGCGGCTCGGCACCGAGACCAACACCGCGTTCGACAGCGAGTCGTCGGAGCACCTCGCCGACGACGACAACGCGATCATCTCGGTCGAGATCGTCCCGTACGAGTCGGCGCCGGTCGCGGCCGCGCCCGACGTCAAGCCGCCGCCGCGCAAGCCGACGATCGCGGCGGTGACCGGCACCAGCAAGTGGGACCTCGCGATCCGCGTCGGTTCGCTGGCGCTGGTCGCGCTCGCGCTCGTCACCGTCTACTTCTCGCGCAACACGGCGTCACCGCCGCCGCCGCGTCCCAACGTGGGCTCGTTCGAGCCGCCGCCGGCCGAATCGCGTCCGCGGCCGGCCGAGTCCGCGACGGCTGCGCCCGCGCCGGCGGTCGCGATGGTGCGTCGCGCTCCGACGGTCGAGCCCGAGCGACCGGAGCCCTTCGACTCCGGCACCGACTCCGACATCGCCGTCCGCTCGCGCGGGCGCGACTCCGACAGCGGCAGCAGCAGCCGTCCGCGTCACCGCGAGAGCGACGACCGCGGTGCCCGCCGCGAGCGCAAGGCGGTGCGCACCGCCAGCGCCTCCTCGCTCTATCCGCCGAGCGACGTCGACGCCGCCGTCGCGGCCGCGGCCTCGAACGACCTCGACCGCGACGCCGCCGTCCCCCCACCGACCGAACCACCGCCCTCGTCGGCGCGGGCACCGGCCGACCCGCCGCTGCCCAAGCCGAGACCGCCTCCCTCCGGTCCCGATCCCGCACCGGTTCGAGTCCCCGACACGAACAGTCAGTCTCCCGGTTCTCTCGACGCCGTAGCCTCCCTCTCCCGCGTCGAAGTGAAGGGCCCACTCCAGGCCTCCGAGCTTCGTCGCGCGCTGGAGCGGGTGCTGCCGTCGGTGCGCTCCTGCTATCGCGCGGCGGCGACGCGCGCGCGCCGCACGCCCCGCCTCGACATCCGCATCTCGCTCCAGATCGACGACGCCCGCGCGGCACGGGACGTCCGCGCCGCGAACGTGCCCCTGGCCGGCCTCTCGTCGTGCGTCGCCGACGCCATCGGACGTGCACGCACACGCGTCGCGCCCGACGTCGGCAACGCGCAGGCCGACGTGACCGTCACCTTCACGCCCATATCGCCGTGAACGTAGTCGCTGTACCCATGTTGGTCATGTCGCTCATCGTCTCCAGCATGTCGTGCCAGAACGTCGTGGGCGCGCCCCCGCCGACGCTCGCGCTCGACGACCACGACACGCGCGTGTCGTCCGAGGAGGCGCGGGCGCTGCGCTCGTCGTGCGAGCTCGCCCAGGCGCGCTGCTCCCGCTGCCACACGCTCGACCGCGTCGTGCTCCACGAGGCGGCGTCCCCGCGCCACTGGCAGGACCAGGTGCAGCGGATGCGTCGCATCGCGGGCAGCACGATCAGCCGCCCCGACGGCGCGGCGATCACGCGCTGCCTGGTCTACCGCTCGTTCGGTCCGGACGGACTGGAGGCGCTGCCCGACGCGGCCGGGCAGGGAGTCGCGCGATGAAGCCGGTGCTGGTGGCGCTGTGCGCGACCGTGCCGATCACGCTGGCGGCGGTCGCGGCCGCCGACGAGCTCGAGCGCAACTTCGCCGGATCGGTGCAGCTCGACTACATGTCCGTGCCGACGCAGAAGATCGCGCGCGAGGAGGCGCTCGACGGCGCGACGGTCGAGCTGTCGCTCAAGCTGGCGATGGACTACGGCGAGCACGTGTCGTCGAGCGTGAAGGTGTGCGTCGCGTGCCACGGCCTCGAGGTCGGCATGGCGTTCTTCGATCTGCGCGTCGCCGACGAGCTCAACATCCGCGTCGGCCGCTTCACCCCGTCGTTCGGCGAGTTCCCGCTGCGCCACGATCCGGCCAACCACCGCACCAGCGACAAGCCGCTGCCGTACGACATGGGCCGCATGGTGCGCCTCGTCGAGTGGAACCTCGGTGTGCTCCCGGCGCCGTGGGTCGACAACGGCATCGAGATCGGCGGCACGCACTTCTTCGGCGAGGCGGTGCAGGTCGACTACGCGGCATACGCCGTGGGAGGGCCACGCGGTCAGACCGACGCGTACGACTTCGACTACGCGCTGTCGCGCACCGCAGAGCGCTACTACATCGACAACAACTCGCAGCCGGCCGTCGGCGGACACCTCTCGGTGACGCTCATCGACAAGAACGCGAGCCTGAACCTGGGCGCGTCCGGCATGGCCGGCACGTACGACCCCGAGCAGGAGCTCGGCTTCGCCGTCGTCGGCGCGCAGGTCTCGCTGCGGACGTCTCACGCGACGTTGCGCGGTGAGGTGCTGGCGCGGCGCACCGAGATGGCGCTCGGCGAGAACCCGGCGATGCGCTTCCGCTACGGGCCCGGCTCGGACGGCGAGTTCGATCCGTACGTCCTCCGTGAGGGGTTCTACAACGAGCTCGAGGTGCCGGTGGGGCGCGTCGATCTTGTGGCGCGCTGGGACGGGCTGCGTCGGCGCGGCAACGTGGTGCAGACCAGCTCGATGCGCTCGGAGAGCGCGGTGCTGCGCTACACGGCCGGGTTCAGCGTGGCGCTGCGCGAGTCGTTGCGGTTGAAGGTGACCGGCGAGCGCTACGACTTCAGCGACTTCCAGGACGAGACCGTGTTCCACACCGGGATCGCGGGGCCGTTCTGATGCGGGCGGCGATGTCGCTCGGTCTGGGCGCGCTGTGCGTCAGCGCGTGCGCGCTCGAACCGCTCGTCGATGACGGGGCCGGCGCGAGTGTGCACGTCCTGCCGCCCGGCGCCGAGGTCCCGCGCGTCGACGAAGATCCCGAGCTGGTCCACCAGATCACGGTGCACGACGGCCTCGACGACGGCGCGCTCGCCGACGCGATGGGCGTCATCGCGCGCAAGACGGGCTGGGCCGGCGGCGTGGCCGTGAAGTACTGGTCGTTCGGGCCGGCGACCAAGACCGGCGCGCCGGTGTACGTGCTGGTCGATGGCAACGGCGTCGGCGTCGACCATCCGTACCTGTTCGACACCGTGCCGGGCGATCCGGGCTATAGCGCCCTCCGCCGCGTCATCCACGTGCCGATCACCGACGCCTACCACGGCGAGCGCCTGACGACGTTGCGCGCCCTCGACGACGCCATCGAGCTCGGGCTCGTCGAGCCGCCGGTGCCGAGCGGCACGTGGTTCAACGCGCCGATGGTGCCGCCGGGCACGACGCTCGAGGTCGGGCTGGGCAAGCCGCCGGTCGCGCCGGCCGAGGTGTACGCCGACGGCTATCGCGTCGACACGTTCGTGTTCGGCGGCGACCGCGGCGTGCAGCCGCTGCGCAACGGCGCCGTGCCCAACGCGCAGGCGTCGATGCTGCGCGAGGGCTCGAACGTCGCGTTCGTGGCGGCGCCGGTGTTCCAGCTCCCCGTCCCGGCGGCGCCGCCGACGATGGCGTCCAACTACACGCCGCTGTGCATCCGCGTGGAGGTGCGGCTGGGAGACGGCATCGTCGCCGCTGACATCCACGGCGACGCCGACCTCTTCACGCGCTCGATGACCGGTTCGATCACGGCGACCACCCACAACGTCGCCTCGTTCGAGATCAGCGAGCGCATCGAGAACTGGCCGCTCCAGTTCGTCGAGGGCGAGCACTGATGCGCGCGCTGGTGCTCGCCGCCGCCGCGGTCGCCGCCGTCGCCGTCGTCGCCGGCATCACGGGTTGCGCGGTCGACATCGTCCCCGACGTCGGCCCGCCGCTCGCGGGCGCGTGCGACCCCGCCGACTCCGATCCCACCGTCGACGTCTCGTTCGCGCACGACATCCGTCCGCTGATGGACCGCCCGCGCGGCATGGCCGGCTGCGGCTGCCACACGCCGACCAACGGCCTGCCGAGCGGCATCGAGCAGGCCGGCCTCGATCTCGGCTCGATCTACACCCTCCGCCAGGGCGGCCGTAACTCCGGGAGCGCCATCATCGTCGACGGCGACCCGTGCGCGAGCATCCTGGTCCAGAAGATCGAGAGCACGCCGCCGTTCGGCTCGCGCATGCCGCTCGACGGCCCGCCCTACCTCGAGGATCACGAGATCCTCCTCATCCGCGACTGGGTCGCCGAAGGCGCGCAGGACAACTGACGCGGGCGCCACGTGGCGCTCCCTCGACGTGGAGGGAGCCCGGCGCCTCCGACACGACCTGGCCGCCACTACGACGGCGCGTAGGCGCGTCCGACGCTATAGTCCGGGCTCGTGGCGCGACGCTTCTATCAGTCGATCGAGTCGGCGGCGGTGGCCGCCGAGCAGGCGCTCGCCAACGGTCGCTATCCCGAGGCCGAGCGCGCCTATCGCGAGCTGATCGGCCAGACCCACGTCGTCGACTACGAGTACGACGACTGGTTGCGCTCGCTCGCGGACGTGTATCGCCAGCTCGGGCGCGGACGCGAGGCCGGCTACGTCTATCTGTACCTGCACTACTTCGATCTGGCGCGCGCGTGCTTCGGCAACGAGCCGGGGCTGCGCGGGCGCCTGTGCGAGGTCGAGAAGCGCTGGGCCGACGCGGCGACGGCATACGCCGAGGCGCGCCTGCCCGTGCACGCCGCGGTCGCGTGGGAGAAGGCGAAGTCGTGGGACAAGGCGCGCGCGGCGTGGGAGTCGCTGGTGCCGCACCCGGGGCTGCGCGAGCGCGACTACGAGCTGGCGCTCGTGCACTTCAACGTCGGCACCGCCATCACGCGCGCCGACGTGGCATCGCCGGCGGCGCGGCGCGCGCTGGTCGAGTCGCAGCGCCGGCTCGAGCAGGTCGCCGACGACTTCGAGATCCGCGGCGAGCTCGAGCGGGCATTCGACTGCTTCCAGATCCTCCTCAAGCTGGGCAAGGACTCGGCGCAGTTCGAGAACCTGGCCGAGGGCTACGTCAACTGCATCCGCGTGCTGCGCGAGGACAACCTCAAGTTCTACGTTCTCCAGTACTACGAGGACTTCATCAAGCTCGCGCTCGAGCGCGGCGAGCTCCACGCCGCGGCCACGCTCTACCAGGAGGCCGCGGAGTACGCGCTCAAGACCGGGTTGCCGTACGACCGTCGCTATCAGGCCAAGAGCGGCGACACGTGGGTGCGCTGCGCCGACCGCTACGCCGAGCAGGGTCTGCCCGTCGAGATGGTCGAGAACGCCTACCTGGCGGCAGCACAGCAGTTCTCCGCGGTCGGCGACTACGGCGCCGTGCGCAAGGTGTTCGAGAAGCTCGCCACGCTCGATCTCTCGGAGCGGCAGAAGGCACGCTTCGAGGCCATCGCGCGCCGCTACGGCGACACGCCCGACGAGCTCCCCGACGCCCCCGCCTTCCCCGACTACCTCAAGCAGCAGCACGCATACGCCGACATCTGGTTCGTCGATCTCCTCGAGTGGGAGATGAGCGGCGACCCGGCGGCGGTGGCGTCGGCCATCGTCGGGGATCTTCGCTATCCCAACGGCATCCGCCGGCGCGCGCTCGTCGTCGTGCTCACCGCCGCCGACGCCGCCGCGCGCAACGCGCAGAACGAGGTCGAGACGCTGGCGGTCCTCGCCGAGCAGCTGGGGGAGCTGCAGAGCTACGCCGCGCTCGCGCCGCTCGAGAAGCTCTACAGCCACGAGGATCCGCAGGTCCGGCGCGCCGCGGTGCGCGCGCTGCGTTTCCTCTACTTCAAGCGCTCGTTCGCGATCGTGAAGAAGGCGCTCGGCGACGGCGACAACACCGTGCGCGACGCCGCGCTCACCGCCATCGGCGGCCTGCACTTCCCGCACGCGCTCGGCCCGCTCTCGCGCATCTACACCGAGGTCGCCGACGCGCGCGTGCGCGCCGCGGCTCTCGACGCGATCGGCAAGATCCAGACGGTCGAGGCCGGCGAGGTCCTGGTCAGCGTGCTGCGCCAGGAGATCGGTCCACTGCGTGACGCGGCTCGCTCGGCGCTGCTGTCGCTCGACAACGCCGACATGGTGCCGATCCTGCGCCAGCACTACGAGATCGAGCCCGACGGCGCGACCCGCGACGTCCTCGGGGAGATCCTCCGCCGCGCGTAGTCCTCGATCGGCCCGCTAGAAGCGGCCGGTCACGGCCAGGCCGTTGCCGGTCGGCACGATGGTCAGGTCCACGTGCTCGTGCGTCATCCAGTAGCCCGTCATCGTGCCGGCGACCGGCAGGACGAAGAACGCGACGCCCCATGCGCCGCTGTCGATCGTGCTCTCGTTCATCGCGAACAGCCAGCTGACGCCGCTACCGACGAGCCCGAGCGCCAGGCTGGTGCCGAACGAGCCCTTGCCACCCTTGTGGTTGCCGACGAGTGTGATGCCCGCGGCGAGCCCGACGTTGGCTCCCACCTGAAAGCCGATGATCGCCGGGATCACGACCTCGTCGCAGAACGACTCGCATCCGCCGTCGTGCGCAGCGTCTCCGATCAGCGCGCCGCCGAACGCCCCGAGGAACCCGAGCAGCGCGCCGGCACCGAGCCCTGCGAACATCCCTCCGATACCGCGCCCCGTGTCGGGCGATCCGGACGCCGGCCGTTCTGGCTCGATGATCGCGCGGGCCCCATCGGTTGACGGCGGCACCGCCGACGGCGGCAGCTGCACCCCACCGACGCCGCCGTTGCACGACGCCACGACCGTGTCGCGCAGGAAGACGTCGCGGTAGTACGCGGCATCGACCTCGGCGACGAGCTGCGCGATCGTCCCGACCCTCTTGCAATCACCGCGCAGCGCGGCCTCGCGCGCCTCGAGCCGATACGTGTCCATCGCGCGCCCGTCGCCCGGTGCGCCGGGCTGCGCCTGCGCGCGATGGGCGGCGCCGCCGAGCGCCGCGCTCGCGACCAGCGTACAGATCGCGCTCCGCGCCCACATCAGAAGCGCCCGACGACGGCGACGCCGTTGCCCGTCGGGACGACCTGGAGCTCGGTGTGCTCGTGCGTCGCCCAGTACCCGATCATGGTCGCGGGAATGGGGAGCAGGAAGCCGACGAAGCCGCCCTTGTAGAAGTCGAGGCTGTCTCCGTCGGGCAACAGCAGCCAGCTGAGTCCGCTGAACGCGGCGCCGGCGGCCAGGCTGGTGACGAAAGAGCCCTTCCCACCGTCGTGGTTACCGCCGAGCGTGACGCCCGCGGCGAGCCCGAGATTCAGCCCGACCTGCACACCGATGACGGTCGGGATCAGCTCGGAGGCGCAGTTGTCGCAGCTCTCATCCCCGCCGAGCTTGGCGCCTACGAACCCCCCGATCGTTCCACCCAGCCCTCCGGCGAGGACGCCGAGGAGGACGCTGCCAGCCACGCGCCCCGTCTCCACTTCCTCCTCCTGCGCGTGCGCCGCCCGCGGCGCAGCCGCGGCCGCCACCGCCACGCACCCGGCTGCCAGGCTCCACCTCATGCCGCGATCATACGCCGCCGGCGTCACGCGCGCTTCACGCGTTTCTTCGTGAGCTGGTGCAGGACGATCGCGTTCCCCTCGCTGTCGAGGATGTTCGACATCCGGCAGTTGGGACCGTGAACCACGTCCGACGTGTAGACGACACCGGCCGCCTTCAGCCGCTCGTCGAGGGCATCGAGGTCGGCGACCTCGAACGCGATGGTCCCGCCGCCCGGCGGCTTCGCCATCGCCGCCACCGGATGCTTGAACAGCGCGAGGCAGCCGCCCGCCGGCAGGTCGTACTCCGTCCACACCCCATCCGGCGACGCCAGCCCCCGCTCGAACCCCAGCACGTCCTCGTAGAACGCGCGCGCCCGCGCCGGGTCATCGACGGAGAACAACGTGAACGCCACCTTCTGGAACATCGCCGACGGCTTCGGCTTCGCCTTCGCGCTGTTCGTCGTCTTCGCGCCTGCCTTCGCCTTCGTCTTCGCCTTCGCCTTCGCCATGGGCTTCCGCGTCGGCGCCGCGGCGCGCTTCTTCACTTTCGCCATGGCGCGCATCGTAACCGCTAGCGTGCGACACGATGGCGGCGGAATCCGCCGGCCACTACCCGAATCGAGCTCGCGCGTTGACTTTCGCATTTCCCGTCGCCACCATCGCCAATGTGACTGCTGTACATATGCGCAGATATCAACTGGCATCGATGTCAGTCCTCGTACTGGCAGTTGCCACGCTGACTGC
>DATLEB010000081.1:0-14595 GCA_035525615.1 Kofleriaceae bacterium | reverse complement strand
GGCGCGCGTGAAGGTGGCGGGCCGCCTCGTGCGCGCGGGGCAGACCGTCGAGGCCAACGTGGGCGGTGCGCTCGATCGCGCCGCCGCCGAGGGCACGGGCAGCGCGGCGCGCGAGCGCAACGACGCCGCGCTGCCGGCGTTCCGCGTCGTCCACGAGGACGAGCACCTCATCGTCGTCGAGAAACCGGCAGGCCTCGTCACGGCGCCGACCCCCGAGAGCGACCGCGGCAACCTGCTCGATCTGCTGAGTCGCCGTCCCGAAGGCGGCGACGTCTTCCTGGTCCATCGCCTCGACATGCCGACCAGCGGCCTGCTCGTGTTCGCGCGCACGCCGGCGGCGAATCGCGCGCTCGGCGAGCGCTTCGCGTCGCACGACGTCGAGCGCGCGTACCTCGCGGTCGTGGCCGGCGCGTGGCCCGAGACGCTCACGCGCATCGAACGTCCGATCGCCGGACGTCGCGCCGTCACCCACGTGCTCGGACGCGAGGTGCTCGGCGGCGGCGCAGCGACGCTCGTGCGCTTCGGCCTCGAGACCGGGCGCAGCCACCAGATCCGCATCCACGCCACGGACGCCGGTCATCCCGTGGTCGGCGACACGCAGCACGGCGCCGATCAGCTGCGCGCGCTCGACCTGCGCGCCCCGCGCCTCGCGCTGCACGCGACGGTGATCGGCTTCGTGCACCCGGCGACCGGCGAGCAGGTACGCTGGGAGAGTCCGCTGCCCGAGGAGCTCGCGGGCTGGGTGGACGGCTTGCGAGTGAAGGTCGCCGAGGACCGGCCAGGGGATGAGGAGGAGCACACGTGATCGATCGCTACACCTTCGTGCGCCTCGCCGACGCGCACGCCACCGCGGAGGGCCGCGCCGACGCGCTCGATGCCGTGCGCCAGGGGCTCGCGTCGCTACCCGGGCTGGTGCGCCTCACGTGCGGCACGCCCGCCGACGACAGCGCCGCGCGCTGGGACCTCTCGATCGTCGCGCGCTTCGAGACGCTGCCCGACCTCGCGATCGCGATGTCGAGCCAGGCGTGGGCCACGATCATCGACGACTGGCTGCCCGCGCGCGCCGTCGTCGTCAAGTCGTGGAGCTTCGACGTCGACGACCAGTGAGCGCCGGACGACCCCGTCGCGCCGCACGTTCGATCACGACAGGTCGTCGAGGAGCCAGTGCGGGATGTGCGCGATGCCGTCGCCGTCGCGCCACCGCGAGACTCCCGTGACGAGCGCGCACTCGAGCCCGGCGCCACACGCGCCCGCGATGTCGGTCTCGAGCTGATCGCCGATCATCAGCGGCCGCGCGCCGTCGGGCAGCGTGGCCTGCGCCAGCGCGAAGATCGCCGGCGCCGGCTTGCCGAGATACGCGAACCCCGGCGCGCCGGGATACCGCCGCCGCATGCCCGCCTCGAGCATCAGCGCGAGTCCGCCCGCCGTGAAGCCGAGCGCGCCGCCGCCGCGTGGATAGATGATGTCGGGGTTGGGGCAGATGAGCGCGAGCGGGCGCCCGCGATCCAGCGCGTGCACCGCCGCCGTCAGCGCCGCGTTGATCCCCTCGAGCAGCGCGAAGCCGGCGTCGTCGCTCACGACGATCGCGTCGAGGTCCGCGTCCGCGCCGGTGCCGCCGAGCTGCGCGGCCGTGAGCGGCTCGAGCCCGGCGAGCCGCACGTAGGCGCGCGCGTCGTCGGTGCCGAGCACGAGCGCGCGACCGCCGGCGAGCCCGGCCGCGGCGACGTGCCCGACCAGCAGCTGCCCCGAGCTCACGATCTCGTCCTCGGTGATCGGCAGCCCGACGCCGGCGAAGCGCGCCGCGGCGTTGGTCGGCAGCCGCGACGCGTCGTTGGTGACCACGCGCAGCGGCTTCCCGGCGGCGCGCACGTGCGCGATCGCGGTGGCGGCGCCGGTGCACACGCCGCTCGAGTCGACGAGGACGCCGTACGCGTCGAACAGGAAGGCGTCGTAGCGATCGACGAGCTCGGCAAACCGCGCCGGACTGGGCATGACGTGACCACAGCTAGCATGTATGGGAAACTGGAGCAGCATGAGACGCGCGTTCGCCGCAGCTCTGACGCTCGTCGCGGCGGCGTGCGCGGCGTGTGACCCGGGCGAGAGCGCGCTGCCGCCCGGCGACCCCGCGACGCTGGGCGCGCTCCGCGACGTGCGCGATCACGCGTGCGCGTGCAAGGACCCGGCGTGCGCGTACCGCGTGCTCGGCGAGCTCTTCGCGTACGCCGACGGGCACAAGCAGCTGCGCGACACACAGGCGAGCGCGCAGCTCGCCGACGAGCTGGGGACCTGCCTCGACACCGCGTCGCGCGCGGCGCCGTTGATGGTCGCCGGCCCCGACGGTGGCGCGCCTCGGCTGACACAGCCCGTGACGGGCATGCCGGCGTGCGACGAGTACCTGCGGGTGATGGAAGGCTACCTCGCCTGCGACCAGTTCCCGCAGGCGGCGCGCGACTCGACGCGCGCGTCCGTCGATCAGATGAGGCAGGCGTGGGCCGACATGGCCAACCTGCCGCCCGACGTGCGCCGCACCGCCGAGGACGCGTGCAAGCAGGCTACCGACGCGATGAGGCAGGCCGGGCAGGCGATGGGCTGCGATCTACCGCCACCGCCACCATGATGCCGACGGCGTAGGCGACGAGATCCCACGGATCGAAGTGACGCCCGAGGAGCAGGTCTCCTGCCGGGCCACCGCGCGACCCACCGGACTGCTGCGCGAGCTCGATCGCGAGCGCGATCACCGCCGCCACGGCCGCGCACACCGCGGGTCGCGCCGAGGTGAGCGCGAGCACCGCATACACCAGCGCGACCGCCGCGACGTCGCCGACGTGCCCGCGGATGACCGCGCGCCCCGGCAGCGCCAGGGCGCCCCACAGCCAGGACACGAACCCGAGGGCGAGGGCCGCCGCCGCCAGGACCAGCATCGCGCGCTTGCGAGACACGTAGATCGACGCCTGATCCGCCCGCTTTGTTCCGCCATCACCCCCGGGTGCTAAACACAGCCCATGCGGCCGTATCTCGACCTGCTGCGCATGGTGCTGAAGGACGGCGAGCGCCGCACCGACCGCACCGGGACCGGGACGCTGTCGATCTTCGGCGCGCAGACCCGCTACGACCTGCGCGAGGGCTTCCCGCTCGTCACCACCAAGAAGGTCCTCTTCCCGGCGGTCGTGCGCGAGCTGCTGTGGTTCCTGCGCGGCTCGACCAACATCAACGACGACCTCCACCAGCACACGCCGATCTGGGACGCGTGGGCCGACGAGCAGGGCGAGCTCGGCCCCATCTACGGCTACCAGTGGCGCAACTGGGGAGGGACATCGTCGCCGGGCGAACGCCCGTCGGGGGGCATCGACCAGATCACCGAGGCCATCGAGACCATCAAGCGCGACCCGACCTCGCGCCGCATCATCGTCTCGGCCTGGAACGTCGGCGACCTGCCGCGCATGAAGCTGCCGCCGTGCCACGCGTTCTTCCAATTTTATGTTTCCGGTGTGGCCGGCGAGTTCCTCGACGTGCAGCTCTATCAGCGCTCGGCCGACCTCGCGCTCGGCGTCCCCTTCAATATCGCGTCGTACGCGCTCCTCCTCGAGATGGTGGCGCGCGAGACCAGGAAGCAGGCGCGCCACCTCGTGCACACCCTCGGGGACGCGCACATCTATCTCAACCACGTCGAGGGCGTGAAGCAGCAGCTCGAGCGCGAGCCGCTGCCGCTACCGACGCTGCGCCTCGCCGACAAGCCGGTGCTCGAGCAGCGCTTCGAGGACATCGTGCTCGAGAACTACCAGCATCACGCGTTCATCAAGTTCCCGGTCGCGGTCTAGCTCGTGGTCTAGCTCATCCGGGACCAGCGCTCGATCTGGTAGCGGACGCCGGCCTCCTCGTGCGTCGCCAGGATCTCGGAGCGCACGAAGCGGTCGCGCACGTCGGGGATGAACGTGTCGCAGTCGAAGGCCGCCTCGATGCGCGTGAGGTAGACCTCGGCGCAGCGCGGATGCGCGAACGACTGCCGGAACATCTCGCCGCCGCCGATCATGAACACGCGCTCGAGGCCGCTCGCACCGGCCGCCGCCGCGAGGGCGTCGTCGAGCGAGCCCGCCACCAGCACGCCCTCGGGCACCTCGAGCTTGCCGCGCGTGACGACCACATTGAGGCGCTCGGGCATCGGCCGGTACTTCGGTGGGATCGAGTCCCACGTCCTGCGCCCCATGATCACCGCGTTGCGTCGACCCTCGGGCGCCGCGCTGGTCACGTCGCGGAAATGCTTGAGGTCGGCCTTCAGCTTGGGCCACGGCAGGTCGTTGTGCTTCCCGATGCCGTTGTTCTGGTCAGCGGCGACGACGCAGGCGAAGTCGGTCACAGGCGGACGTTAGCAGATGGGCCTTCCCAGGCCGCGGGCCTCGGCGGTACAAGAGCTTATGCCGTCGCTAACGTGTTCGGTTCGGTTCATCGCGCTCGGGCTTCTGACCTCGGCAACCCTGGTCGCGGCCGCGTGCGGACCAAGCGCCGGCAGCGGCGACGACGTCGTCGACGGTGGCGACACCGGCGTCGACTGCAACGGCAGCGAGACCCGCTGCGTCGGCACGCAGTACCAGGTCTGCGATGGCGACACCTTCCAGATCTCGCAGAACTGCGAGTTCTCCTGCGACGCGACGCGTGGCGGCTGCGTCGAGTGCACGCCCGGCCAGAACGCGTGCATGGGCAACACGGTCATGACCTGCGACGCCGACGGCACCTTCGGCACCACGGTCGAGACCTGCATGTCGGGCACCGAGTGCTCGGGCGGCATCTGCACGCGCGCCTGCACCGCCGACGGCGTCGACCTCATCTATCTCGTCGACCAGACCTATCGCCTGCTCTCGTTCGACCCGCGCCTCATCGGCCAGCCGGGCGGCCCATACCACGTGATCGGCCAGCTCTCGTGCCCCAACCCGGGCACGTCGCTCCAGCCGGGCGGCGGCACCGCGACGCCGTTCTCGATGGCGGTCGATCGCAACGCGGTGGCGTGGGTCCTCTACTCGAGCGGCAAGCTCTATCAGGTCTCGACGGTGAACGCGGCCTGCACGGCCACGCCGTTCGTCGCCGCGCAGTCGTCCGGCGGCCAGACGTGGAACCTGTTCGGCATGGGCTACGTCACCGACACGGCCGGCGGTGACACGGAGAAGCTGTGGATCGGCGGCGGCAACGTCGACGCGATGTCGTCGGGCTCGCTGGGCTGGATCGACACCAGCACCTACGCCATCAACCGCGTCGCCGCGGTCGGCCCGTCGGCGGAGTACTCGGCCGAGTACAGCGGCCTCGGCGACGCCACGCTGTGGGCGTTCTTCCCCGACACCGTCAACAACGCGTTCGTGCAGCAGATCGACAAGGTCGCCGGCACGGGCGTGGGCCAGCAGCTCTCCTTCGACCTCGCCGCGCAGGGCAGCACGGTGCAGGCGTGGGCCTTCGCGCAGTGGGGCGGCACGTTCTACGTGTTCGTCACGACCGCGAACATCATCGGTACCACCAACGCGTCGGTGCACGCCATCAACCGCATGACCGGCGCGCACACCATCCCGCTCCAGAATCAGCAGTACGTGGTCGTCGGCGCCGGCGTCTCGACCTGCGCGCCGATCGTCATCGGCGGTCCGCCGATCTGATCACCTCAGCTCGCGTGCTTCTGCTTGCGACGGGCGCCCAGCGCGGCGAAGCGCTCGATGATCCGCAGCCCGAGGTCCGGGAACGGCCGCAGCGCGTGCACGAGCGCGGCGCGTCCCTGCGGGAGGATGCGCACGAGGCGGTGATGGTCGAGCTCCGCGATCACCGACGCCGCCACGTCGTCGACGGTCAGCATCGTGCCGGCCGAGAACAGGACGTCACTCGCGGTGTGGCTCGCCACGTTCTTCACCATGTCGGTCTCGATC
The DNA here is from genome assembly GCA_035525615.1 of Kofleriaceae bacterium. Lineage (GTDB taxonomy): Bacteria > Myxococcota_A > Polyangia > Haliangiales > Haliangiaceae > UBA2376. Next base: position 8,698 of record DATLEB010000081.1, on the reverse strand, counting down.
GCGTCGGGGCAGATCGCCGACACCTTGATCGGGATCCGGGCGCGCCGCAGATCGCCCTCGAGCGCGACCGAGTAGCCGAGCACCGCGTGTTTGGTCGCGCCGTACACGGCGAACCCCGGCGCGGGGACGATCGACGACAGCGAGCCGATGTTGATGAGGTGGCCGCCCTGGCGCATCACGCCCACCGCGGCCTGAGATCCCCAGATGAGGCCGTAGAGGTTCACGTCGATCATGCGACGCACCTCGGCCTCGCTCGTCTCCCAGCCGGCGCCGACGTGCAGCACGCCGGCGTTGTTCACCCACACCTCGACGTTACCGCGCGCCGCCGCCGCCGCCGCGACCGCCGCGTGGCTCGCGCGGTCACGCACGTCCTGCGCCATGGCCCACGCGCCGTGGCCGATCACGCCGGCGGCGACCTCGGCGGCCGCGACCTCGACGTCGGTGAGCAGCACGGCGTAACCGCGACCCGCGAGGCGGGCCGCGATGGTTCGCCCGAGGCCGCGCGCGGCCCCGGTCACGACGGCGATGGATGGCATCGCCTCAGAGGATAATCGTTCCACACGCGAAGGTTGCCTGCAGCGTGCAGTTCCCGGCCTTGAGCGCGTCGCACGCGGCGCCGAGCACGCGGATGGTGTCGCTGTCGACCATCTCCCACTCGGTGCCGAAGTCGAGCGGACCCGCGGCGCCGCAGCTGCCGCCGCTGAGGTCGACGGTGCCTTCGTTGGCGCGGTTCACGTCGACCTGACCGGAGAGATCGAGCTCGCACGACAGGATGCCGGTGATGATCGACGACAGCGCCGCCGACAGCTCGGTCGGGTTGTTGGCCTTGTAGAACGGCGCCGTGCCCGTCGCGGGCGGCATGCCGGCGCCGGCGTTCGCGACGGCCTGCAGGTGGTCGTCGCCGACCTGGCTGCCGACGGAGAGGACGATGGTGCGGATGCCGGCGGTGTACGCGGCGACGGCGGCGTCGACGGAGAGCTGGCGCGAGAGCGCGTCGTTCGCGTCGGGATCGGCGCAGCGATCGGGCTCGCCGTCGGTCGCCAGCAGGATCACCGGCACCGAGCCCATCGCCGGCGGGTTCTGCTGGAAGTCCTCGATCACCTTCCGGATCGACTCGCCGGTCGGCGTGTCCGCCGCGGGGTTGTTGCCGTTGAGGAGCTGCGTGATCGCCGCCGTGTTGTTGAGCGCGCGCGTCGGCGTCTTCGTGATGCGCGGGCACTGCGCATCCGTGTTCCGGTTGTACGTGTAGAGGCTCGCGCCGAAGACGACCTGGCTGCCGAGCGTCGTGATGACACCCTGGTTGCCGATGAGCGCGGTCTTCACGGCGCTCCAGCGATCGGTGCCGCCGAACGACTGCGTCATCGAGCCGCTCTGGTCGATGAGCAGCTGCACGGTCGGGATGCGCGGCATCGGCGACACCGTCACCGATGGACAGTCGTTGCCGTCGGTGCCCGACGTGTCGTCGAAGCAGTGACCGCTCGAGTCACAGCTCTGGCCCGGGCCGCAGCCGGTGCCGTCCTGCTCGCACTCGGCGGTGCAGGCCTGGTCCGGTCCACAGTGGAACCCGGTGGGGCAGTTCGCGTCGACGGTGCAGGGCAGCCCGCAGGAGGGGTCTGGGATCCCCTGCTCGCACGGGCCGAGCCCGCCGGTGCTGGTACCGCCACAAGCAGCGAGGAAAGCTAGGGTTGTCGACGCGAGCCACTTCATACGTGGACGCGAGTGCAACGAACGATCCACGCGCGTGGCGACGCGAGACCCGCGGAACCGGGGTCGATCGTCCCCGCGCGGCTGAGGTCCGCGCACCAGGTCCCGGGGGGAACGGCCCACCCCAGAGCGCAGGTTCGTGGGGTCGCTACTCCTTCTTGAGCGCCGCCTTGTACGTCATCCACATCGACAGGACGACGAGCGCGATGCCCGGCCAGACGAACTCGGCGTGCTCGCCCTTGAAGAGGACGATGTCGACCTTCAGCGACGTGAGCGCGGCGAGGATCACACCCATGAGCGCCTCGCCGGTGATGAGACCGGCGGCGAACAGGAGGCCCTGGCGCTCGACGGTCGACTTGCGCTCCTCGCTCGGGTTTGGACCCATGGCGCGGTTCACCGCCCAGGCGATGAGGCCGCCGAGGAGGATCGGCGTCGACAGGTCGAACGGCAGGTACACGCCGACGGCGAACGCCATGACCGGCGTGCGGAACGACCAGTTCAGCTTGGCCGCGATGTTGTCGAGGATGATGACCGCGACCGCGATGAGGGCGCCGATGCCGATGTAGAGCTTGGGCAGACCGCCCAGGAACACGCCCTTCGAGACCGAGGCCATCAGGTTGGCCTGCGGCGCCTGGAGACCCTCGGCGCTGCCGATGGGGTGCGGAGAGTTGAGCAGGTTGAGGATCGGCGCCATGAGCGCGGCCGCGACGACCACGCCGATGATCTGCATCACCTGCTGCTTCCACGGCGTCGAGCCGACGAGCTGCCCGCACTTCAGATCCTGCACGTTGTCGGCGCCGATCGAGGCCGCGCAGCAGACCACGCCGCCGATGAGGATGGCGGCGACCGGGCCGGCCGTCTTGTCGATGCCCATGCCGAGCAGGAGCAGCGCCGACGTGAGAATGGTCGCGATCGTGATGCCGGACACCGGGTTGTTCGACGAGCCGACGAGGCCGGCCATGTACGACGCGACCGCCGAGAAGAGGAAGCCGGCGATGAGCATGAGCACCGCCATCACGGCGCTCACCCAGATCTTGTCGACGAAGTGATTGAAGATGAAGAAGAGCGGAACCACCGAGGCGACGATGAGGATGAGGACGATGTTCATCGGCAGGTCGTGCTCGGTGCGCACGATCGCCGCGGAGCCACCGGCCTTCACGCGCTTGTAGGCGTCCATGCCGGCCTTCACACCGGAGAGGAGCGACGAGCGCAGCTTGAAGAGCGCGTAGAAGCCGCCGACGAGCATGCCGCCGACGCCGAGGTAGCGCGTGACCGCGCCGTGGATCGCGTTGGCCGTGCCCTGCGCGTCGAGGGGCTTGCCCTCGTTGCCCGTGGCCAGGACGGTGGCGAGGGTGGTGTGCGAGTCCTGATCGACGATGATCGAGCTCGGATCGCCGAACTCGCCGATGAGCGGGATCGCGATCCACCGGTTGATGACGGCGCCCGCGAAGATGACGAGGGCGACGTTGAGCCCGACGATGTAGCCGACGCCGATGAGCGCCGGCGACAGGTTCGAGCCGACATAGAAGGAGGACTTCTTGGTGACCCAGCCCGCCCACGCCGCGGTCTCGCCGAACACGCGCAGACCCGACGAGCCGACCTTGCCGATCGCGGCGATGATCGCGGCGATGGCGATGATGCCGAGGCCGCCCGCGCCACCGGTTGCGCCGACCTTGAGCACCTCGGCGGTGGCGACGCCCTCCGGGAACTGGAGCGGCTGGTCGATGATGAGGGCGCGGCGCAGCGGGATCGTGAAGAGGACGCCGAGCAGACCGCCGAAGCCGGCGATCATCGCGGTCTCGACGTACGAGAACCTCGACCACACGCCGAGGATGACGAGCGCGGGCAGCGTGAAGATCACGCCGGCGGCGAGGCCCTCGCCGGATGCGGCGGCGGTCTGCACCAGGTTGTTCTGGAGGATGTTGCCCTTGACGAAGCGCAGGATCGCCATCGAGACGACGGCGGCGGGAATCGAGGCCGACACCGTCATGCCTGCGAACAATCCCAGGTAGGCGTTGGCGGCGCCGAGGACGGCCGCCAGGATCGACCCGAGGATGACGACCCCGGCGGTCAGCTCCGGCAGCGTCTGAGAGGCTGGGATGAACGGTTCGACTGGCTTCCCGCTCGACGGAGGTGCTTCGTTGGCCATGGGGTCTCCCTTGCGGCGTGATTAGTCCACCCACCCCCCGGGTGGTCAACCGTCACACCCGGCTTTTGCTTCCAACCGGCGAAGAAGGATGGTTGGATGCGGGGTCAGGGGGATTCCATGACGCCAGTGCGGCTGATCACGCTCGCGTTGCTCGCTTCGTCGCTCGCCATCGCGGCTGCGGCGTGTGGTCCGTCGTCATCGGCGGACGATGATGATGACGGCAATGGTGATGGCGGCAGCAACACGTGCTCCGCCGGTCAGCAGCGCTGCAACGGCGCCGTGCTGCAGACCTGCTCGGGCGGTACGTTCGCCGACGCCGAGACCTGCGCGCTGGCGTGTGACCCGACGCTCGGCTGCGTGACGTGCGTGCCCAACACCGGCACGTGCAGCGGCGACGTGTCGCGCGCCTGCCGCTCCGACGGGCAGGGGTACCTCGACGTGTACTGCGATCCGGTGCAGGGCATGAGCTGCGGCGCGACGGGCGTGTGCGAGGGCGCGTGCTCGCCGATCGCGCTCGGCGAGACCTACGTCGGTTGCGACTACTGGCCGACGGTGACCGGCAACATGGTCTCGCAGTCGTACGACTTCGCGGTCGCGGTGTCGAACACGACGAGCACGCCGGCCGAGGTGACCATCGACGGCGGCGCGCTCACGGCCGCCGACGTCTTCACCGTCGCGCCCAACAGCGTCGCGATCCGGCGCCTGCCGTGGGTCGCGGCGCTCAAGCTGTGCCTGGGGGCGAGCTGGTCGAACTGCCAGACCGGGCATCCCAACTCTGCGCGCGCCAACGCCGGCGCGTACCACCTGCGCTCGAAGGTGCCGGTCACGGTCTACCAGTTCAACGCGCTCGACTACTTCAAGGCCGGCGCGCCGGAGAACTCGTACACCAACGACGCGTCGCTCCTCTTCCCGTCCAACGCGTGGCGCGACGAGTACTACGCGGCGACGTGGCCGCAGACGGCGAACCTGTCGCCGAGCCTCCTCGCGGTGACCGCGTACCAGGACGCGACGCAGGTGACGCTCAACTCGAAGGCGACGACCACCGCCGAGGGCGGTGCGCCCGCGTTCACGGCCGGCTCGCCGCAGACGGTGACGCTCAACAAGGGCGACGTGCTGCAGGTCGGCACGGCGGCGGCCGACATGACCGGCTCGTACGTCACGTCGGACAAGCCCGTGCAGGTCATCGCGGGTCATTACTGCGCCAACGTCCCCGACGGCTTCGGCTACTGCGATCACCTCGAGGAGTCGATGTTCCCGGTCGACGCGCTGTCGAACCGCTACATCGTGAACGCGCCGGCGGTGACGGGGACCTTGCCCAACGGCAAGGAGCAGACGGTTCGCATCGTGGCGACGCAGGCGGGCACGACGCTCACGTACGATCCGCCGCAGGCGGGGGCTCCGACGGCGATCGCCAACGCGGGTGACTTCGTCCAGATCTCGCGGCAGGCGGCGAGCTACTTGCTCACGGCGAACCACAAGGTGCTGGTCGCGCAGCTGGCGCAGGGCTCGTCGACGGGCGGCAACATCGGCGATCCCGACATCACGCTGGCGGTCCCGGTCGAGCAGTACCGCAGCTCGTACCTGTTCCACGCGCCGACCAACTACACGACCAACTACGTCGACATCACGGCGCCGGTGGGCGCGACCGTGACGCTCGACGGGACCGCGGTCACGAACTTCACGCCGATCGGCTCGACGGGCTTCGCGCTCGCGCGCGTGAATCCGCTCGGCGCGGGCCCGGGCAACGATGGCAACCACTCGATCACCGGGTCGATGCCGATCGGCATCTCGGTCTACGGGTACGGCATGGACACGAGCTACTGGTATCCGGGCGGGTTGAACCTCGAGCTGGTACCCGTCGGACGTCTGGTTCAGCCGCGCGGCGCGTCGTCGGGGACGTCGGGGCTCGCGGGGGCGATGGCGTCTGTGGCACGCTGACCGGGTGAGGGTCGTCCGGGTCATCCTGGGGCTGGGGGCAGCCGCGGTCGCGGCGGTGGTCGCGTGGGCTGGCTGCTACAAGCCGCCGGCGAACGAGTGCGTGTACGAGTGCACGGCGGCGGGCGGATGTCCGGCCAAGCTCGAGTGCCATGGCGGCTTCTGCGTCGAGCCGGGGAGCACGACGGTGTGCGGTGGCGGCGATGACGCGGACCCCGACAGCGTCGATGACGATGGCGGAACGCCCGATGGGACCGACAACCCCGACGGGCCGCAGCCGACGCGCAGGTACCGCGCGCTCGCGGTCGGCTACCACCACGCGTGCGCGATCGACACCGGCGGGCAGCTGTGGTGCTGGGGCGCGAACGATCAGCGCCAGCTCGGCACGACGACCGCCGATGACTTCGCGGCGCAGCCGCTGCACATCCTGCCGACGATGACCAACGGCGAGTGGACGGCGGTCGCGGCCGGCGGGGCACACACCTGCGCGCTGTTCACGCCGACCGCCGGCGCGGTGCAGCTCTGGTGCTGGGGCGGAAACTTCAGCTATCAGACCGGCAACACGGCCTCGAGCCCGACGGCGGCGCACCCGGTGTCCGCGCCGGCGGGCACGGTGTGGAAGCGGCTCGCGCTGGGAGCTCAGCACACCTGCGCGGTGGTCGAGGCAACCGCCGACCAGACCGAGAGCGTGCGCTGCTGGGGCGACAACGCCGCGCGCCAGCTCGGCTCGGCGGTGTCGGGCATGACCGCGACGCCGACCGCGATCGACGGCGGGTTTCCGGCGACGACGCGATTCCGCTCCCTCACCGCGGGCAGCGATCACACGTGTGTGATCGGGGCGGGGGATCACGCCGTGTGCTGGGGCGACAACACTCAGTTCGAGTGCGGCGCGGCGAGCGGGACCACGCGCGTGCCGTTCGAGCTGCCGGGCACGATCGCGTACTCGGCGCTGGTCGCCGGGGACAGCTTCACGTGCGGCATCGAGCTGACCAGCTCCACGCTCCGCTGCTGGGGTCGCAACGGGGCCAGCGAGCTCGGCATCGGACCGGCGGCAAACACGGTCACGCCGACCGCCGTCCTGGACCAGGGCATGAACGCGAAGTGGAAGGCGCTGGCGCTCGGCCAGTACGGCGCGTGCGGCATCCAGGGCGCCGCGGGTTCCACCGACGCGATCGGCGCCGCGCGCTGCTGGGGCGCCAACGACTACGGTGAGCGCGGCGACGGTACGTTCGAGCTCGCGACGTCGGGGCCGGAGGCGATGGCGGTCGGCGGCGTGTTCGCGATCGGCGCCGGCCACCTCTTCGCGTGTGCGCTCGCCGGCGATCCGGCCAGCGGCGGGACGCTCTACTGCTGGGGCGACAACGCCGACGGACAGATCGGCATCGGCTTCCCGAGCGATCAGCGGCGGCCGGTGCGCGTCGGCGAGGGCGTGCGCGGCACCAACAACTGGCTCGCGGTGGCGGCGGGGCGCCGTCACACGTGCGCGATCCTTTCGGGCGCGAGCGTCGACCAGCAGCAGCTCTATTGCTGGGGCGCGGGGATGAGCGGCGAGCTCGACGGGACGCCGGTCGCGCTGCCGCGGCGCGCGCCGGTGCGCGTGTCGCACGCCGACGGCGCGACCAACGTCGTCGTGGGCTCGAGCCACACGTGCGTGAGACGTACGGTGCTGGGCGTGCCGCAGGTCAACTGCTGGGGTTCCGACCAGGGCTACCAGCTCGGCGTCGCGGGCAACCAGAGTCCCGGCCCCGTGACGACGTACGACAGCGGCAGCGGTGTGCTCGTCAACACGATCGTCGGCGCCGGCAACGTCACGTGCGCGATCGGCTCCCCCGCCGCGCAGTGCTGGGGCTCGCCCGAGCTCACCAATCCGTACTACGTCGACAACGAGCTGCCCCAGACGATCTCGTTGAACGCGGGCGCGATGCCGAACGGGAGCTTCAGCGCCGGGCCGAGCAGCGGCTGCTGGATCGATGGCGCGCAGACCCTGTGCTTCGGTACGAATGTGAATGGCCAGCTCGGGATGGGCTCGGCGGGAACCCCGACCGTTCATCCGCAGGCCGTGTTCCAGCTGAGTGGGGCGACGTCGCTGTCGCGCGGTCCGAGCAATCACCGCTGCGCCGTGACGGCGAACCGCGTGGTGCAGTGCTGGGGCGCGAACGGCTACAACCAGGCCGGCGTGAACGACGGGACCGACAAGTTCGGCCCGAGCCCCGTGCAGGCGCCGAACCAGTACGACAGCGTGGCGACGGGGTTGAATCACACGTGCGCCCTGAACGGCACGCAGATCTACTGCTGGGGCAACAACGACCAGTACCAGCGCAGCGCGATCGCGTCGACGAATTCGCTGCCGCCGGCCAGCATCGTCGCGCCCGTCGGCGAGTCGATGCCCGCGTGGTCGCAGCTCGTCACGGGCGAGTACCACACGTGCGCGATCAGCATGGCCGGTGTCCTGTACTGCTGGGGCGCGAGCCGCTGGGGTCAGGTCGGCATCGGCGCCGCGAGTGAAGCGGTGGCTGTGCCCGTCATCGACGGAACGCTGTAGCGCCGCGTCCGCGCCGCCGCGCCGCCGCGGGCTCGTGCGCGCGCACGTCTTTCTGCCGCGCGTGCGCCGCCGCGCCGGGAAGGGAGAGCCAGAACCAGAGCCAGCGCCAGCGCCAGCGCCAGCGCCAGAGCCAGAACCAGAACCAGAACCAGAACCAGAACCAGAACCAGAGCCAGAACCAGAGCCAGAACCAGAACCAGAACCAGAACCAGAAGCAGAACCAGAAGCAGAAGCAGAAGCAGAGCCAGAGCCAGAACCCGAAGCAGAGCCAGAACCAGAACCAGATCCAGAAGCAGGAGGCGAGCCCGAGCGCGCGCCAGCGGGCGAGATCCTACGCGCCGTCGGACCGGGATCCGAAACCGAAACCG
>DATLEB010000057.1:0-8155 GCA_035525615.1 Kofleriaceae bacterium | reverse complement strand
GAACATCGGGTAGGTCGACAGCGGGAACGAGTCGCCCGTGACGGGGTCGCGGAGCAGCGGAGATGCGACGACGAGCAGCATCGCGATGCTCGCGATGGAGCCCCAGATGCGCGTCGCGGAGAATCGCGTCACTGGGGACGTTGTACCGCAAGCCGCGCAGGTGCGGGAGAGGAGTGACGGGAGCCGCAGGTGTAGCCGCAGCCGCAGCCGCAGCCGCAGCCGCAGCCGCAGCCGCAGCCGCAGCCGCAGCCGCAGCCGCAGCCGCAGCCGCTCAAGTTGGGGCCGAACCGAGCGCGGGCAGGTCCTGCGCGGTCGGGACGGCGGCGGATTCCGTCGGTGCGTTCGCGTATCTCTCGAACGCGCTGAGGTCGAAGACCAGCTTGTCCGGCGCACTGCCGGTGATCCCGATCTTGTGCTGATGCACCGCCTGATGATGCGCGAAGCACAGACAGAGGAGGTTGCGCGGATCGTTCGAGCCGCCGTGCTCGCGCCAGATGATGTGATGCATGTGGAGCCACCGCGCCGAGCGACAGCCAGGAATCTGGCAACGCCCGCGGTCGCGCCGATGGACGAGGCGCGCGGTTGCGGGCGGAATCTCCTGGTCGGCGCGATCCGGGACGACCAGATCCGTGCGCCCGATGTACTGCGCGTCGCAGATCGCCTGCGCGATCGCGGAGTCGGGAACGGCGATGGCGCGGCCGCCGCCGTCGTGCCAGCCGCGGTCACAGCTCGGACAGACGGTGAGCGCGATCTGGTACGGCGCGACGCGAGGCGCCGGTTTGCGGCGCGCCGACGCGGGCGGCGCGGCGACGGCGCCCGCGGTTTCTGCCGGTGGGGACACTCCGCGTACGGACGAGTCGGCCCCTGCCGCCACGCCATCCTCACGTGGAGATGACGCGGCCAGTGCGGGCACGCCGGCTTCACGCAGAGACCACGCGGCCGGGGCCGGCACGCGGTTGTCAGGCTGAAACGACGGGGCCCGTGCCGGCACGCCGTCTTCACGTGGAGACGACGCGGGCTGGGCCTCCTGGTCGTCTCGAGGCGGGAACGAGTCAAGCTCGGCCGATTCGCAGTCTCCATGTGGAGACCACGCGGCATGGCCGATCGCACAGTCTCCACACGAAGAGCCTCCGCCGAGGACCGACGCGCACATCGCGACCATGATCTCGTCGTCGGTGAGGTGGTGCCCGAGCTCGTCCTCGAGACGACGTGACGCCGCGCGGAACAGCGCGAGCGTCGGCGGCGTGAGCTCGAGCGTGATCATGCGCAGCTCCAGATCGGGGTCGATGGGATCGCGCGGCCGGTCGCCTTTTTTGTGACCCGAGAGGAGGTCCTCGATCTCGCGCAGACATCTTCCGCGGACGGCCTCGAGCCACTCCCCTTCCGTCTTGGCCGTCACCTTGCGGCTGAGCTCGCGCACGGCGCTGAACGACAGCCTGCCCTGCTCGAGTGCCGCGCGCGTGAGAGGCAACTCCTTCAGCTCGCGCGCCACGCGAAGACGCTCATGCGCGGACTTCGGCCCATGCCCGAGCACCCGCTCGACGTACTCCAGCATGCTGGCCATCCCGATCTCCCGATGCAGCTCCACATCCTGCGCGAGCGCGAGCCATCGCAGCTCCTCCGCGTCGAGTGCCGCCTGACATCTGGCCACGCGCCGAAGCTGGCGATCGATCTCGCGCCAGCTCGCCACGACGACGCTTCCGCCACCGCCACCGTCACCGTCACCGTCACCGTCACCGTCACCGTCACCGTCACCGTCACCGCCACCGCCGCCGCCGCCGTCACCGTCACCGTCACCACCGCCGCCGTCACCGTGTTCCGTTCCACGCGGCATGACGCCCGCATGCGCCGCCATCTTCGTCGTCGCGTCCGTCACCGACTCTTCGAACATCGCCCCCTCCTCGCACGCGTGATGTGCTTACACGTAGAACACCCATAGCACGGTGTTTTTCGACGTCGTGGCGTGCCCGTGACGCGCAGAAGTCACCCTTCGACCTCGTTTTCTCGTCGACAACGAGACGACGCGCACCACGCGAAGCCCGACGCACCAGGCGCACGATCTCGTCGCTGTTCGCGAGCACACGCCCGCCGCGCTCCGCAGACCTGTCAAGCACGAAGATGATTTGCGCGACGAAAAAGGGTGCACGCATGAACGAACGAGCAACAGGCCACGCCTCCGAGCCGTCGCCGTCTTCACGTGGGGCGTTGCCGCCGTTGCCGCCGTCTTCACGTGGGGCGTTGCCGTCGTCTTCACGTGGGGAAGTCGCCGTCGTCTTCACGTGGGGAAGTCGCCGTCGTCTTCACGTGGGGCGTTGCCGTCGTCTTCACGTGGGGCGTTGCCGCCGTCTTCACGTGGGGACGTCGCCGCCGTCTTCACGTGGGGAAGTGCCGCTGTCGCCGCCGTCTTCACGTGGGGACTCGCCGCCGTCGCCTCCGTCTTCACGTGGGGACTTGACGCCGTCACGGCAGTCGCCGCCGTGACCGCCGCCGCCGTCGCCGCCGTCGCCGTCGCCGCCGTCGCCGCTGGGGGATTCACCGCAGTTGCTGTTGCCGCCGCTGCCGCGTCGCGCCAGTCGCACCACGCTGCTCGATCCACGTCGCCGCGCGCGGCTTGGCGCGCGCGCATTCGCCCCATCCCGCATGCCGCTATCCCGCCACCCCGCCACCCCGCCATCCCGCCACCCCGCCATTCGCTCCCCTCTGCCCTTTCGCACCCCGCCCGCAGGCGGCGGGCGCGGCGCGGGGTTCGCCCGAACGCGGAGAGCGCGCAGGGACCATGCCCGGGGCACCAACGAACCTCCCGCGTCACGCCCGGCGCGCACCTCCGCGGCGGCGCCCGCGCGTCACGCTCACCGCCCGCGCGCCGGGCGTGGTTCCGTGCGCGCGCGACGCGGAGGCGACCCCGCGCCGCGACCGCCGACGACGACGGGAAGCCGCCCCCACACCGCGACTCTCCCCCGCCACACCCCCACGCTCCGCCCCCCACGCTCCGCCCCCACGCTCCGCCCGGCTACTTCACCGCGCGACCACGCCCACGACCCGCATCACGTGCACGTGCCCCATCTCGCGCTCCCTCGTGCATCGCTCGCTCTTGTTCGCGCACGCGATCCGCAGCGCCGCGGCCTCATCCGGCGCGCGGAATCGATCGAATGCCGCGAGCGCCTTCTTCGCCAGTCCATCCTCACCGCCCACCAATCCCGCGAGCGCCGTGGCCTGGCTCCGCAACAGATCCGGATCGCGCGGCGACCACACGAGCCCCTCCCTCGCCGCGGCCAGCGCGCCCGCATCGTCGTGCATGCTCCCCCGCGCGCGCGCCAGCATCACCCACGCTCCCGCATTGCGCGGCGCCTTCTTCGTCACGTCCTCCGCGTACCGCTCCGCCTCCTCCCACCGCCACACGCGCGCGAGCGCGTCCGCCGCGATCGCGTCGATCGCGGGAGGCTGCGGCGCCGGCAACAACGCGCGCGCCTTCTCGAGCACGGCGATCGACTCGTCGGTCCGCCCCTGCCGACCCAGCACGCTGCCGAGCTGCACCATCACCATCGCGCGCGCACGCGCCATCTCCGGCGTCTCCGGGATCTGCGTCAGCGCGTGCTCCAGCACCTGTCGCGGCTCGTCGAGCCGCTCGGTGATCACGCCGATCAACCCCATGCCGTGCTCGTACATGCGCTCCCACGCCGCCTCCGGCGCGAATCCCTTCGCTCGCACACCACTCCCTCCACTCCCTCCACTCCCTCCACTCCCTCCACTCCCACCACTTCCCGCAGCCTTCGCCATCGCCGCCTCCCAGCCCTCGCCCATCCACACGCGCGTCGACGCGACCTCCGTCACCGGCTGCGACGCGCACGGATTCACGCGCATGTCCCGCTGGTCGCGCGCCTGCAGCAGGAATGCCCTCCCCGCCGCCGTCTTCGACTCCTTGCACACCGCCTGCTGCACCATCATCCCCCGCGAGCGATGCCGTAGCCTCGCCCGCACTTCCACGGGCATCACCGTCCCCGCGGGCACGTCCATCGCGTACCGCACGGTCTGCGAATCTCGCGCGGCGATCGTGTGATTCGCCACGACCGCGCGGAACAGCGGCAGCTGGTGCTCCTCCATCACGTTGCCGTGATCGTCGACGGGATAGCTGCGCAGCACGTGCGCCTCGTCATCGCGGGCGTCGCGCTCGTGCGCAAGCCCCGAGCTCGCGATCAGCTTCCCGCGTCCATCGCGCACCTCCACCTCGATCCACGTGTCCTGCATGTCGTTGACGCCGCCCGGGAACCGATGCCCCACGAGCTTGTTCCGCACCACGACGTCGACGCTCACTCGCTCGCCCGCCTTCACCGGCGCGCCATCGGCCGGGAGATGCCACCGCCCGCCCAGCGTCGATGGCCCGTTCGCACCGCTGTCTCGCCCCACGATCGCGCCCGCGACGTCGATCGACGCCGCGCCCACGAGCATCGCGCGAATCCGCTCGATCTGCGCCGGATCGTCGCGCATCGCCGCCATCCACGAGTGACCACCCGGGAAGTAGTGCCCGCGCACCTTCCTGTCCGCGATGTACTCCTCGTCCGGCGCATCGACCTCCGCCATGTGGCAGTCGATGCAGCCCTTCTTCTCGACCTTGTCCACGCGCCCGATGCCGTTGCCGGTGTACGCCGAGCTCCGCCAGAACGTCGGCTCGTCGATGCCCGACAGATGGACCGGCACGTCCACATCGGGCGACAGGAACCCGCGATGACACGCGACGCACAGCTCGTCGCCCAGCGCCTTCAGGCTCACGGCCTTGCGGTGCGTCTCCACCGACGCGGGATCGTCGACGTTCGGCGTCGGCAGCTCGCCGGCCGCCAGCACGTAGCTGCCGTTCCCGTCGGTCGTCGTCGACCGCACCGCATGGCACACGCGACACGACACACCCGTGTGCGCGCGCAGGTCATCGGACGCGATCGTGTCCATCATCGCGCCATCGACCTCCAGCGGCGCGTCGTGGCACCCGCCGCAGTGCTGGCTGTTCTTGTTGCCGATCAGGTCCCGCGCGAGCTCGACGTTGAACCGGTAGATCGGATTGCCGAACGACGCGAAGGAGTGGATGCCCGACTGCCACTGCTTCGCGACATCCGGGTGGCACGTCGCGCACGTGTCGATGTCGGCCAGCATCTCGCCGCCGCCACCGATCTTGCCGCCGCCCTCGATCGTCGCGAACGACGGGGCGAACACGCCGGGCGCGCGCGGCAGCGTCGCTGCCACGTCGACCGGCTGCGTCGGCGCGACCGCGGTGGAATTGCCGAGCGCGCTGCCACCGCCCGCCGCTCCCGAGCCTTCGCGCGCGCGGCAGCTCGCGCCGGCAACCGCGCACACCAGTACCAGCAGGAACGCCCTCTTCACGGCTCGACTATGCCCGACGACGGCGCCGCAGGACTGCGATCGCGACCACAAGACCCGGCAAAGCCAGCTCGACGGGCACACCGCCGCCCGACGGCAGCGGCGCCATCGGCGAGCCCTTCGGCTTCGGGGCCGGATCGGGCGCCTCGACCATCGGCTTCGGCGGCGTCACCGGCCGCGGCTTCCGGCGCGGCTTGTACGCGCGCACGCCGATCTCGGGGACGTTGCTCACGAGGTACTTCGGCAGCGACGCCTTGTTGCGCGGCGCGAACGCGAGGTTCAGCGCCGGCGTCGAGCCGGGACGCCCGCGCCCCGGCGGTCCGCCCCAGATGCCGCGTCGCGGGCTCTTGCAGGTGATCGGCCCCGTCCACCAGTGGCGGATCGCATACCGCGCCTGGAAGTTGTTCACGCTCGACGGCGACGCGCGCTCCTCGAGCTTGCCGCCGGCACCTCCGCCGCTGCGAATCTCGCGGCCACCGACGATGGGGTCGGCCTTCTTGAACACGAGGTCCTCGGTGATGCTCTTGCCGTAGCGCGCGTGCAGGCGCGTCAGCACGAAGTTCATGGCCATGCCGCCGCCACCGCGTCCGCGACCCGGCGGCATCGGCCTGTCCGTCGCGATCGCCGCGCCCGCCGGCGCGTCGAGCACGTCGGCACCGAGCAGCAAGAAGTCGTTCATGCCGAGCTGCGGGCCCGGACACGGATCGCACGTCGTCGCCATCCACGCGTACTCGGTCACCACCGCGCCCGGGTTCTTCTCCACCGTGCGATCGAACAAGGCCGCGTAGAACGCGCCGAAGTTGCTCCGCACGGAGTCCTTGACGTCGAGGTTGGTCGGGATCGTGATGTTCTTGTAGTTCGACACCTCGTAGCGCTGGTTCGGCGACAGGATGCTCACGATCAGATCCTGCGTGCCGCTCGAGTTCGCCAGCCCGAGCCGGATCGGCAGCGCGAACTCCTCGCTGTCGTAGTGGAAGCGCAGCGGTGAAAGTGCCGCGCGACCGTCGGCGCCGAACTTCACCTTCTTCGGGTCCACCTTCGCGACGAAGAACTTCATGTTCGCTTCGATGTACGGGCGCAGGAACGGCGCCGCGCCCTTCGGGATCTGGTACTTCTCCCGCGTCAGCCAGGTCTCGAGGCCCGTCGAGTCCGTCGCCGACAGGATGAGGATCTGATACTCGCCCACCTCGAACTTGGCCTCGATCGTCACGCCGAGGTCGTCGGCGGGATCGGCCAGCGCGCCACGACCTGCACCCGAACCGGAGCCCGACATCTTCGCCATGGGTCGGCGGTCGTAGCGCTCGCGCATGCACGGGTCCTGCTCCCAGTACTCGACGAGGCGCGGCGCGCCCATGGTGTCGACGCGCGTGAACACGTCCGCGGGCAAGGTCTTCACGTCCTCCTCGTGGAGGACGCTCGGCACCGGGATGACCATCGCGAACGCGTCGGGCGGCCCCTTGTAGTTGTTCTGCATCGACAGGACCGTGCGCGTGCCCTTGCGCATCAGCACGACCTGCGTGGCGTCGTTGAACATCTCGCTGCCGGCGCCGTTGATGTAGAAGCCGCAGAACGCGTCGGCGGCGCGCGGTGCAGCGACCGAAGCCACGGCGGCCGCGGTGGCGGCGATGATCAGCTTGCGCATCAGTTGCTCCTCCGGCGAGTCACGAGCAGGCTCACGGCGAACGCGAGGCCGAGCGCACCCGCCACGCCGCCACCTGAATCGGTGGCGCAGCCGCACCCCGTCTTCTTCTTCGGCGGTTCAGCACCGCCCGACGGCGGCGGAGGTGGCGTCGTCGTGGGCGGTGTGGTCGACGGGCCCGCGCCGCCCGCCGCCTTCACCTCGATCTCCGGGATGTCCTGGCGCACCAGCGTGGGCAGCGCCGCCTTGCCGCGCGGCGCGAACGCCAGATCCAGCGCCGGCTTCACGCCGCCGCCGCCGACCCCGCTGGGCGGACCGCCCCAGCGACCGCGCTTCGGATCCTTGCACGTGATGTTGCCGGTCCACTCGTGGCGGATCGCGTAGCGGGCCTGGAAGTTGTTCTGCCCCGCCGGCTGCGACCGCTCCTCGAGCTTGCCGTTCGCCGCCAGGAACTCGCGGCCGCCGACGATGGGATCCGCCTTCTTGAAGACCAGGTCGTCCGTGATCGCCTTGCCGTACCGCGCGTGCAGACGCGTGAGCACGAGGTCCCAGCCCTCGTACGGCGCGACCTTGCCCTTCTCGCCCGCGAGCACGTCGGCGCCGAGCGTCGCGAAGTCGCCGCCGTTCAGGTTCGGCCCCGGACACGGGTCGCACGTCGCGGCCGCCCACGCGTACTCGGTCACCACCGCGCCCGGGTTCTTCTCCACCGTGCGATCGAACAGCGCCGCGTAGAACTCGCCGAACGAGTCGCGCACCGGGTCCTTCACGTCGAGGTTGGTCGGGATCGTGACGTTCTTGTAGTTCGCCACGTCGTAGCGCTGGTTCGGCGCCAGGATGCTCACGATCAGATCCTGCGTGCCGCTCGAGTTCGCCAGCCCGAGCCGGATCGGCAGGTTGAACTCGTCGCTGTCGTAGTGGAACCGCAGCGGCGAGAGCTCGGCACGATTGTCCTTGTCGAACGTCACCTTCTTCGGGTCGACCTTCGCCACGAAGAACTTCATGTTCTGCTCGACGTACGGCCGCAGGAACGGCTCGGCGCCCGGCGGGATCTGGTACTTCTCCGCGCGCAGCCACGCGTCGAGCCCGGCCGAGTCCGTCGCCGACAGGATCACGATCTGGTACTCGCCGACCTCGAACTGCGCCTCGATC
>DATLEB010000075.1:0-9957 GCA_035525615.1 Kofleriaceae bacterium | reverse complement strand
CCTCCGATTGGGGCAAATCACACCGCCCCAGATTCCGGAAGCACATCGCGAGGTGCCGGTGCATACGCCGCGCGACAGGCGGCCAGTCGGTGTTGGCGTCGCGCTCACCATCGCGCTGACCTGACCGCGCACGATCGCCTGCGAGGAGCCGCCGAGGTTCGACGCTCCGTACGTGCCGCCGACGCCCGAGTATCCGGACGGGCAGCAGGGCTGCGACGCCGGACAGCGCGCCACGTGGATCGTCGTCCAGGGTGATTTCCCCGAGCGACTCGGCAAGCTGGGGTGCGTACCGAGCTCGTTCGGAACGGTCCCACTCGGCGGCGCATGCACGGTCGGTGCGCCGGGAGAGACGACGGGCTTCGACGACTGCGTCGCCGGCAGCGTCTGCTCGGATGCCGTCTGCCGCGACATCTGTCGGCTCGACGCACCCTCCGGTTCCATCGGCGCCTGCGCCTCGAGCACGTGCGCCGTCGATCCGCGGCTCTTCGCGAACGGCAAGGACGACCCCACGCTCGGCGTATGTCGCTGACCCGCCCCCGCGTTGTCCGTCGCGCAATCGCGCGAACTCTCCGTCTGGCCGCTCGAACCGGTGATGTCGCCCAGCGCGCTCCGCGAGAATCAGCGGCGGGCGCGGTGCGCGGCGGCCCTGCGCGCGAGCCGAGGGCGGCGAGAGCGGCTGGGGGTTCCGAAGGCCTTGTAAGTTCCACGGCCGGTTGGATCGTGCGCGGGCCGGTCGTGGTGCGGCACTCCGGGTGGGGCGTGACGGGAGGGCGGAACCCAAGGCCGGAGGAACCCCCTGCCGCTCCGCCGCCCGAGAGCGCGACGCGCAGGGGCCGCCTCGCACCCGCGCCCGCACTACATTCACTGCAGCAGCTGACGCTGGCCAACGCAGCCGGACGCGACCACAATGCCGCCATGGCGGAACCTGCGGCGGTCGTTCGTCCGAAGTTCGGTAGTCATGGACGCGTGCTGCACGTCGATCTCACCGACGGCAAGCACTGGGTGGAGGAGATCGACGAGAGCGTCTACAAGCAGTTCCTCGGCGGCTACGGCGTCGGCGCGTGGTTGATGTGGAAGCACTTCCCGGCGGGCACCGACGCGCTCGCGCCCGAGGCGTGCTTCGCGATCTGTTCGGGCCTCCTCACCGGCACCGGCACCGCGTTCTCCGGGCGCATCCAGATCGTCGGCAAGTCGCCGCTGACCGGCACGTGGGCCGACTCGAACTCCGGCGGCTCGGTCGCCGCGCACCTCCGGCGCGCCGGCTACGACGCGCTCATGGTCCGCGGCAAGGCGGCGCAGCCCACCGTCCTCGTCGTGCAGGACGACGAGATCCGCCTCGAGCCCGCCGGTGAGCTCTGGGGCCAGCAGATTCCCGAGACGTTCGACGCCATGAAGAAGAAGTTCGGCGGCAAGCGCGACGTCGGCGTCAGCGCCATCGGCCCCGCCGGCGAGAAGATGGCGCGCATCGCCTCGGTGATGAACGACCGCTATCACGCGTTCGGACGCCAGGGTTTCGGCGCGATCTTCGGCTCGAAGAACCTGAAGGCGGTCGTCGTCGGTGGCAGCGGCAAGGTGCCCATCGCCAATCCGAAGGAGCTCGACTCCATCAACACGGCGATCACCAAGCAGTACAAGCAGTCGATCGGCCTGTTCATGCGCTTCATGGTGTGGATGGCGAAGCCCAAGAGCTGGATGGGCTGGATGTACCGGGCCTTCAAGAAGCGCGGCATGAAGATCCAGGCGCCGACCGCGGCGATGCGTCAGCTGTGGGCCGACCGCGGCACCACCGGCGCGGTCGCGGTCTCCGTCGAGAACGGCGACGGACCGATCAAGAACTGGAAGGGCGTGGGCAGCCGCGACTTCCCGCTCAAGACCCACTCGATGAAGCTCGACGGCAGCCAGGTCGACAAGTACATCACCAAGAAGCTGTCGTGCGGCGACTGTCCGGCGCCGTGCAAGGGCATCGTGAAGGTGAAGAGCAAGGGGCTCAGCGACGTGCGTCGCCCCGACTACGAGACCATCGTCGGCTTCGGCGCCAACCTCCTCAACGCGGACCTCGAGCTCGTGACCGCGTGCCACGACGCGTGCAACCGCTACGGCCTCGACGCGGTCAGCTCGTCGGCGACGCTGGCGTGGGTGTGCGAGGCGGTGGAGGTCGGCGCGCTGTCCGCGGCGGACCTCGACGGCATCGACATGAAGTGGGGCAACGGCCAGGCCGCGCTCGAGCTCACCATCAAGATGGGCGAGGCGAGCGGCTGCGGCGCGTGGCTCGCGCACGGCGTGAAGCGCGCCGCCGAGCACCTCGGCAAGGGCTCGGACGCGTACGCCGTGCACGTGCACGGTGGCGAGCCCGCGTATCACGATCCGCGGTTCACCTCGCTGATGGGCGTCACGTACATCTCGGATCCGACGCCGGGTCGCCACACCACCGGCTCGGCGTCGTGGAACGAGACCTTCGGCTTCGGCTTCCCGCTGCCCAACGCCGCGCCGAAGAGCGAGGTCACCATCCAGTGGAAGGGCGACGAGGGCAAGGGCAAGGCGCAGGCCCACTTCTCGAACGCGCAGCAGGCCATGAACGGCCTCGGGCTCTGCATGTTCACGCTCATCACGGGCAGCCTGCCGTGGACCGAGCTGACGAACGCCGCGACCGGCTGGGGGCTCAGCGACAAGGATCTGCTCGTCGCCGGCGAGCGCATCCAGAACCTGCGCGCCGCGTTCAACTGGCGCGAGGGCATCCGCCCCGGCGATTTCAAGGCACACCCGCGCATGATGGGCGAAGGTGACGGGCACCTCGACGCCGGCCCGCTCAAGGGCGTGCGCGTGGCGCTCCCGGTCCTGCGCGACGACTACTTCACGAACATGAGCTGGGACAAGTCGTCGGGTCGCGTCTCGAAGCAGAAGGCGGCCGAGCTCGGCATGACCGAGCTGCTCGGTGAGTTCGTCAGCTGACCCATCGCCATGTTTGGAAAGCTGTTCAAGAAGCCCGAGACCATCGCCGTCCACGTCCTCATCCGTGGCCGCATTGGCGAGGGCTGGTACGACATCGACGAGACCGTCCGGCTCACTCCCGGCACCACGCTCTCGCAGCTGGTTGCCGAAAGTGGGCGTCTGAAGCTGCCGCTGGACGCGGCTCTGCGGGATAGCCCGCACCTGGCCCACACCCTCATGTGGAACGGGGAGCGCTGTCCGGTGGACGAACACGGTGAGAAAGCGTTATCTGATGGCGACGAGCTGTTTCTTCTCGCACCCTTGGCCGGTGGCTAGCACGCCCCGGGTACTACCCGGTCGAGCCCTTGCCGTAGTATTTTTGCCAGACCGGTGTCGACGTCGGACTTTCACCCCAGCCTGACCATCACGGCGGTCAGCGGCACTGCCGATGAGACCAGTGCGATCAGGGTGCGCCAGCTACGCGTGGTGCACGCTCCTCGCGCGGGTCGATGGGCGATGTCCACGGTCGGTCGTACGCCGGTCGAGATCGGGCGCATCGGGCAGACGCAGAGCCCGCTCGCGCTCGACGACAAGGAAGTCTCGCGCCTGCACGCCGTCGTCGAGCCCGACGGCGCCGGCGGCTATCGCGTCGTCGATCGCGGCAGCCGCAACGGCACGTTCGTCAACGGACAGAAGATCGACACCGCCAAGGTCGAGCACGGCTCGGTGGTGCGCGTCGGCAAGACGCTCTTGCTCTTCCTCGATCACGCGGTGGCGCACGACGTGACCTCGGTGGCAGAGAGCCCGCGCCTCCTCGGGCGCAGCGAGGTGATGAGGCGGCTGCGCGCCGACCTCGCCATGGTCGCGCCGCGCAACATCCCGGTGCTCGTCCTCGGCGAGACCGGCGTCGGCAAGGAGCTCGTCGCGGAGGAGCTCCACCGCCAGAGCGGTCGCCCCGGGCAGTTCGTCGCCGTCAACTGTGCGGCCCTACCCGAGGCGCTCGCCGAGAGCGAGCTGTTCGGTCACAAGGTGGGCGCGTTCACGGGCGCCAAGGGCAGCGACGGCCTCTTCCTCGCGGCGCAGAACGGCACGCTCTTCCTCGACGAGATCGGCGAGTGCCCGGCCCCGATCCAGGCCAAGCTCCTCCGCGCGCTGGCCAAGGGCGAGGTCCGCCCGGTCGGCGCCAACGACGCCGTCACCGTCGACGTGCGCATCGTCGCCGCGACCAACCGCGATCTCACGGCGGAGATCGCCGCCGACAGCTTCCGCAGCGATCTCTTCGCGCGTCTCTCGGGCTGGGTGCAGCGCATCCCGCCGCTGCGCGACCGCAAGGAAGACATCCTGCCGCTGGCCGCGATGTTCCTCGCGCGCGTCGCGCCGTCGGCGACGATCTCGACCAACGCCGCCGAGGCGCTGCTCCTCTACCACTGGCCGTTCAACGTGCGCGAGCTCGAGCAGATCATCAGCGCGGCCGGTGTGCGCGCGGCCACCGTCAATCGGGTGCGCTGCGAGCACCTGCCGGATGCGATCTCGTCGGTGCTCGGCGCGCGCGCGCAGATGAAGGAGCCCGTCGCCAACGACAGCGAGCCGCACCCCGCGATGCCGCAGGTCCCGCGCGACGCCGTTCCCGCGCGCGACGACCTCATGGCCGTGCTCGCGTACTTCGCCGGCAACATCGCCCAGGTCGCCGAGTACTTCGGCAAGGACCGCAAGCAGGTCTACCGCTGGGCCGAGCGCTACCAGATCGATCTGGATCAGGTCAGGAAGCCCTGACCCGGAGGTCAGAGGCCCGCGCGGTTGCGGACCCACCACACCGCGTCGGACAGGGCCTGCTTCTCGACCTTGTCGAGGAGCGAGCGCACCTGGCTCTTCACGGTGTTCTCGCTGACGCCCATGACGTCGGCGAGGCGGCTGCGCGGAATGCCTTCCGCCGCGAACGCGAGGATCTGGCTCTCGCGCAGCGACAGCTTGAAGCCGTCGGTGACCTCCGAGATCACGCCGGCCAGCTTCTGACGATCGCCGTACTGGCTGCCGGACAGCGTGCGCTGGACGAACTGCGCCAGGTTCTCCGAGAAGAACGGCTTGCAGACGAACTCGACGCGCAGGGCGTGCGCGCGATTGATCGTCGACGGATCGTTCGAGCCGGTGAGGATGAGCACCGGCAGGTTGCGATCGCCGCGCCGCAGCATCTCGACGACCTCGAAGCCCGTGCCGTCGGGGAGACCTATGTCGACGACGGCCGCCGCCAGCTCCTCTCCCTTCTCGATGAGATCGATCGCCGCCTCCACCGAGTCCTTCATGATGACGTCGAAGTACGCGCGCGTGCCGCGCTGGAGCGAGCGCCCCAGTGCAGGATCGTCTTCGACGATGAGCAACTTCGGCTTTGCACTCATGGTTGTCGCCGCCACTGACTCCATCAGACGTTCATTTTTCGCACATTCGCCGGCTCACGTCGACGCACATGGGCGACGTGCGATCATCACCCGGGATGGGTGATGTGGGCAGGGGTAGTCTCCGGGACCTAGCGCGACTAGCGCGAGAGGATCGCGCCCAGGAGGCCGCCGTACACGAACAGGAGGCGATCCATGTCCGTGTCGGTGAAGTTGAGCGACAGTCCGAGGAAGAAATCGCGGCCGTAGTGCAGCTTTTCGAACTGGATCGGCTCGCCGGCCTCGGCTGGCCAGTCCTGGATCGGCAGGTTGGCGCCCTCGACCAGCGCGTCATCGATGCCGCCGATGACATAGAGCGTGCGGTACACCGCGAACGCCGCCGCGAGCTTCACGCGCGGCACGCGATCGTAGCTCGAGTCCATCACGTCGAGCGACAGCTTCAGGATCCCGTCGCCGAAGACGCCGTCGACGCCGACACCGAACATCGACTCCTTCACGCCGAAACGCAGCGCCAGCGGACCGAATCGCTTGCCCCATTGCGCCGTGAAGCGCAGGTGCTCGGCGATCAGCGTGCGGCGAGTCCATGACGCCGTGCCCGTCGCGTCATCGAGCTGCGGCTCGGGCACGTCGCCCCAGTGCCCCTTCTCCATCTCGACGTAGTAGAAGCTGTCGGCGCGCGCGGCGATCTCGGCGGTGACGAAGTAGCGCGGCTGGCGAGCGAGGATGTTCACCTCGCTGCGGAAGCCGATCACGTTCTTGAACTTGTTGAGCGAGCCGGTGAACTCCGCGCCGGCGGCGGTGATGTCGGTGAGGTCATCGGCGAGCTCGGGGTCGTGGATCAGCTTCGACAGCCGGCCGGCGCGCTCGTGCTTGGGGTTGGCGAGCGCCGCGATCGTGTCGGCGGCGTCGTCGAGGTACGGGTCGACCTCGTCGATACGGGCGCGCGCGCCGCCGAGCGCGTCCTTGACCTCGGCCTTGCCGTCGCGCAGGTCGGCGGTGGTGCCGGCCACCTCGGCGGCGAAGTCGTCCATGCGGCGATTCGCGGTGGGCGCCACGTCGGCGACGTCGGTCTCCAGCTCGGCGGTCCAGCGATCCAGGTCGTCGGCGGCGCGCTCGGAGTCGCGGAGCGGGCCGGTGATCAGGTCGCCCTGGAGATCGCGATCGAGCTGGGCCACGCGCGCCGCGAACGGGCCGGAGACCCACTCGCGACCTTCGTCCATGAAGGCCTCGGCCGACGCCATGCCCTCGTCGAGGCGCGGCATCGCGTTCTGGATGCCGCGCAGCACGCGGTCGGTCGACGCCGCCTCGACGACACGCCGCACGGGTTCGCCCGAGACCAGCCGCAGGTGCGGCGGCGCGCAACCCGTCTCGGCCACCGGATCGGCGTCGCCGGGCGAGAGCTCCACGTAGTTGTCGCCGAGCGCCGACGTCGCCTTCTTGGTGGCCCACGAGTCGTCGCACAGGACGACGTCGTCCTGGAGGCGCATCACGACGCGCGCCTGGTTGCCCTCGACGATGAGGCTCTCGATGCGCCCGACGTTCACGCCGGCGATGACGACGCGCGATCCGATCGGCAACCCGGACGCGTCGCGGAACAGCGCCGACGTGCGAAACCCGCCCGTGACCGCGGGCGGCTGTGCGATCTCGATCGCACCGACGACGATCACGCCCGCGAGCACCGCGAGGATCCCGAACGTCGTCAGGCGCGTCAGCCAGCGCACGGGGCCTATTGTAGTGCCTTCGGGGCCGCGCGCGCGGTTCGCACGAGATCCACCGAGAAGACCCCGAGCGCCACCCAGATACAGGCAAAGGCGGCGAGCTTGCGGGCGGCGAGGGGCTCGCCGAAGACGAGGACCGCCGTGAGGAACTGGCCTGTGGGCGCGAGATATTGGAGGAATCCGACGGTCGCGAGCGGGAGGCGGCGCGCGGCGGCCGTGAACCAGAGGAGCGGCAGCGCGGTCACGAGGCCGGTACCCAGGAGGTACAGGTGCACGCGCAGGTCGGCGTGAGCGAAGTCACCTCGCGCCGGGTCGCCGGCGATCCACACCAGGTACGCGACGGCGAGCGGCGCCATGAGCGCGGTCTCGATCGTCGAGCCGGCGAGCGCGGCCACGGGCGCGGTCTTGCGCAGGAGGCCGTAGATGCCGAACGAGGAGGCGAGCGCGAGCGAGATCCACGGCGGGCCAGCGCCGAGCGCGAGCCACGCGACGCCGGCGGCGGCGAGCACGATCGCGAGCAGCTGCAGTCGGCGCAGGCGCTCGCGCAGGAAGATGACGCCGAGCGCGACCGAGATGAGCGGGTTGATGAAGTAGCCGAGGCTGGCCTGGAGCAGATGTCCGCCCAGCGTGGCGTGGATGAACAGCCCCCAGTTGAAGGCGAGGAGCACCGACGCGGCGGCGAGGATGCCGAGCGTGCGCCGGTCGCGGAGCGCGGCGCGCGCGACGCCGAGCTGGCCCATCGCCGCGGCGATCGCCACGAACGTGATCGAGCCGAACGCGGCGCGGCACGCCAGGATCTCGACGGGGTCGACGCCCTTGAGCTCGCGCCAGTAGAGCGGGACGACGCCCCACGCCGCGTACGCGGCGATGCCGAGGAAGAGGCCGGTGCGTTGCTCGCTGTGGGTGCGGCTCACGCGCGCGCCGCCGCCACCGAGGCGGGCCAGTCGAGCGCGCCTGGCAGCCGTCCTTCGGCGTGATCGGGCTTGCCGCCGCCACGTCCCCCGGTCGCCTGCGCGAGCTTCTTGAGCAGGGCACCGCAGTCGAGCGTCGAGCCGGCGGCACGCGCGATCAGCACCTGCGTGCCGTCGGACGTCGCGGCAGCGAGGAGCGCGTCCTTGCCGGCGGCGTTGAGGCGGCTGGCGAGCGGACGGAGGAGCGCGGGGTCGGGCACGGCGGCGACGATCTCCGAACCGGCGGCGGCGGACGCGAGGCGCTCGGCGAGCGCGGCGGCGAGCTGATCGCGCGCGGCGGTGGTCTCGGCGCGCGCGTCGAGCAGCGAGCGGCGCAGCTTGTCGACCGCGCCGGGGACCTCGGCGGTCGAGCACGTGAGCTCGCGGGCGAGGCGCGCGAGGATCTCGCTGTGCTCGCCGAGCAGCCCGCGGGCGCGCGAGCCGGACGTGAAGTGGATGCGGGTCATGCCCTTGTAGCGCTCGGCGCCGAGCACGCGGATCGAGCCGATCTGCGCCGACGTCGTGCAGTGCGTGCCGCCGCATGGCGAGTAGTCGAACTCGCCGATGGCGACGACGCGGACCTCGCTGGCGACCTTGGGCTCGCGGCGGAGCGGCAGCGCCGCGAGCTCCGCGGGCTCGGGGAACCACGCGCGCACCGGCAGATCGTCGTCGATGACGGCGTTGGCGAGCGCCTCTGCGGCGGCGAGCTCGCGCTCGGGCACCGGGTCGCGCGTGACGTCGATGGTGCAGCCGGTCTCGCCGAGGCGCGCCGACACGGTCTCGGCGGCGGCGGCCTCGATCAGCGCGCGCGACAGGAGGTGCTGGCCGGTGTGCAGCGCCATGTGCACGCGTCGGCGCGGCCACTCGATCACGCCGTCGAGCTCGGCGCCGACCGCCGGCAGCGCGCCGTCGAGGACGTGATGGAGGGCGCCCGCGTCGTCGGTCTGCACGTCGACGACCGCGACGCCGCCGAGCGTGCCGCGATCGGCCATCTGCCCGCCGGCCTCGGGATAGAACGCGGTCGCGTCGAGGATGAGCGACGCCTTGCCGCGGTACTCGCCGTGCGCGGTCACGCGCCCACGGAACGAACGGAGGAACGCGTCGGCGTGGTACAGGCGCTCGGTCATCGCGCGGTGCAGCCTAGCAGGTCGGCTACTATTGGCGCATGAAGCGGCTTCTCCTCGCGAGCGTCCTCGGCGCTTGCGACTCGCACTCGTCCTCGCCACCGACGACGCCACCGCCGCCGCCTGACATCACCGTCATCGGCGCCGACCCCGGCGAAGACACGCTTCGCGAGATCGACGCGGCCATCAAGCCCGAGGCGACGGCGGGCCTCTACTGGTTGCCGTACGTGACGTGCCACGACTGCGAGCCGCCGACGGCGATCGTCGCGTACATCACGCCCGACGAAGCGACCGCGCGCGCGATCGTCGCCGCCATGCAGGGCAAGCTCCGCCTCGGCCTGCCCTACGTCGTGCACACCGACGAGATCGGCGCGTCGCCGCGCGGCATCGCCGTCGTCACCGGCTCGTTCGACGAGCGCGCCTACGCCGAGCACGCGGCCGCCGGCAGCGACGCCATCGCTGGCATCTCACCGGCCGTCGTCGACATCGACAAGGACTACTGGAAGGAAGCGCCTCGTCACGTGACCGTCATCGATCGCGGCGGGCCCACACCCGCGTGGAGCGCCGCCGATCTGCACGCCGTCGAACAGACCATGTCCGAATCCTCCGATCCCGAGGCGCAGAACACGCTCGAATCGCAGCGCCGCTGGATGCAGACCGAGCTCGCCGCGCGCAAGCCCGCGTGCACCGTCAACGCCGGCGACCTCTTCGTCGTCGAGGACAGCGAGCTCGAGTGGTACTCTTTCGCGCCCGTTCGCTGCGGCAAGACCCTCGCGTACGTCCCGTGGACGCGTTCGCTCCTCGGCCACGCCGTGATCGTGATGGGCACCAGCGGCCGCCACGAGCT
>DATLEB010000018.1:0-7258 GCA_035525615.1 Kofleriaceae bacterium | reverse complement strand
CGATCGGGGTGATGTGACGCCGACCCGGGGCCTCGTTCCCCCGGGTGGGGGACGCGCTGTCGGTCCGGCCCTTGCGCAGAGAACGTACAGTTTCGGTCACTTCACTCGGTAACATCCGTGTGATTTCACTGGCCGACGATTTGCTGAAGGGGACGACATGCGCCTCGCAACCCTCGCATCGGTCTTCGCCCTGTCCCTCATCGCTGGCGGCTGCATGGTCGGTGATCCCGACTCCGAACCCGGTGGCGGCGGTGGCGGCGGTGGCGGTGGCGGCGGAGGTGGTGGCGGCGGCAGTGGTGACGGCAGCGGCGATGGCAGCGGTGGCGGTGGCGGCGGTGGCAGCTCCGCGTCGTGCGCGATGCCGGCCACGCAGGCCGACCTCGGCCAGATGCCGGCGACCGCGCAGCTGCGCAACCAGCCCGGCACCCAGGGCGCGCGCAAGATCTACACGGCGACGGTGACCTTGCCCGGCACCGACGAGCTCGTCGGCGTCGAGCTCTGGGACAACCTCGGCGCGTTCGCGGGCGGCGTGGTCCGCGCCGGCACGTATCCGATCACCGGCGTCGAGACCTCCTACAACACGTGCGGCGTCTGCGTGATCGCGCAGGGCACGCTGAACGGCACGCAGCAGGTCTACTCGGCGACCGGCGGCTCGGTCGAGGTGCTCGCGGTCGGCGCGGCCGGCACGCCGCTCACGGTGAAGCTCACGGGCATCGAATTCACGCAGATGGACCCGGCGACGAACATGCCGGTCGCCAACGCGTGCATGTCGGATGTCGCCGGCGGCCAGTTCTCCGGCACGCTCGTGAACGTCGACGGTGGCGGCGGCGGCGGTGGTGGCGGCGGCGGCGGCGGCGGCGGCGCCTGATCGCGCGCTAGACTCACGCGCGTCGGATGGCTGACTCCGCACCGCCGCGCTGGCTGACTCGCACCGTCGTCGGCATCGTCGTCGCCACGTTCTTCTCCGACGTCGGGCACGAGATGGTGACGGCGGTGTTGCCGTTCTACGTCGCGTCGATCGGGCTCGGCACCGGCGCGCTCGGCCTGATGGAAGGCGCGGCCGACCTGGCGTTCTCGCTGTCGAAGCTCGCCGGCGGCGCCGTCGGGAATCGCGTCGAGAAGAAGCGGCCGTGGGCCGCCGCCGGCTATGCGGTCACGATGCTCGGCACCGGGCTCATCGCGCTGGTGAAGGGCGTGGCGGCGGTCATCTCGCTGCGCGCGTTCGCGTGGTTCGGGCGCGGCTTCCGCTCGCCGCTGCGCGACTTCATGCTCGCCGACGAGGTCGGACCGACGCACTTCGGGCGCGCGTACGGCGTCGAGCGCGCCGCCGACATGGTCGGCGCCGTCGTCGGGCCGCTCCTCGCCGCGCTGCTGGTCTGGGCCGGCACCACGTTCGACGACATCATCCTGTGGAGCATCATCCCGTCGGCGCTTGCCGTCGCCGCGGTCGTGTTCTTGACGCGCGATCGCGGCGCGGCGGCCGCGACAGCGTCCGCGTCCGCGGTAGCGGCGGCCCCGGCGCCCCCGACAACGACGACCGGCGGGATGCCACGCGCGTACTGGCTGTTCGTGAGCGGCGTGCTGCTGTTCGGGCTCGGCGACTTCTCGCGCACGTTCCTCATCGTGCTGGCGGTGCGCGCGCTCGGCGAGCACGGCGGAGTGCTCACGACCGCGGTGCTGCTCTACGCCGGCCACAACCTCGTGAGCGCGTTCGCCGCGTATCCCGCCGGCCGCCTCGGCGACGCGTGGTCGAAGCCGAAAGTGCTGGTCGGCGGCTATGCCCTCGGCGTCGCGACCAACGTGCTGCTCGCCGTCGGCGGGGCGTCGCTGCCCCTCCTGTGCGTCGCGATCGTGATGTCGGGCGTGTACATCGCGATCGAGGAGACCCTCGAGAAGGCGGTGGTCGCGAGCCTCCTGCCGCGCGAGCGACGCAGCCTCGGCCTCGGGTACCTCGCGAGCGCCAACGCGCTCGGCGATCTCGGCTCGAGCCTGTTCGTCGGCTTCGTCCTCGCCGCCGGGCATCCGACCCTCGCGTTCGCGGTTCCCGCCGCGGTCGGCGCGCTCGGCGTGGCGTGGATGACGTCGCTGGTGGCGCGCGGCGTCCTGAAGTGACTCAGGGCGGCGAGACGTAGCGGCCGTACACGCCGTCGATGTCGCCGCCGTTGGAGACCGTCTCCTTCACGTACGCCGCGCCGGTGTCGGGGTTCGTGCGCGCCGACGCCGAGACGAGGCGGATGTACCGCGCGCCCTGCGCTCGCAGCTCCATCGCGGCCGCGTCCGTGCCGACCACGTCGTCGAGATCGAAGCCGTCGCCGCCGGCGAGCGTGCGATCGAACGGATCGACCGCGTTGTCCTGGGCGTGGAGCAGCACGGGCGTGCGGCCCGCGAAGCCGTGCCACGCCGCCGGGTCGCGCACGTACGCGGTCTCGTCGGCGGTGACGTAGTCGTGCGCGATCGGCCGCCACGTCGTGCCGTCGCGCGAGACCTCGACGATGACGAGGTCCATGAACACGCCGCCGCTCACCGCGAACGCGTTCTCGAACACGGCGAGGTCGTCCCCGGCGCCGTTCTTCGCGTCGCCCGCCGACCAGCGCAGCGTGATCGAATCGTTCACGCCCGGCGTGAGCCCGAGCGAGTACACGTCGAAGCCGCCCATGCTCGCGCCGCCGCCGCGCACGCCGTTCGCCGCGCGCTGCGGATCGCCGTTACTCTCGGCGCCCGGTGCCTCGTGCACGATGTCGGCGAGCGCCACCGGCCCGGTCTGCGCGTCGGCGCTCGCCGCGTCGACGACCACCATCGCGTCGAGGTCGGCCATTCCGTCGACGTCGACGGCGCCGTCGAGCGCCGCGTCGCTCGTTCCCTCGTCACCGCCGCAGCCGGCGACGGTAGCGGCGAGCACCACGAGCACGCGCTTCATGCGCACCACGTAGCACAGGCGCCGCGCGGAATCGCTCGTGCATGGCATGATGCCGCGATGCGCGCCGCTGCCGTTTGCGCCCTGGCCCTCGCGATCGCCGGCGGCTGTGGCCGCAGCAAGGCCAGGACCGCAACGCAGGACGCTGCGCTTCCCCGTATGATCGACGCCGCGGTCGCGATCGCACCCGATGCGGCGCCCGAGCGCGGCGGGCCCGACGATCCACTCGCCGAGAAGCTGCGCCACTGTCCGGTCACGGTCGAGGGCGCGCGCACGACGATCGCGGACGTCGAGGGCGGCGTCGCGCTCACCGTGATCGCCGATGGGGAGACCGCGATTGCCGAGATCCACCGCCGCGCCGCGCACCTCGTCGCGTTCACCGCCGACCAGGCCGCGCGCAAGGACCACGGCGGCGGAGACGGCGGCGGCTTCATGCGCAACTGCCCGGTCGTCACGCGCGACACGCGCATCGTCGCCGAGGACGTCGACGGCGGTTCGCGCCTCGTGGTGCAGCCGACCACGGCGTCCGCGCTCGCCGAGCTGCGCGCCGAGACCCGCCGCCGCCACGACGCCCTCGTGAATCCCTGAACTCTCGGCAGGTTACAGGGAGATGACAGGACCCCAGGTGGGGTCGACTGCCCCAACCCGGGACCACTTTCTCGACGAGAAACCGCCGGGTTACGATGGCAAGGGAGTTGCTCTGAACGGGACCGTGCTCCGCCGTGCACCACTCTGGGCGTTCGCCCTGGCCGCGATGGCGTCGCCCGCCATCGCGCGCGACCTGACCGACGAGGAGCTCCTCGAGCTCGCCTCGCAGGTCGAGACCATCGAGATCTGGGACGAGCGTCCCGACAAGCCGTACGACCGCGACACCGAGGCGCGGCTCACCGGCGAGGAGCTCGCCGCGCGCGGCGCCACCGATCTCGCGAGCGCGCTCTCGCTCCTGCCCGACGTGAACGTCCGCGACGCCGGCCGCGGCGGCTTCATCATCGACATCCGCGGCGCGCGCAAGGGCGCGGTGCGCGTGCTCGTCGACGGCGTGAGCGTGAGCGACCCGTACTACGGCACCTTCGATGTCTCGACCATCCCCATCACCGACATCGTCGAGATCCGCGTGTCCACGTCGGCGCAGTCGCCGCTCGACGGCCCCGGCGGCCCCGGCGGCGTGATCGAGGTGCACACGCGCGACGCGGTCGGTCCACGGCTGGTCGTCACGCGCCTCGCCAGCGACACGCTGCCGACCTTCGGCGCGTCGGCATCCGGCCGCGTCGAGCTCCGCCCGCACCTCGCGGTCCGGCTCTCGACGTCGGCGCTCTGGGGCCTGCGCGAGTACGAGCTGCCGAGCGCCGCGACCCTCGACGAGCGACGGCGCGCGACGACCGGTGCGGTGCGCCTCGAGTACCGCCGCGGCGAGCGACGCATCGCCGCCGATGGCTTCGTCGACGACCGCCGTTACGTGCCGCCGCCCAACGAGCAGTCGTCGACCGCGACCATCCTGCTCGTCGATCGCGAGACCACGGCGCGTGCGCAGCTCGCGGCCGACGAGAAGCGCGGCACGCTCCAGCTGAACGCGCGCGCGTGGACGCACGCGATGGCCCGCCGCTCGCGCTACTTCCGCGACGCCGCGCTCACCGACCTGGCCACCACCGAGGAGCTCTCGGCGCTGCGCGTGGGCGGCACCGCGCTGGCGACGCGCCCGATCATCAAGCAGGCGCGCTGGGTCGGCTCGCTGACGGTCGATCACGAGCGCGCGCGCGTCGAGAGCACCATCGACGCGACCACGATGCCGAGCCGCGGCGACACCACGCTGATCGAAGCGGCCGCCGGCGCCCAGTACGAGGACGGTCCGGTGCGCGTCGACGGCGCCGCGGGCGTCGCCATCCCGCTCGGCGTCGGCGCCGATCCGTGGCCCGAGGCCAAGCTCACCGCGCGCTGGCGACCGGTGCAGATGGTCGAGCTGTCCACCACGGTCGCGCGCAAGGGGCGCACGCCCAGCCTGCGCGAGCGCTTCGACTCGATCTCCGGCAACTCCGACCTGGCCCCCGAGATCGCGTCGCTCGGTGAGGTGCGCGCCAGCGTCGAGCCGCGCGAAGGCATCACGCTCGAGGTGTCGCCGTACTGGCGCCGCTCCACCGGCTCGATCGTCGGCGGCGCCGACAATCACCTCACGAACCTCGGCACCGCCGACGTGCGCGGCGTCGACGCCAGCGCGCGCGTGCGCGTGATCGACGCGGTCGAGGTCGGCGGCGCGTACCAGCTGACCGCCGCGCGCGCCCGCAACAACGACACCGATCCGTGGCGTGACGATCCGCTCGACTTCCTGCCGCGCCACCGCGGCGACGCGTGGCTGCGCCTCACACCGGTCCGGCGCGTCGTGCTGATGGGCCGCGTCCGCCACGCCGGCGAGTCGATCGATCGCATGGACACGGTGTCCGCCAGCACGCTCGTCGACGCCTCGGCCTCGGCCGAGCTCGGCGGCGACTGGCTGGGCGTCCTGCGCCTCGACGACGCGCTCGACGAGCGGCCCGAGGTTCGAAGCAACGTGCGCGGCCCCGGCCGCGTGCTGTCCCTTGTCATCCAGGGAACGTGGAACTGAACCATGAGAGGACGTGACGCATGAGACGACTCCGACCGATCGCGGCCGTGTGGCTCGCGGTCGCCGCCACCGCGCTGTTCGCCGCGTGCGGCAGCTCCGACGACGACGGCGCCGATCCCATCGACGCCGCCAGCAGCATCGACGGCGCCAACGCGTGCACGGTGCCGGCGACGACGACCAGCTGCACCGTCGGTGACGACACGCCGTGCACGGCGCTGTGCGGCACCGCCTATTGCCACAACTTCGGGCAGCTCCCCACGCCCGTGTGCACGAACCCGTGCACCGTCGGCAGCACCGATCAGTGCCCGTCGGGGTGGAGCTGCAACAACATGGGGCGGTGCCGCCCGCCCTGATCCGACGGCGACCTACAGGTTGAGCTGACCTTCGATCACGAAGCGATGCTCGCGGCTGCCCTCGCTCGCGCCGGCAGCCGGGCCGTAGTCCAGGAAGGTGTAGGTGGCGTTGAGCGCGCGCTTGCCGTCGTAGATCCCCATGGCGGTGAGCGCGAGCTCGAGCACGTCGCGCCCGCGCGGCACCGTCGTCGCTTGCCGCACCGACAGCACGGGCAGCTCGCCAGCAGCGACGCGGACGCCGCCGAGCAGGCGACCGGGCACCACCATGTACGTGACGTCGCCGTAGACCGCCATCGCGACCGGCGTCGACTCGCCGAGCACGTCGAGGAGCGCAGGCGCGGTGCGCAGCGCGTCGCGCCAGTCATCGCGGCGCACCAGTCCCTCGACGCTCACCTCGAGCCCGCGGCGGCGCACGGTGAGGTCGGCGGATGCGGCCTGCACCTTCACGCGCGTCGGTGTCCCGTTTTTTTCCGGATCGGGATCGATCATCGTGCTGCCGACCGCGGCCGGCACCGTCGGCGCGTCGATGACGCCGTCGACGCCGATGGTCACCGACGTCTCCTTGGTGCCCTTGGTGTCGCCGGGGTTCACGCCGACGAGCTTCCCGGCGACCGCATAGGCGACGCGCGCTGACGCCGCCGGCATGCGATCGACCGCACCCTCGACGGCGCCGTTGGTCACGCCGGCGCTCCACTCGACCGCGCCGTGCGCGCCGCGCAGCTGAACGCCGAGGTCGCGCCCCCAGCGGAACTGGTCCACGACCACTGGACGCTCGGTGAACGTCAGGTTCGAAGCGCCGGCGAGGAACGTGCGCGTGAACGGCGTCTTGTCGCGACCGGCACGGACGCTGAGCCCGTGCCCGAGCTTCACGTCGGCCCAGCCGTCCCAGAGGAGCGGCGTCGCGACCAGCTCGATCATGGTGCGGAACGAGAGGCGCTTGCCGAGATCGCCGTCGAGGATGACGCGCGTGCGGCGCAGCGCGAAGCCCCCGGCCTGCAGCTCGGGGCTCGTGTCGCTGCGATGGCTGGCGCTCCACCGCCCCTGCGTGTACCCGCCGATGCGCAGCGCGTAGCCATCGCCGGCACGCAGCCGGAACCCGCCGTCGTGCTCGGCGACGGGCAGCGCGCCGATCTGCGCGGTCAGCGCGTCCATGTCGCGCCGGAGCTCCCCGATCGTGCCGGCCTGCTCCTCGATGCCGATGCGAACGTCGTCGCGCGCGGTGGATAGCGCGTCGCCCTGCGCCGCGACCGCGCGGTCGAGCGCCTCGACGCGCGTGGCCAGCGCCTCGACGAGCGTCAGGAGCCGGCGCGCCTCGGAGCCACCGGTCGCGTCGAGCTCGGCGACCTTCGCGCGCAGCGCGTCGACGTCGGTGCGGAGCGTCGCGATCTCCGCGCG
>DATLEB010000014.1:0-11130 GCA_035525615.1 Kofleriaceae bacterium | reverse complement strand
CCGAGCAGCTCGGCATCACCGCGCGGATCGACCCGCCGCAGGGCTCGTCGTCGCTGGTGCGCAGCTACGACCCGACGACCCGCACGCTGTGGCTGTCGACCGACCTCTCGGACCAGGCGCTCAAGTTCCAGCTCGCCCACGTGATCGGCCTCGAGGTGCTGGCCCACAACCAGCTCGCCGAGCGGCTGACCGCCGCGGTGCCGCCGCGCCACGGCGAGACGCCGCGCCTGGTGCGCATCCACCTCGCCAACTACTTCGCCGGCGCCCTGCTCCTGCCCTACGGCGAGTTCTTCGCCGAGGTCCAGCGCACCCGCTACGACGTCGCCAAGCTGGCGGCGCTGTTCGGCTCGTCGTGGGAGGCGGTCGCCCACCGGATGTGCAACCTGAGCGATCCGCGCCGCCCCGGCGTGCCGCTCCACTTCCTGCGCGTCGACGCCGCCGGCAACATCTCCAAGCGCTACTCGGCGTCGGGGATGCGCTTCCCGCACGGCCACGGCTCGTGCCCGAAGTGGGCGGTGCACGCGGCGTTCATGACGCCGGCGCTCATCACCAAGCAGTACTCGTCCATGCCCGACGGCGCGACGTACTTCTGCTTCGCCAAGGTGATCTCGCAGCCCGCGTCGGGCTCGCTGGTGCGCGGCGTGAACTACTCGATCGGCCTCGGCACCACCGCCGACAACGCGCGCCACATGGTGTACGCCGACGACGTCGCCCGCGTCGGTGACCGCGCCGCGGTGCCGGTCGGCGTCACCTGCCGCTTCTGCGAGCGCACCGACTGCAGTCAGCGCGCCGCCCCCAGCTTCAAGTTTGCCGTGACCGTCGACGAGAACGTGAAGAAGGACAATTTCTTCAGCCCGCTGGTCGAGGCCGATCGCACGATCGCCTCGCCCGCCGGCAAGAAAGGACAGCCGTGACCATCGTGAAGGACGTATACGAGCTCGGTGAGCTGCCCGAGCTGGGCCACGTGCCCACCAAGATGCACGCGCAGCTGATTCGCCCCGAGCGTTTCGGCGAGCCGACCGAGGCGTTCAAAGCCGAGACGGTCGAGGTTCCCGACGTCGGACCGCACGAGGTCCTCGTCTACGTCATGGCCGCCGGCGTCAACTACAACAACGTCTGGGCCGCGATGGGCATCCCCATCGACGTCATCAAGACGCGCCAGAAGAAGGGCGAGAAGGAGGCGTTCCACATCGGCGGCTCCGACGCGTCGGGCATCGTGTGGAAGGTGGGCAAGGACGTCACCAGCGTGAAGGTGGGTGACGAGGTCGTCGTCCACTGCGGCATGTGGAACCACGACGATCCGTGGGTGCAGGCGGGCAAGGACCCGATGTTCGCCCCGTCGCAGATCATCTGGGGCTACGAGTCGAACTGGGGCAGCTTCGCGCAGTACACGAAGGTGCAGGACCACCAGTGCCTGCCCAAGCCTACGCACCTCACGTGGGAGGAGGCCGCGGCGTACATGCTGGTCGGCGCCACCGCGTATCGCATGCTGCACGGCTGGCCGCCCAACGTCGTCGGGCCCGGCGATCCCGTCCTCATCTGGGGCGGCGCCGGCGGCCTCGGCTGCATGGCGATCCAGATCGTGAAGGCGGCCGGCGGTCGCGCCGTGGCCGTCGTGTCGGGTGAGGACAAGGTCGACTACTGCAAGAAGCTGGGCGCGGTCGGCGTGATCGATCGGCGCAAGTTCGATCACTGGGGCAAGCTGCCGGCGTGGACCAACGAGCTCGACTACGGCATCTGGCTCAAGGGCGCGCGCGCGTTCGGCGCGGCGTTCTGGGAAGCGCTGGGCGAGAAGAAGAGCCCGACGATCGTGTTCGAGCACCCGGGCGAGACCACGGTGCCGACGTCGGGAATGATGTGCGAGACCGGCGGCATGGTCGTCATCTGCGCCGGCACCACCGGCTACAACGCGACGCTCGACCTGCGCTACCACTGGATGCGGCAGAAGCGCTTCCAGGGCTCGCACTTCGCCAACGACGTGCAGTGCAAGGGCATCAACGACCTCGTCATCGACCGCAAGGTCGATCCGTGCCTGTCGCGCACGTACGACTTCGCCGGCACCGGCGAGTGCCACCAGCTCATGCGCGACAACAAGCACCCGAGCGGCAACATGGCGATCCTCGTGAATTCTCCGCGCAAGGGGCTGCGCACCGTCGACGAGGTGAGGGCGGCGTATGGCAAGTGAGCCGACGTCCGACGCGGCGCGGCCGTTCCGCGTCCTCGGCGTGCAGCAGCTGGCGCTCGGCGGTCCGTCGAAGGCGGGCCTGAAGCGGCTGTGGGTCGACCTGTTCGGCCTCGACGTCACCGGCACCTTCCGCAGCGAGAAGGAGAACGTCGACGAGGACATCCTCGTCGTCGGCGCGGGAGCGGCCAGGGTCGAGATCGATCTGATGGAGCCGATCGATCCCGAGAAGAGCCCCAAGGTGCACGTGCCGCCGCTCAACCACCTCGGCCTGTGGATCGACGATCTGCCGGCCGCCGTGGCGTGGCTCACGCAGCGGGGTGTGCGGTTCACGCCGGGCGGCATCCGCAAGGGCGCGTCGGGCTTCGACGTGACGTTCATCCACCCGCGTGGCAGCGACGATGCGCCCCAGGGTGGCGAGGGCGTGCTCATCGAGCTGGTGCAGGCGCCACCGGAGCTGGTGCGCGCCATGGACGCGCTGCGATAACATCGAGCGCGTGAAGGCGCTCGTCGTGGTCGTGGGTCTGTGCACGGGTGCGTGCGGGCGCTACGGCTACGACGCGATCGCGAGCGGCGACGACGTCGATGCCGCGGACGACGACGACGACGCGGCCGCGGGCGTCGACGCGCGCAGCGACGGACTCATCCACGACTACCGTCTGAACGGCGACTACACCGATGAGCTCGGCGGTCCCGACCTCACCGGCCTGGGCGGCACGTTCGTCGCGGGCGGCTACCAGTTCGCGGCGAACCAGGGGCTGGGTGTGCTCGGCGCGATGCCGGACAGCGTCTACACGGTCGACATCGTGTTCCAGTTCGACAGCCTCGCCGGCTGGCGCAAGATCCTCGACTTCAAGAACTACGCGACCGACGACGGCTACTACACGTACGACGACCAGCTGCAGTTCGTCGTCGTCGCCGGCTCGGTCTTCGCGACCGGTCCGCACGAGCTGGCGGCGAACACGCAGCTGCAGTCGACGCTCACGCGCGACGCGACCGGGCACGTGATCGGGTACGTGAACCGCGTGCAGGCGTTCGAGTTCGACGACACCGCCGGGGTCGCGCGACTCGAGGCGCCGGGCGCGGTCGCGCACTTCTTCGTCGACGACACCGCCACCGGCGGCGGCGAGTCCGCGGGCGGCATCGCGCGCCGCATCCGCATGTACGACCGCGCGCTCGCGGCGAACGAGCTACCGCCGCCCTGACCGGGGACGGTGGAAACTTTGTCAACCTTGTCAACTTTGCAAAGTTGACAAAGTTGACAAAGTTTCCACCGTCCCCGCTTCAGAAGCAGACGCCGTACGTGACGCCGCCGATGACCGGCGGGTTCGTGTACGCGCGGCAGCTGCCACTACCGCCGGGGCACGCTCCGGCGGCGCAGTTGCCGCCCGGGCACGCGCACGACGGACGGCACTGGTTGCCGCCGGGGTTGAGCGTCACGCAGTCGAAGCCGGGGTTGCAGCTGCTGTTGCCGGTGCACGTCCCGCCCAGGCCCACGCCGCCCGGTGCGTTGCAGTCGGTGAGGAAGGTCTCGTCGCCGTTCGCGCCCGGCGGCGGCGTCGGATCTTCGACGTAGATGTGGCAGGCCCAGCCGGTCGGGCACGTCGCGTTGCTCGCCGCCACCGGGTTGCAGTCGGTGGTGCAGGTCTTCGGCGCGTTCGGGATGGTCATCGCCGGATTGCCGTACGTGAGATCGATGAGGCAGATGCCGCCCGGACCGGCGCAGTCGGCCTCGTCGTCGCAGTACTTGCGGCAGCGGCCGCCGACGCACACGTGCTGCGCGGCGCACGTGTTGGTCGCCGAGCACGTCGTGACCTCGGTGCCGTTCAGCGTGCTGGCGCGGCACTTGGTGGCGCCGACCGGCAGCTGGTTGAAGTCGAGATCGCAGACCGGCGACTGCGGCGTCGCCTCGCAGCCGCACTGCGAGAGGATGTCGCACGGCGTGCGCGCGCAGGCCATCGCGTCGATGTCGGGCGCGGCGTCGATCTCGCCGCCGCCATCGCCATCGTCGGCGGCATCGGCCCCGTTGTTCACGTTCGCGCTGGCGCAGCCGGCGAGCACGAGACTCAACACGAGCAGAACCCGCAACGACATCGAGCCGAATCGTACTCCTTTTTTGTTCGGGCCGGCTCGCGCTTCGCGCTCGGCCCCCTTCGTCGTGGGACTACCCCGGTCCTCGGTTCGCTCGTGGCCCCACTCCTCGGGGGCTGGCCCTCACAGGGGCTTCCCGAGCGCGGAGGGAGCTCGACCTCGGCTGCGCAGCGTGGCGAGGAGCACGAGGGCGAGGATGTAGGGGAGGAGGCGAACCAGCTCGGGCGGCAGGCCGGTTCCCACGGCCTGCATCCGCGCCTGCACCGCCTCGGCGGCCCCGAAGCCCAGGCAGACCAGCGCCACCCACGCCGGGCGCCAACCGCCCATGATCACGATGGCCAGCGCGACGTAACCGCGACCGCTCGACATCTCGGCGACGAACCCGTTCACGGCGAGCGAGAGCTGGGCCCCGCCCACGCCCGCGAGCGCGCTGCCGGCGATCACGGCGATGACGCGGGTCTGCGCGACGGACACGCCGGCGGCGGCGGTCGCGTCGGGGCGCTCGCCCGCCGCGCGGATGCGGAGGCCGAGCGGCGTGCGCGCGACGAGGACGATGGCGCCTGCGGTGAGGACGAGCGCCAGCCACACCAGGGGGCTCGACCACACGGCGGAACCGATGCCGTCGAAGCCGGGCGAGTTGGCGCCCTGGCCGTACCAGACCTGGAGGAGGTAGCGAGTGAGGCCGTACGCCGCCATGTTGAGCGCGATGCCGGTGACGATCTGATCGGCGCGCAGCGCGATCGCCCACGTGGCGTGGATCGCGCCGACCAGCGCGCCGGCGCCGGCGGCGCCGAGGATGGCGAGCGGGATCGAGCCGGTCTCGTGGCCGATGACGGCGGCGGTGAAGGCGCCGCAAAGGAGCTTGGCCTCCAGCGCGAGGTCGACGATGCCGGAGCGCTCGCACAGGGTGCCGCCCATCGCGGCGAGCAGGTACGGCACGGTGATTCGCACCGTCTGCGCGACGAACGCGAGGCTGAAGATCGAGACCACGAGATCCCACACGACGCTCACGGGCCAGCCCTCCTTCGCCCCAGCATCGCGGCCGTGACGATGACGACGACCGCCTGCAGGACGTCGACCATCTCCTTGGGCACGAGCTGGGAGACCTCGATGCCGCCCTGCCCCAGCGCGCCGAAGACGATGGCCGAGACCAGGATGGCCGCCGCGCGGCCCTGCGCCAGCAGCGCGACCGCGATGCCCATGAAGCCCACGTTGCGGCCCACGCCGTACTCGAACGCGTGTGTGTTGCCGAGGACGAAGTGCGCGCCGGCGAGGCCGGCCATCGCGCCGGCGGCGGCCATCGCGAGCACCCGCTGGCGCGCCACGTCGATGCCGGCGGCGTGCGCGGCCTCGGGGCCGGCGCCGATCATGCGCCAGCGAAAGCCGGTGAGCGAACGCGTCTGCACCCACCCGGCGGCGACGGCGGCGAGGAGGGCGACCACGACCGAGTAGCTCGCGCTCGAGCCGGTGATGCCGAGCTCGGAGAAACGCGCGCCGGCGACGACGGGCGCGGTACGCGTCGCGTCGCCGACGAACAACCACGCGTTGCCGAGCCAGAGCACGACGCCGGCGAGGATCTCGTTGAGGAGGATGGCGACGATGACCTCGTGCGCGCCGCGGTAGACGCGCAGCGCGCCCGTGGCCGCGCCGACCGCGCCGCCGGCGGCCGCGGCGGCGACCAGCGCGATGGGCAGCGCGAGCACCGAAGGCGTACCGGCGGGGATCGCGGCGGCGACGACGGCGCACGCGAGCGCGGCGACGACCATCTGGCCCTCGCCGCCGATGTTGACCAGACCCGCGCGCAGCGGCAGGGAGACCGCGAGCGCCGTGAACACGAGCGGTGTGGCGCGGAACACGACCTGACCCAGGCCGTACTCGTTCCCGAAGGTCTTGGTGATCAGCCGACTCCACACGTCGACCGGCGACGCGCCGGCGAAGATCATGAGGACGCTGCCGGCGGCGATCGTGGCGAGCAGCGTGATGGCCGCGGCCTCGAGCTCGGCGGAGATGCGGCGGCGGCCGGCGCTCATGCACCCACCATCCAGGCGCCGAGGCGCTCGCGGGCATCGGTGGCGCGCAGCGCGTCGCCGGCCAGCTCGCCGGCGATGGCGCCGCGGTGCATGACGGCGACCCGGTGACACAGCGCGAACAGCTCGTCGAGGTCGGCCGAGACCACGAGCACGGCGGCGCCGTCGGCCGCGGCCGCGCGCAGGCGATCGTGGATGACGGCCTGCGCGGCGATGTCGACCCCGCGGGTCGGCTGCGCCGCGACCACGGCGCGCACACCGGGACGGCCGAGCTCGCGCGCGACGACGAGCTTCTGCTGGTTGCCGCCGGAGAGCGAGCGCGCGAGCAGCTCGGGCTGGGGCGGGCGCACGTCGAGCGCGGCGAGCGAGCGCTCGGCCAGGACCCGCACCTTCTCCGGGTCGACGCGCCAGCCGCGCCGCACCTCGGCCTCGCGGCCGAGCATGAGGTTCTCGGCCAGCGTGCCGTCGAGGACGAGCCCGTGCAGATGGCGATCCTCGGCGAGGTGGGCCAGACCGGCGTCGCGCCGCGCGCCCACGCTCGCGCGGGTGACGTCGCGATCGCCGAGCGTCACCGTGCCGCGCGCCGCCGGCGCGAGCCCGACCAGGGCGTGGATGAGCTCGCGCTGCCCGTTACCTTCGACGCCCGCGATCCCGACCACCTCGCCGGCGCGCACGGCGATCGAGACCCCGGGCAGCGTCGCCGCGAGCACCACCGGCGCGCTCACGGGCGGAGGCGGTGGCGCCGCACCCGGTGGCGGTGGCTCGCCGCCGACCATGGCGCGCGCGATGTCCGGCGTGCGCGTGCCCCTGGGCAGCTCGCCGACGGTCGCGCCGGCGCGCAGCACGGTCACGGCGTCGGCGACGGCCGCGATCTCGTCGAGCTTGTGCGAGACCAGCACGACCGCGCAGCCGCCGTCGGCGATGGTGCGCAGCATCGCGAGCAGGCGCGCGACCTCGCGCGGGGCGAGCAGCGCCGTCGGCTCGTCGAGGATGAGGACCTTCTTCGCGCGCGCGACGACCATCACGATCTCGGCGCGCTGCTGCTCGCCCACGGTCAGCGCGCCGGCGCGCGCACCACCGTCGAGCGGCTGCTCGAGCCGCGTCGCCGCGCCCTCGAGCGCGCGCTCCGCCGCGCCCAGGTCGAGCATGCCCACGCTCGTCGGCTCGTGCCCGAGCGCCGCGTTCTCGGCGAACGTGAGCGTCGGCACCAG
This sequence comes from Kofleriaceae bacterium, assembly GCA_035525615.1. Lineage (GTDB taxonomy): Bacteria > Myxococcota_A > Polyangia > Haliangiales > Haliangiaceae > UBA2376. Next base: position 3,619 of record DATLEB010000014.1, on the reverse strand, counting down.
CATCCCGTGCTGGTGCACCATGCCCACGCCCATCGCCTGCGCGGCAACCACGCCGTGCCGCGCCAGGTCGATGGATCTACCGTCGAGCGCGAGCGTGCCCCGGTCGGGACGCACCAGCCCGTAGACCACCTTGAGGAGCGTCGACTTGCCGGCGCCGTTCTCGCCGACGACGGCGTGCACGGTCCCCGCGCGCACGATCAGATGAGCGTCGGCGAGCGCGACGCAGTCGCCGTAGCGCTTGCTGGCGCGCACCTCGAGCGCGATGCCGCCGGCCGCGCTCATTGGGACGGCACCTGGATCTTGCCGGCGATGATGTCGCGCGACAGCTCGCGCGCCCGCGCCGCCACGTCGTCGCGCAGGAGGTGCGCGTTGTTGCCGTCGGCGACGAAGCCGACGCCGTCCTCGGCCAGCCCGAGCTCGCGCAACCCGCCGCGGAAGCGCTTCGCCACCACGTCACCGACCACCTCGTGCACGGCGACGTCGACGCGCTTGATCATGCTGGTCAGGACACAGCATGGCGCCTCGCGGAACTGATCGGAGTCGACGCCGATGGCCAGCTTGCGCCGCTCGCGCGCCGCCGCCAGCACCCCGGCGCCGGTCTTGCCCGACGCGTGATAGATGACGTCGGCGCCGCGATCGAACTGCGCGCTCGCGAGCTCTTGCCCGAGCATCGGATCGGCGAACGCCTTGGGCTCGGTGCCGGCGTACGCGCTGAGCACCTGACAGGTCGGGCACACGTGTTTCACGCCCGCCGCGTAGCCCGCCTCGAACTTGCGGATGAGAGGGATCTTCATGCCGCCGACGAAGCCGACCCGCTTGCTCCTCGTGGTCATGCCGGCGATCGCGCCGACCACGAAGCTGCCCTCGTGCTCGCGGAAGCGCAGGCCGGCCAGGTTGGGCGGGACGGCGGCCGGATCGGTCGGCGAGTAGTCGACGCCGGCGAAGGCGACGTCGGGGAACTGGCGCGCCAGCTTCTCGAGGTCGGCCGAGAAGATGAAGCCGACGCCGACGACGAGATCGACGTGACGCGCCGCGAGCTGGCGCAGCGCGGCCTCGCGATCGGCGCCGTTCGACGGCTCGATGGTCACGACCTCGACGCCGAAATCGCGCTTGGCCCACTCGAGGCCGCGCCACGCCGCGTCGTTGAACGAGCGGTCGTCGCGCCCGCCGACGTCGAACACGAGCCCGATCGTCACATCGGACGCGCCACCCCGGCCGCCCGCCGCGCGCGACGGCGCGAGGAAGTGCCCGCACACGAGGAGCACGACGTTGAGCGCGAGGAGACCGCCGATGATCCCGACCCGGCTCATGGTGGTTCGATGCCGGCCGGCTCGCCGCGGCTGGCCGCCATCAGGGCCGGCGCCCGATGAAGTCGACGCTCGTGATCGCGAGCTGCGCCTCGCTGTAGCGCGCGAAGCGCGGGTGCACCTTGATCTTCGACAGCTGCTCGAGGCGCGTCGGGTGCGGCCGCGACGTGTCCAGCTCGATCTGGTAGCCCGCGTCCTTCGCCATGTCGGTGAAGTCGATGGCGCGCAGCCGGTTCTGGTAGAGGAAGCGGTTGTTCCAGCGATCCCATTCGTCGTCGGAGTAGCGCAGGTAGTTGAGCTGGTTGATGGCGCGGTCGACGTACGCGTAGTGGTCGCCGCAGTTCACCGAGTGGAACACCACGCCGCCCGCGCGCAGGATGCGGCTCGCCTCCTCGAAGCACCGCGCGATGACGTCTCCGGGCACGTGCTCGAGCACGCTGTTCGAGAAGACCACGTCCACCGACTCGCGCGGCAGGCCGGTCGCCGCCGCGTCACCGGGAGCGCGGTAACGCACCACGCCATCCGTGGCCTCCTCGGGCGTCGCGCCACCGCGCAAGGACTTCATCAGCTTGTCGTGCGTCGTGCGCACGTCGCCGATCGTCCGCTTCGACTGCTCGGCGATGATCTCGAGCTTGCCGCCCAGGAACTTCGCCATCTCGATGGTGAGGTCGGGGCGGAGGTAGCGGTTGAGATCGATCGTGTCGACGCGCGCGGCGCCGCCGAGGTAGAGGGAGAACGGAAACGTCGGGTACCAGCCCGTGCCCATCTCGACGAAGCGCGTGCCCTGGATCGGCATGCCAGCGTTGGCCAGGTGGCCGGCCATCAGGCGCCAGTCCTCGAGCTTGGCGTCGAGCTCGCGCGTCAGGTCGCGCAGTCCGCCGAAGCGCCGCTGCAGCTGGTAGTGCAGCTCGTCGCCGGCCGGGACCTTTCCCAGGACCTTCTGGATCGCGCCCTTCATTCGCCAGTTCATTGTTGTTCCTTCGCGCCCGGCTCGCGCTCCGCGCGCTCGGCCGCTTCGTCGTGGGTGTTACCCCAGGGCGCCCTTCGGGCGCTACCCCACTCCTCGCGGCGGGCGCTTGATGTGCTAGTTTCTCCGCTCTACGAACGCGCGCGCGCAAGGAGAGAGAACATGGGAATTCTCGATTTCGTCAAGGGTGGCGTCAAGGAACTGGCCATCGCCCGTCCCGACGAGGCGAAGGACTTCTGGGTCTGGAAGCATCCTGATCAAACCATCCCCTGGAAGGCGCAGCTCACCGTCGACCAGGACGAGGTCGCCATGTTCTTCAAGAACGGGCAGTACGTCGGCAGCCTGAGCGCGGGTCGCCACACCCTCGACGGTAACAACATCCCGTTCCTGGGTCAGCTCGTCGACAAGTTCACGGGCGGCAACGTCTTCATCTCCGAGGTGTTCTTCGTCAACACCCGCGAGCACCCGTCGATCAAGTTCGGCACGAGCGTCGGCGACATCCCCGATCCGCAGACCGGCCTCCGCGTGCGCCTCATGGTGCACGGCGAGTTCTCGGCCAAGGTCTTCGACCCGATGAAGTTCGTCATCGGCCTCGTCGGCCAGCGCGCGACCACCAACGACGCGTTCATCGGCTGGTTCAAGAGCCAGGTCCAGAAGACCATCAAGGACCACATCGCCGAGCTGATCGTGAAGCAGAACTGGCCGGTGATGAAGGTGTCCTCGGGCGCCTACACCGACGAGATCGAGCAGGAGACGGTCAAGAACGTTCGCCGGCACATCGAGAGCTACGGCGTCGAGATCATCCGCTTCGGCGACTTCACGATCTCGATGGACCCGGCCGATCGCGATCGCCTCGACAAGCTGGTCGAGCGCGCGGCGTACGTGAACATGGCCGGCGGCTACCAGCAGATGGCGCAGGCCGAGATGATGCTCGGCGCGGCCAAGGGCATGGAGAAGGGCGGCGGCGGTGGCGCCGCGCTCGACGGCGCGGGCATCGGCATGGGCTTCGCCATGGCCGGCCAGATGATGAACTCCATGAACCAGGGCGCGCGCCCGGGCGGCGGCGGCGCGGCGCCGACGGAGAGCAAGGACCAGATCATGGGCATGCTCAAGCAGCTCGGCGAGCTGAAGGCCGCGGGCGTGCTGACGGAGCAGGAGTTCGACGCCAAGAAGAAAGAGCTCCTCGCAAAGTTGTAGGTGAAGCGGGGGCAACGGCTGCGGAGCCCGCCGCGTCGTTGCCGGTCCTCCGACCACCCTCGGTGCTCGCATGGAGGCAACGGCTGCGGAGCCCGCTGCCTTCGTTGCCGGTCCCCCCCAAGGTTCCTCACGACCAGTCGGTCGCTGC
>DATLEB010000012.1:0-6062 GCA_035525615.1 Kofleriaceae bacterium | reverse complement strand
TCGAGCAGGATGCCGCCGCCCGCGCCGCCGCCGCCGCCGCCGTACGCGTCGGACGAGCCGGCGCCGCCCGCCCCGCCGGCGTAGATGTCGGCGGTGGCCGTGATCGTGATGCCGACCAGGGCCGTGATCTGCACGGCGCCGCCGCCGCCGCCGCCGACCTCGGCGCCGAGCGCCGCGCTGGTCGAGCCGCGCCCACCGCCGGCGCCACCCTGGAGCGGCACGAGCGACGCGCCGCTGCACGCGGTGATCGGCGTGATGTTCCCGCCGACGGCGCTGCCCGTGTCGCTGTCGCCACCGCGCGCGCCGGCGAAGCCGAAGCCGCCGCCACCGCCGCCGGTCTCGTCGAGCGTCACGTAGTAGTTGCCGTTGAGCCCGGGCGCGCAGCCGCTGGCCGCGACCAGGTTGGTCGCGCCGCCGCCGCCGCCCGGCCCCGAGCACTCCTGACAGTCGTTCTGTCCGATCGTGCCGGTGTGCCCGGCGCCGACGTCGATCGCGCCCGAGATCGTGGCGGTGGTCGAGACCAGGAACAGCACTGGACGATCGCCGGTGATGCGCAGGCGACCACCGTCGGCGATCGAGAGCGACCGCACGCCGAGGATCGCGACCGCGGGCGCGCCGTTGATCTGCGCGAGCACGCGGAAGCGCATCGTGTCGCCGAGCCCGTTGCCGGGATCGCGGATGGTCGTCGCGGCGCCGCCGCCGCTCGGATACGCGACGATGCCGCCGTCGTCGGTGTCGACCACGACCACCTGCCCGGCCGCGACCGAGAGCTCGCCGGTGACGTCGACCAGATCGCTGTCGTTGGCGCCGTTCGACGGAACCAGAGTTGCGCAGTGCGGCTGCGGCGTGTCGAGGCAGCCAGCCGCGCACGGCGTCGAGGTCTCCTGGCCGCCGCTGCACCCATGGTACGTGCTGCCCTCGCAGCGATCGACGCACGCGCCGTCGCCCGGGCCCCCGTCGTCTTCCGAACCGCCGTCGGGATCGACGACGTCGTCGGCGACGACGCCCCCTGTCGGGTTGAACCCGCACGAACCCGTCGCCGCGACGAGGAACGTTGCGAGAGCCGCGCGCGAGCCACGCATCCCGGCACGCTATCACGCGAGCTGGTCAGACCTTTTGGATTTCTTCGCGCCTCAGGGACGCTTCTTCTTCGCGCGGCGCGCGTGCTTCTCGGCCTTGCGCGCCTCTTTCTCGGCTTGCTTCGCGGAGCCGCGCGCCTCGAGCTTGTCGAGGCGATCGCGCAGCGCGGCGGTCGACGACTTGAGATCGGCGACCTCGTCGCGCAGCTTGGTCAGCTCGTCCGTCGTGCTCGCCTTCTCGCTCAGGTCCCGCACGACCTCGCGGCTGCGGCGGCGCAGGCGGCCGTCGAGCTCGCGCTCGGCCATGCGCTCGATCGCGGCGACCGCGGCGGCGTCGCCGAGCGTGGCCAGGCCTTCCAGCGCGGAGGTCTGCACGCGGAAGTCGCGATCCTCGAGCAGCTCCTCGATGCGCTCGCGCACGCGCGCCGCCTCGCGATCCTTGCGGTTCTTGCACAGCACCGCGAGCGCGCCGATCGCCGCACGCCGTCCGTGCGAGACGCGGCCCCACGCGGTCGCATCGAGCAGGAAGTCGATGGCGCTGTCGTCGCGCGCCTCGGCCAGCCCCTTGTACGCGTGGGAGCGGATCACGTCGAGGAACGCGTCGCGCTTCGCCGCCTGCCGCAAGAGCGCGGGCGCCTGCGGTGCGCGCACCTTGCCGAGCGAGAGGCACGCCTCGGCCTCGACGAAGTAGCTGGCGTCGCCCTTCTCGACCAGCGCGGCCAGCACCTCGCCGGCCGTCACGCTGCCACGGAACTCGCCGAGCGCGCGCACGATCGCGCGCCGGGCGCGTGCGTGCTCCTCGCTGGACAGCGCGGCGACCAGCCGATCGCGCGCCGCATCGCCGCGCATGACGCCGAGCGCGGTCGCCGCGGCCCCTCGCACCGCCCAGAACGGATCGCCCGCGAGCGCCGCGTCGAGCGCCGCCGCCGCCTTGGGTCCACCCTTCTTGCCGAGCGCGCGCGCCGCGTAGGCGCGATCGATGGCGAGCGTCGCGCCGGCCAGCTCCCCGGCCCACAGCGACAGGCTCTTGTGGGTCTCGACGGCGGCGAGGAGGCCGCGGCCGGGATCGAAGATCATCTGCGACGGCGCGTCGGCCAGCGGCACGTGGAACGCGTGACGCTGGTCCTGGATCTCGACGGGCACGTCGACGTCGACCGCGCCGACACGGAAGCGCAGGGTCGCCGGCATCCGGAAGATCGGCGTCCGGCCTTCGACCTTCTGCGTCTGCTCGACCACGACCTCGGCGAGGCGCCGCTCGGCGTCCCACTCCATCGACACCTTGAGCTCGGGGTGGCCGGCGCCGTCGAGGATCCACTGGCTGAAGAAGTCGTCGAGCACCTTGCCGGTCGCGTCCTCGATCGCGCGCGCCAGGTCGCGCGTCTCGACCACACCGTGGCGGTGCTTGGTGAGGTAGTGCCGCAGGCTCTTCCAGAACAGCTCGTCGCCCAGCTGCATGCGCAGCATGTGCAGGACGCGGCCGGCCTTGTCGTAGAGGTGGTGATCGAAGACGTCGATCGGCTCGTCGTAGTGCTTGGTGCAGATGGTGCGGCGGTAGCGCGCGCCGTCCTCGTGGAAGTACATCTCGAGGAACTCGTCGAGCATCAGGTCGGCCTCGTCGCGGCCGTCGGCATGCTCGCGCCACAGGTACTCGGCGTACGTGGCGAAGCCCTCGTTGAGCCAGCCCTCGCCCCAGTCGCGGCACGTGATGAGATCGCCGAACCACTGGTGCGCCAGCTCGTGCGCGACCAGCGCCTCCTCGTCGTCGTCGAGCGCGGCGCGCTCGTCGAGGAGGATGGTCTCGGTGAGCGTGGTGGCGGTGGTGTTCTCCATGCCGCCGAAGATGAAGTCGTGCACGCAGACCTGCGCGTACCGCGGGTACGGGTACGACACGCCGAAGAGCTTCGAGAACAGCTCCATCATCTGCGGCGTGCGTCCGAGCGTGCGCCTGGCCTGCGCCTCGCGGCCGCGCGGCACGTGATAGACGATGGGGACGTCGCGCCATTGATCCTCGATGGTCGCGAGCTCGCCGGCGGCGAGCGTGACGAGGTAGCAGGAGTGCGGCTGATCGTGGCGCCAGTGCATCCGCCGGCGATCACCCTCGGGCTTGTCCTCGAGGAGGACGCCGTTCGAGAGCGCGTACCAGCCGGCCGGCACGTCGGCGACGACCTCGCTCGTCGCCTTCGCGTGCGGCGAGTCGAAGCACGGGAACCAGTAGCGCGAGTCCTCGTCCTGCCCTTGCGTCCACACCTGCCGCGGCTTGTCGGGGTAGCCGGCGTCGGGGCCGACGAAGTAGAGCCCGCGCCGCGGGCGTGCGCCGTAGGTGATCGTGACCTCCACCGGCTGTCCGGGTTTCCGGACGTCGCCGAGGTCGATCGAGAGGGTTCGCCCATCGTGGGTGAAGCTGCGCTCCGTCTTGCCCTCGGTGACCGCGGTCACCTCCAGCTCGACGGCGTCGAGCTCGAGGCGGCGCAGCTCGCGGGCGAGCACCGTGCCGCGCACCGTGGTCGCGCCCGAGATCCGCTGTTCCTCGGGGTGGATGGCCACCTCGATGCGGTAGTGCTCGACGGCGACCGGCCGATCGGGAGCCCAGCGGGCGCGGGTTCCGGGGAGGATGAACTCGCGACTCATGCGCGGCAACGGTCGCATGGGGCGACGTCGCGCGACAAGCCACCCCGGCCGGGTGATGGGGAGAACGGGGTGAGGGGCCCGCGGGGCGGGGTCGCAGTTGCGATGCTTGTAGTAATGACCAGCGCCAGCCGCGAGGAGTGGGGCAGCGAGCGAAGCGAAGATCGGGGTAGCGCCCACGACGACGCGGCCGAGCGCGGAGCGCGAGCCGGCGCTGGTCGGCAGTAATGAGCCAAGGGGGGCCTCGCGATACACGACGCATCGCCGCGATGCGCCAGCTCGCGGACCGCTTCGAGCTCCGGACATGGATCGGGAGCGGCGGCATGGCTGACGTGCACCTCGCGCTCGACCGCGAGCTCGACCGTCACGTCGCCTTGAAGATCTTGCGCCGCGAGCTGCTCGACGACGAGATCGCGGTGGCGCGCTTCCGCCGCGAGGCCCTCCTGCTCGGGATGCTCGACTCGCCGCACGTGGTCACGATCCACGACGTGCACATCGGGCCCGAGCTCGCGTACCTGGTGCTGCGCCACGTGCCGGGCCGCACCCTCGACACGCTCATCGCCGAGGAAGGCGCGCTGACGCCGCGGCGGGCGATGCGCGTGGTGGGCGGCGTGATCGTCGGCTTGCGCGAGCTGCACGCGCGGCGGCTGGTACACCGCGACCTCACGCCGGGCAACGTGATCGTCGACGACGCCGACTGCGCGGTGCTCCTCGATCTCGGCGTCGCGCGCGACCGGCGGCGGCGATCACTCACGCCGGCGGACGCGGCGATCGGCACGCCTGGCTTCTTGCCGCCGGAGCTCGAGCACGGGACCGGCACGATCGACGGACGCACCGATCAGTACCAGGTCGGCTTGCTGATGCTGCTCGCGCTCACCGGCGTCGCGCCCGAGGCAGGACCCGACGCCGTCGGCGAGGCGCTCGAGACGGTCGGCCCGCCGCTGCGCGCCGTCATCGCGCGCGCGCTCGCGCCGCGACCAGGCGACCGCTTCGACGACGTCATCGAGCTCGGCGACGCGCTCGAGAACGCGGTCCTCGCGCTCGAGATGCGGGCCAAGCGCGTCTCGCCGCCGCCCGCGATGACGGAGCCGGCGCCGCCGACAGTGCCGGAGCCGACGAGATCCGACGACACGCCGAGGCCGATCGCGAACGCGATTGCCCGGCGCACGGTGTCGATGCGGTCGACGCGAAAGCGTCAGCTCTCGCTCGTCCCGCTCGCGCTCTTCATCGCAGGCCTGCTGCTGGGCATCACGTTGACCTTGACCTTGACCTGATCGTTGACCTTGACCTGGTCTTTGACTTGAACCTGAACCTGAACAAACAACATTGACCTTGACGTTGACCTCTCATCGTTGACCTCTCGTTGAAGGTCAACGTCGAGGTCAACGGTGGGGTTCAGGTTCAGGTTCAGGTCAACGTCAACGTCAACGTTCGAGTCAAGGTCAAGGTCAAGGTCGAGGTTGAAGGCGAGGTTGGGTCGCGTGGTCGGGCTTGCGCGTGACGATCTGACCGAACGTGATCGCGCCGTGCGTGTAGGTCGGCGCCAGGCCGGGCGAGAGCGGATGCTTCACCATCTCCGACGACGAGAAGTGCTGCGGGAATTCGGGCCGGTCCGGGCACGGATCGGCCAGCGTCTTCTCGAGCACCATCGACGTGTACTGGTCGAGCGTGTGCTCCTTGGTGTTGGCATTGAGGATGACCTCGACGCCGCGCGCGCGCGCGTGGCCGCGCAGGCCGGCGATCGCGCTCGCCTCGGGCGAGTACGCGTCGACCGCGACCCCGTTCTCGCTGACCGTCCACACGCCCCGGTCAGTCACCATCGCGATCGTGTGATTGCCGATGGTGTGGCCGGGCGTGCGCACCAGCGCGAGCCCGGCGCCGATCGCGTAGTCGCCGTCGAGCGCCACGATCTTCTGCGGGTCGACGCCGAGGATGCCGCCGTCGACGTACCAGTGGCGCTGCAGCGGATGCGGCTCCTCGAGCGTCGCCAGCTCGCTGCGCTGCGCGAGCAGCTTGGCGTTGGGCAGGAGCGCGCGCGTCGGCTGCGACTGCCCGGGCTCGGGCACGATCGTGCCGAGCAGGCCGCGCACGTCCTGCACGTGCAGGTGATCGAACGTGACGTAGTCGATCTCCTCCGGCGCGACCCCGGCCGAGGCGAGCGCACCGGTGATCGTGCCCAGCTGCGGGAAGGCGCGCTGGAGGAGCTTGCCGCCCGGGCGGTCGACCATGCGCGCGAAGAAGGGCGCCTCGACGGAGCGATCGCGGTCGGTCGGGTTGACGAGCACGTTGATGATCGAGCGGTCGCGCCCCTCGACCTGGACCAGCTGCATGCTGTTGCGCAGGATGACGTAGGGCGCC
>DATLEB010000349.1:0-30033 GCA_035525615.1 Kofleriaceae bacterium | reverse complement strand
CGAGCGGCGACGAGCGTGGTCTTGAACGTCGCCGAGGGCCGGTTGCGGCAAGGCGGCGACCAGCGCCGCAGCTTCCAGATCGCCGCAGGGAGCTGCAATGAAGTGAAGGCCGCGCTCGACATCGCGGAGACGTGGGGCTGGGTCAAAGCGAGCCCGGAGCTGCGCTCGTTCGTCGAGCGCCTGCTCGCCATGCTCTGGCGGATGACTCATCCGCGTCCGCGCGCCTGAGTCTCCACGTGGGGACGACCCTCGTGAGTCGTCCCCAACGGGCGTTTCCGCGGAAACGTCAGCGGCGCAGGCCCCACAACAGGGCGATGAGCCGGTTCGACACCGGCATCACCTCGCGCGTGTCGAGCTGCCAGCCCCACGCCTCCGCGACCTGGAGTGCGCCGTCCACCTCCGGGCACGTTCCTCGCGCGCAAAGGCGGGCCCCACGGCAGCCGGCACGCAGCCCACTCTCTTCCCTCTCCCCCTCCCCTCTCCCCGTCCCCTCTCCTACAGCCTCACCGCCACCGCGATCCCCGCAAACAGCACGACCATCACGATCAGCAACACCACGAACGTCTTGTTGCCGAAGGCCACGTCCGCGTTGTGCTCGTGCTCCTGCTCGCGCCGCGCTTGCTCTGCCATGTCACGCGTCTCGGTGGCCTCGTCTGGCCGCTGGCCCTTGAGATCCACGCGCGTCATGCAACGAGCATGAACCACACCTGCTCGGCGCGCCACTCCGCGCCCGGGCGTCCTCGCGCTACCGCGCCATGATGTCGTCGATGATCTTCTTCAAGGTGGCGGCCATCGTCTCCGCCGACGCGCCGCGCATCTGCGCCAGGTCGAGCGCGATCGCGTCTTCGCGATCGCGACCCTTCTTGTCGATCTGCAAGGCGAACTTGACCTTGGCGCCGAGGTACTCGACGCCGATGTCGACGGCGTTGATGACGTTGCGGAACTGCGCGGGCGGCTGGAACTTCGCGTCGAAGCGCTGCGCGTGCGGCTTGGAGTCCCACTCGCTGAAGCGGTAGTCGAGGGCGCCCATGGCGTCGCGGATGCGCTCGAGATCGTGGTTGCGCACGGTGATCGGCAACTCGACGTCGACGTCCGACGCCCAGTTGATGTCGACGACGGCGTGCAGGTACCAGAACACCTCGCGACCGGACGGGGCGACGCCGGTCGGCATGTCGAGCTCGAAGGGCAACGGCAAGACATCGTTGTGCAGCGCCTTCCACGGCCCCTGGCGCACGAGGCAGCGATCCCAGACGTGGCCCTTGCCCGGCCCGTCCTCGTGCTTTTCGATGAGCTCGACGGTGATCGAGGCGACGCTCTCGTTGTCGAGCGCCGTGAACTCGACGAAGCCGGGCAGCTTCTGCCCCGCCCACGCCGTGTCCTGCTTGAGCGCGAGCAGCACCACGCCGTTACCGTTGGCGTCCTGCTTGCGGTAGCTGTACTCCTTGGGCAGCGGCTCGCTCGCCAGCTGCGCCGGCGTCTGCACCTGCGCCGCCTGCGCCTGCATCATCTGCTGGTGCTGCGCGACCTGCTGCTGGAACGCGGCCGGTGCCTGCGCCTGCGCGATCGAGCCGCCGCCGGTCCAGCTGACGCCGAGCGGCACGGAGCCCAGATAGACCTGCATCCCGGGGCTCAAGACGACCGGGCTCGCCCCGACCGCCTGCCCGTTGACCCACGTGCCGTTCGCCGATCCGAGATCGCGGATCCACACCTGGCCGTTGGTGAACCACACCTCGGCGTGGCGCCGGGACAGCCCCGCCTCCAGGTGCGCCAGCTGCGACGCCGTCGGGTCGCGCCCGACGAAGACGCGGTTATTGTAGACGTCGAGGCCCACCTGCGAGGCCCCCAGCTGCAGCAGCACGGCCGGATTGCTCATATCTGTGATCATACAGAGACGCCACCCTGCGGGTGTGACCGGGACGCGGCGATCGCGATGATCGCGACCAGGACGCCGGCTTCGGCCAAGGTGTGGGTCGCTCCGACACGGCTCGCGACGGCGCCTGCGATGCGTCAGAGACCGACCAGCGCGAAGAACCCCAGCTCCCGCTCGGCGACCAGGATCGCGAACGCGACCACCAGGCTCACCGCCGTCATCACGACACCGTACCGCACGAACCGGAAGAAGCCGATCTCGCCGCGTGGACCGGCCGCCTCCATCACGATGACGTTCGCGACCGAGCCCATCAGCGTGAGGTTCCCGGCGAGGGTCGATGCCACCGCCAGCATGATCCAGCCCCACGTCGGGTCGGGCATGGCGGGCACGCTATCGGCGGCGAGCATCACGTACGGCACGTTCGACACCAGGTTCGAGCCGACGACCGTGAGCCCCACGAACGCCGCGTCGCCCAGCGCGTCGCCGCGGTGAATCACCGGCGCCAGCGCGTCGAGCGCATCGGCGAGCACGCCGGTCGAGCGCAGCCCCTCGACCACCACGAACAGCCCCGCGAAGAAGAGCAGGATCTGCCAGTCGACGAGCGCGAGGGCGCGCCGCGGCTCGATGCGTGCGATCAGGATCAACCCGGCCGCCGCCGCGATCGCCGCGCCCGCCAGCGGCACACCCGCCAGCGCGGCCACCGCGAACGCCGCCAGCGCGAGCACCCCCTTGCCGGCGAGCACGCGGTCGATGCCGGGACGTGGCGGCGAGCGATCGCCCAGGTGCCCGCGCGGCAGCTCGCGCCGGAATAGCCACGTGAGCGTCGCCGCGTTCGCCGCGAGGCACGCGAGGCCGACCGGCAGCGTCACGGCGAGGTACTGCGCGAAGCTCGGGTGCCCGTGCGCGGCGCGCCCGATGAGCATGTTCTGCGGATTGCCGCTGAAGCTGACGACACCGCCCAGGTTCGTCGCGCCGGCGAGCGCGAGGAGATACGGCATCACCGGCAGCCTGGCCTCGACGGCGACCATCACGACGAGGGGCGTGAGCACGAGGCACACGGTGTCGTTCACCAGGAACGCGGACAGCGCGCCCGCCACGAACGTGAGCCCCCACAGGAGCGAACGCGCCGAGCCGGTGCGCGTGAGCACGAGATACGCGACGAAGCGGAAGAGCTTGGCCTCCTGCAGGTACGCCGCGATCAGCATCACGCCCAGCAGCAGCGTGAGCACGTGCATGTCGACGGCGTGCAGCGCGGCGTCGATGCCGAGCCCGCCGACGGCGACCATGGCGACCGCGCCGATGAGCGCGCCCGACGGCCGATCGAGCTGCAGGATCGTGAGCTGGCGGCTCGCGATCACGAGGTACGTGAGCACGAAGACGAGGACGGCGGCGGTCACGGCGCCCAGGGCAAGACGAACTCGTGGTCGGACGACGTCTCGAAGTTGTCGAGGTACGGCGAGTACGTGCGCACCTCGATGCGATCACCGAAGAACGTCATCAGGCGAAGGTACCCGTTTCCACCCATCGGCCCGGACTGGAAGTCCGCCAGCAGCTGGTGCACCAGCTTGCCGCCGGCCGCCACCGAGGACAGCCGGCCCACGCCCTCGTCGGGCACGTGGCCCGACACCACGACGTCGACGTTGGCGCGCGACGCGATGAGCTTCTGCCAGATCTCCTCGCCGTCGTTGACCTCGGGCCACGCCACGCCGACGTAGTTGTGCGGGTTGTAGAGCTGCGCGTTCCCGTGGGTCGCCCAGTCGTAGCGCTGGTTGTCGAGGTACGTGAACGCGTGCGTCACGATCACGACGTGATGATCGGCGTGCGCGTCGAGGACCCCGGCGGCCCAGTCGAGCACCGCATCGCGCGGGCCCCACTCGAGCCCGAGCACGAGCCAGGGCTGGCCGCGGATCTGCGTGACGATGTAGCTGTTGTCGGTGCGATCGGCCTCGTACAGGCCGCCGAAGCTCGGCGTCGCGCGCAGGTCGTCGGGCGACCAGTACTGCGAGATGCGCGACACCCGCTCCATGGTCACGTCGTAGTCGTGGTTGCCGGTGACGATCATCATCGGCGCGACGCCGTCGAGGTCGGCGAGCCCGCGCGTGGCGACGTCCCACTCGCCCGGCGTGTTCCACTCGGTGACGTCGCCCACGTGCGCGATGAGCTGCACGTCGAGCTCGCGGGCGTGCTCGGCGATCCAGCGCGTCTGTGCGTACCAGACCTCGGGGTAGACGTACGTGTAGGCCTGCGTGTCGGGCAAGACGACCATCGTCCACGGGTCGTATTCGATCGGCGCCGCATCGAGGGGCGGGACCTCGAGGTTGTCGCCACAGGCGGCAACCAGCACGAGCGCTAACCCGACGACGCGCACGCGACGATTCTAGCGCGTGCGGGCCGCAGCGAGGAACGCGCGCACCTTCGCGGGGTCCTTGATGCCCGGCAGGCTCTCGACGCCCGACGCCACGTCGACGGCCCACGGCCGCACGGTCCGCACCGCGTCGGCGACGTTATCGGGCGTGAGCCCGCCGGCCAGCACGATGCGGTGGCCGGCGGTGACGGCGGCGGTCGCGTGCGCCCAGTCGAAGCGCTGCCCCGAGCCGCCGCGTCCGGGGCTCGGCGCGTCGAGGACGTGCGCGTCGGCCGGCCACTGCACGAGCCCCTCGAGGTCCCACGCGGTGCTCACCGCGTGCGCCTTCCAGACGCGAAAGCCGCGCGTGGTGAGCGCCGCGACGAGCGACGGCGGCTCGTCGCCGTGGAGCTGGACGAAGTCGAGGGCGAGCGCCGACGCGATGCCCGTGATCTCGCCCTCCGACTGGTCGACGAAGAGGCCGACCAGGTGCACGGTCTGCGACACGGTGCGCGCCGCGACCGCGAGCCCGGCGGCGACGTCGGGCGACACCCGGCGCTTCGACCCCGGCCAGAAGTTGAGCCCGAGGAAGTCGGCGCCCTCGTTCGCCGCCATCTCGGCGTCCTCGATGCGCGTGACGCCGCAGATCTTGACCAGGGTCACGCGGACACCACCTACGCCGCGCCTGCGGCGAGCCGGCGTAGCTCGTCGCCCGGCGACGCCGCGCGCATGAGCGTCTCGCCGACCAGGATGGCGTGCGCGCCGGCGGCGGCGAGCATCGCGACGTCGGCCGGCGTGCGGATGCCGCTCTCGGCCACGAGCACCGTGCCGGCGGGCATCACGGGCGCCAGCCGCCCCGTGAGCCCGAGATCCATCTGGAACGTGCGCAGGTCGCGGTGGTTCACGCCGACCAGGCGCGCGCCGGCCGCGACCGCGCGCTCCGCCTCGGCCTCGTCGTGGACCTCGACCAGGGCGTCCATGCCGAACCCCGCCGCGGTCGCGTGCAGGTCGCGCAGCTCGGCGTCGTCGAGCGCCGCCACGATGAGGAGCACCGCGTCGGCCCCCGCCGCGCGCGCCTCGGCCACCTGGTACGCGTCGATGATGAAGTCCTTACGTAAGAGCGGGATGCCCACCGCGCTGCGCGCCGCAGCCAGGAACGCGAGGTCCCCGTCGAAGAAGCGGCGATCGGTGAGCATCGAGACCGCCGCCGCGCCCGCAGCCTCGTATCCGCGCGCCACCGCGACTGGATCGACGCCCGGCGCGATCGGCCCGGCCGACGGCGAGGCACGCTTCACCTCGGCCAGCACGCGTACCGGCAAGGCCCCTGCCCCGCCCGGCCGCGCCAGCGCCGCCGCGAGGCTGCGCGCCGGTGGCACCACGCGCGCCGCCCGCTCGACCTCGCCGAACGGCCGCACCGCGCGCGCCGCCGCGACCTCTTCCTGCTTGGCGTCGAGGATCGTGCCGAGCACGCCACCCGGCTGGAGCGTCATGGTTGTTCCTTCGCGCCGGCATTTCGCGCCGCGCGGCTCGCCGCGATCCAGCGCTCGAGCGTCGCCACCGCGCGCCCGTCGTCGATCGCGGCCGCCGCCATCATCGTCCCGTCCCTGGGCGTCGCCGCGAGGCCGGTCGCGACGAGCGCGAGCCCGGCCGTCATGCACGACGCGTTGCGGACCGCGCGCGTCGGCGCCGCGGCGTCGCGCTTGTCCTCACCGGCGAGCACGCGGCGGAAGACGACGGCGTTGTGCTCGGCGTCGCCGCCGGCCAGCTCGGCCGGATCCGACTCCGGCAACCCGAACCACGCCGGCGTCACGCCGTGCTCGACGACGCCGTGCCCGTCCCACTCCGAGATCCACGTCGTGCCGCGCACCGCGATCTCGTCGATACCGCTGGCGCCGCTCTCGCCGTGCACCACGAACGCACGCTTCGAGCCGAGCTGGCCGAGCGCGCGCGCCACCGGTGCGCACCACTTCTTGTCGAAGACGCCCACCACCTGGTGCTCGACCTTGGCCGGGTTGGTCATCGGGCCGAGCAGGTTGAAGATCGTCCGCGTGCCTAGCTCGCGGCGCGGGCCACCCGCGTGCCGCGTCGCCGCGTGAAACGCCGGCGCGAACGCGAACCCGATGCCGGCCGCGCGCATGCACGCCTCGACCGCCGCCGGCGGCGCGTCGATCACGACGCCGAGCGCCTCGAGCACGTCGGCCGAGCCGCTGCGCGAGGACAGCGCGCGATTGCCGTGCTTCGCCACGATCGCACCGCACGCCGCCGCGAGCACCGCCGCGAGCGTCGACACGTTGACGGTGCCCGAGCCATCGCCGCCGGTGCCGCACGTGTCGACGGCGCGCGACGGATCCGGGACGACGAGCGGCAACGCCCTGGCGCGCATGGCGCGCGCGGCGCCGGCCAGCTCCTCGGCGGTCTCGCCCTTCATGCGCAGCCCGATGAGCAGCCCGCCGATCTGCGCCGGCGTCGCGGTCCCGTCCATGATCTGCCAGAACACCTCGGCGATCTCGTCGATGTGCAGGTCACGGCCAGCGGCGACGCGCGCGATCGCGTCCTTGATGTCCATCACGCCGCCGCCTCGTCGCGGCTCAGATCGAGGAAGTTCGCGAGCATCGCCTTGCCCGCCGTCGTCATGATCGACTCGGGATGGAACTGCACGCCCTCGACGGGCGTGCGCGTCCCGACCAGCGCCCGCACCCGCACGCCCATGATCTCGTCGTCCCAGGTCTTGGCCGTCACCTCGAGGGTGTCGGGCATGGTCTCGGGCGCGATCACGAGCGAGTGATACCGCGTAGCCTGGAACGGGTTCTCGAGCCCGGCGTAGAGGCCGCGCTCGTCGTGGAACACCTTGCTGACCTTGCCGTGCATCACCTGGCGCGCGCGCACGATGCGCCCGCCGTACACCTGGCCGATGCACTGGTGCCCGAGGCACACGCCGAGGAGCGGCACCTTGCCGGCGAAGGTCTTGATCACGTCCATCGAGATGCCGGCCTCGTTGGGCGTGCACGGTCCCGGCGAGATCACGATGCGCGCCGGCGCGAGCGCGGCCACGCCGTCGATGGTGAGCGCGTCGTTGCGCTCGACGCGCACGTCCTCGCCGAGCTCGCCGAAGTACTGGGCCAGGTTCCACGTGAACGAGTCGTAGTTGTCGATGAGGAGCAGCACGGCTAGTTGTCCTCGGCTTGGGCCGCCATGGCGACCGCGCGCAGCACCGCGCGCGCCTTGTTCATCGTCTCCTCCCACTCCTTGCCGGGGTCGCTGTCGGCGACGATGCCGGCGCCCGCCTGCACGTAGATGGTGTCGCCGAGCGTCACCAGCGTGCGGATCGCGATCGCCAGATCCATGTTGCCGGTGAACGACACGTAGCCGACCGCGCCGCCGTAGAGGCCGCGCTCGGTCGGCTCGAGCTCGTCGATGATCTCCATCGCGCGGATCTTGGGTGCGCCCGAGAGCGTGCCCGCCGGGAACGCGGCCCGCAGCACGTCGGGCCACGCGCGCCCGGGCGCGAGGTCGCCCACGACGTGCGAGACCAGGTGCATCACGTGGCTGTAGCGCTCGATCACCATCTGCTCGGTCACGCGCACGCTGCCGGTCGCCGAGACTCGGCCGACGTCGTTGCGCCCCAGGTCGATGAGCATCAAGTGCTCCGCCCGCTCCTTGGGATCGGCGATCAGCTCCTCCTCGAGCTTCGCGTCGTCGGCGCGCGTCGCGCCGCGCGGTCGCGTGCCCGCGATCGGCCGCAGCTCGATGGTGCCGCCGTCGAGGCGCACCAGCGTCTCCGGCGACGCGCCGGTGACGGTCGCCTCCGGGTAGCGCAGGTGGAACATGTACGGCGAGGGATTGATGACGCGCAGCGAGCGATAGACGTCGAGCGGATCGACGCCGTTGCGCGGCACCTCGAGGCGCTGCGACAGCACCACCTGGAACGCGTCGCCGGCGAGGATGTAGTCCTTGATCTGCTCGACGGCGCCTTCGTAGTCGAGCCGCCCGAAGCGCGACGACGGCTCGGGCGTGGGCGTGCCCGCGGCGAGCGGCGCCAGGGCCTTGATGCGCGCGCGCGGCCCGCGCAGCCGCGCGATGATCTCGTCGATGCGCGCGCACGCGCGCTCGTACGCGACGTCGGCCTTCTCGGCGCGCGGCACGTACGCGGTCGCCACGACCTTGATGGTCTGGCGGAGGTTGTCGAAGATCACGAGCGTGTCGGTGATTGCCATGCACAGCGCCGGCACGCCGAGCGACGACAGCTGCCCGGGCTTGCTGCGCGCCGGCAGGTCCTCGAACGATCGGACGCAGTCGTAGGAGATCCAGCCCACGGCGCCGCCCCAGAAGCGGGGCAGCCCGCCAAGGGCATCGGGCGCGGGGCGGAACTCGCCCATCACCTCGGCGAGCGCGATGACCGGATCGGGCGCCGCCCATTCCGCGGTGCGCGGGTCGCCGCCGCCCTCGACGTCGTACCAGGTCGCGTGGGCCTGGCCGCCACGGCACGTGATGACCGCGCGTGGCGCGACCCCGACGAACGAATACGCGGCCCAGGTCGCGCCGCCGACGACGCTCTCGAGCAGGAAGCTATGGTCGCCGCCGCCGAGCGCGGCGTACGCCGACACCGGCGTGTCCGCGTCGGCACAGAGCTCCCGGTAGACCGGGATCAGGTTGCCCTGCGCGGCGGCCGCAACGAACTCGTCGCGGGACGGGTGATACATGAAGAGATCCGGGTTTATCACAGGGGCGCGTTCCGGGCCGGCTGGAGGTGGATTCACGTTGTATGTTCCGCGCCATGTCGCACGCCGCCGACGTCGTCCACACCGCCGATCCCGAGCTCTCCGCGCTGCTCACGGCCGAGGAGTCGCTCCAGCGCGACACCGTGCGCCTGATCGCGTCGGAGAACTACGCGTCCGCCGCCGTCATCGCCGCGACCGGCACGGTCCTCACCAACAAGTACAGCGAGGGCTACCCGAACAAGCGCTACTACGAGGGACAGCAGAACATCGACAAGATCGAGCAGCTCTGCATCGACCGCGCGAAGTCGCTCTTCGGCGCCGACCACGCCAACGTGCAGCCCTACTCCGGCTCGCCGGCGAACCTCGCCATCTACTTCGCGTTCCTCAAGCCCGGCGACACCGTGATGGGCATGGGCCTGCCGGCCGGCGGCCACCTCACCCACGGCTGGGGCGTGTCGATCACCGGCACGTACTTCCGCTCGGTCCAGTACGGCGTGCGCAAGGACACCGGCCGCATCGATCTCGACGAGGTTCGCGACCTCGCGCGCAAGGAGAAGCCCAAGCTCCTCTTCGCCGGCGGCACCGCCATCCCGCGCACGATCGACTTCGCCGCGTTCGGCGAGATCGCGCGCGAGGTCGGCGCGGTGTTCGCGGCCGACATCGCGCACATCGCCGGCCTCGTCGCCGCGGGCGTACACCCGTCGCCGGTCCCCGTCGCCGCCGTGGTCTCGACGACGACGCACAAGACGCTGCGCGGCCCGCGCGGCGGCATGTTGATGTGCAAGGAGTCGCACCAGAAGGCGATCGACAAGGCCGTCTTCCCCGGCCTCCAGGGCGGCCCGCACAACCACACCACCGCGGGCATCGCGGTCGCGCTGCACGAGGCCTCGCAGGCGTCGTTCAAGACCTACGCCCAGCAGATCGTCGCCAACGCGCGCGCGCTGGCGGCGGCGCTCGTCGAGCACGGCTTCGACGTCATCACCGGCGGCACCGACAACCACCTCGTCCTCGTCGACGTCACCGGCAAGGGCACCGCCGGCAAGCCGCTGGCCAAGGCGCTCGACGCCGCGGGCATCGTCACCAACTACAACACCGTGCCCTTCGATCCGCGCAAGCCCTTCGATCCGTCGGGCATCCGGTTGGGCACGCCCGCGGTGACTTCGCGCGGGATGAAAGAGGCGGAGATGAAGCAGATCGCGGCGTGGATGGATGCGATCGCGCAGGCGCCGGCGGATACGGGGCTGCAGGCGAAGATCCGGGGCGAGGTTCGCGAGATGACGTCGCGCTTCCCGGCTCCCGGACTCTGATTAGGACAACAGGAAACAGGAAACAGGAAACAGGAAACAGGAAACAGGAAACAGAAGACCCAGAAACAGACACCGGCGGGCTCGGCGGCACCCGACCAATGCGCCCATTTTCTGGGCGTTTCCTGTTTCCTGTTGCCTGTTTCGGCGTTGAAAAAACCGCTTAGCCGGGGCCGTCGCTCAGCGCCCGATCGATCTTCGTCTTCAGCTCGACATACCGCCGCAAGAAGTCGTAGTGCTTCTCGCGGAAGTTCTGCGTGTAGCGGCGCTCGCGCGCCTTGGCGCGGAACGCCTCGGCGAGCTCGTCGAGGCGCGCCAGGAGCAGCTTGGTGTCGTCGTACGGCTGGATCAGCGTGCGCTGGCCCGCGTGCTCGAGCAGGTTGACGTAGCCGCCCTGGCCCGGGCCGCGGAACACGAACACGACGGTGTCGCCGCTCTGCGCGCGGATCGTCGACGTGACCATCGACGACGGCAGGTCGTGCAGGTCCTCGGACACCAGCGCGAAGTGGAAGCGCCCGCTCGACATGCGATCGAGCGCCTCGCCGCCGCTCGTCGCGTGGATGAAGGTGAAGCCGGCGGGCGACGCCTCGACCAGCTCCTCGACCATGGAGTCGACCTCGTCGACGACGAGCACCCCGAAGTTCTCGATGTCCATCGAGCGCGCCGCGGGATCCTTGCCGGCCATGCGATCGCCCATGTCGAGCGCGCGCCGCTCGGCGTCCATGAACTTCTGGAGGAACTCCTCGTGCACGCCGCGCACCTCGCCGAGCACGCTGTCGACCTCGCGCTTGCCGACGGAGCGACCCGCCGCCTCGAGCACGCGGTCCTTCAGGTACGCGACCGAGTCCGGCGCCTTCAGGATGAGATCGATCGCGCCCGACCGCACCGCCGCGACCGCGTCCTCGAACGAGCGGCGCGGCGTCAGCGCGATGACCATCGAGGTCGGCGACGCGGCCTTCACCTGCCTCACGGTGTCGAGTCCGGCGCTCGGCGCGGGCGTGTCGAGATCGATGAGGATCACCGAGAAGAACTGGCGATCGACCGCGGCCAGCGCGGCCTCGGGATCCTTCACGCACGTCACGTGCAGGCTCGCAGCACCGAGCAGCTTCAGCATGCCGCTCTGCACGTTGGGGTCCTGATCGACGACGAGCACCTCGGCCCCCACCAGCTCGCGGGCCATGCCGGGGATCTTTGCGGAGAGGCTCTGTTGAGGCGTCGCCATGATCGTAGATCTCTAGTTGTTCCTCGGTCCGAAACGGAACACGTGCACGAACTCCACGGGCTCGCCTTCGGAGTGGGACGGGAACGACCACTGCGAGGCCGTGGCCTGCACGCAGTTACCGAGATCGTTCGAGCCGGTGGTGTTACGGGTCACGCGCACGTTCTGAACTGCCCCAGTAGGCATCACGGCCAGCCCGATGTCCACTTCGCCGGAGAGCGGTTGGTCCTCCGGCAGGGCCTTGGTCGCGTTCTGGTAGCAGCGGTCCATCTTGCCATTGCTCTGTACGACGAGGCGCGCGAGATGGCCCGCCAGCTCCGCCGCCGACGCCGACGCCTCGGGCGCATCGGTCGTCGCTTCCGCCGCATCGGCCGGTGTCTCGACCGCGGGCGCCGCGTCGATCGCCGGCGTCACCACGCCTGCATCGATCACGGGCGCCGCCGTGCCCGCATCTTTCTTCGCGGCCGCCGCGGCCGCTGCCGCCGCCGCCGCCGCGATCGGATCGTCCTCACTGCCGAGGCCGCTGCCACTTCCGGAACCCGTGCCCGTGCCCGTGCCCGTGCCCGTGCCCGTGCCCGTGCCAGCTGCGCTTCCGCCACCTCCGCCTCCACCGCTCGCGCTCGCTCCTCCGCCTCCACCTCCACCTCCACCCCCGGTGCCGCCGTGCCCGCCACCCGTGCTGCCGTTCCCGCTTCCCGTCTGGGTCACGGCTCCCGAGCCCGTCGCGATCCCCGATCCCGTCACCGAGCCCGAGCCGCTGCCCGCGGTCGACACACCGCTACCACCGGTCGATGCGGCGTCCGCGCTTCCGCCACCCCGCGTCATCAGCACCACGCCCGCGATCGCGAGCGCCGCATCGAGCGCCAGCACGATCCCGATCTTCGCCGTGCGCGCGCCCTTGCCCGCCGGCACGCGCATCGACGCAGCGAGGCTCGTTCCCGGCGGTGGCTGCTGCGGCACCTGTCGCGTCTCGGCAGTGACGCGCGGCGGCGCCTGGGCCGGCGCCGAAGAAACCACCGGAGGCACCGTGGTGCCGGTCATGCGGGCGCCGCAAACGCCGCAGAACTTCGCGCCGTCCACGTTCTCGCCGCCACAGGTAGGGCAACGCATCAACGGGAAAGAACATAGCACTCCCGTGTTACGCTTTCCTCCCTGCGATGAGCCAGCTCTTCGACCGTGTGCTCAACGCCGCCCGGCAGCTCGGGGCCTCGGACGTCCACCTGAAGGCCGGGCTCCCGCCGATCTTCCGCATCAAGGGCGATCTGCGCACCGTCCGTGACGTCCCGGCCCTCACCCGCGAGTCGATCGCCCAGTTCGCGCTCGACATCATGAACGACCGCCAGCGCGCCCAGTTCGAGGAGCTGATGGACATCGACCTCGCGTACGGCACGCCCGACGGCGTCCGTTACCGCGTGAACGTGTTCCAGCAGCGCGGCGCGGTGGGCATGGTGCTCCGCCTCATCCCGCCCGAGGTGCCGCCCTTCGAACGCCTCAACCTGCCGCAGATCGTGCTCGATCTCGCGAACAACGCGCGCGGCGTCGTCCTGGTCACCGGCGTCACGGGCTCCGGCAAGTCGACCACGCTGGCCGCGATGGTCGACTACGTGAACACGCAGCACGCGTATCACATCGTCACCGTCGAGGACCCGATCGAGTACACGTTCCGGGACAAGCGCTCGGTCATCAACCAGCGCGAGATCGGATTCGACACGCAGTCGTTCGCCCGCGCGCTGCGCGCCGCGCTCCGCCAGGATCCCGACGTCATCCTCGTCGGTGAGATGCGTGACATCGAGACCGCCGGCATCGCGATGACCGCGGCGGAGACCGGTCACCTCGTGCTCTCGACGCTCCACACCGCCGACGCCACCGAGACCATCAACCGCATCGTCTCGATGTTCCCGACGCATCAGCAGGTCCAGGCACGCCTCTCGCTCGCCAGCGTGCTCCGCGGCGTCATCTCGCAGCGCCTCCTCCCGCGCGCCGACGGCAAGGGCATGGTCCCCGCCCTCGAGGTCCTCGTGAACACCGAGCGCGTGCGCGAGATGATCGAGGATCCCAACCGGACCCGCGAGATCAAGGATGCGATCCAGCAGGGGCTGCACCCGTACGGCATGTTCACGTTCGACCAGAGTCTCGCCAACCTGGTCAAGCAGCACCTCGTGACCTACGACGAGGCCGTCAAGCACTCGACGAGCCCGTCCGACTTCGCGCTCCTCTTCCGAGGTGTGCACGGAGGCGGCACGCAGTGGGCTGCAGGCAGTACCGCCAACGCCGGGGATTCGACCGGAGGCAAGGGCAATGAGGACTTCGAGATCGATCGCTACACCAAGTAGGTGGCTGGCCGCTGCGGCGCTCCTGCTCATCGTCGTCCTCGCGCCCGGGCTCGCCGAGGCGCGACGACGCATCGTCATCCTCGAGTTCACCGGCCCCAAGGCCGAGGACTTCCAGACCGACGTCGAGAAGATGCTCAAGAAGAGCCACTCGATCGTGCCCACCAAGAAGTGGGACGCGGCCGCCGATGACCTGAACGCGAAGAAGGTCAGCGAGAAGAACGTCAAGAAGGTCGCCAAGAAGCTCTCGATCGACGGCGTGATCGTCGGGCGCGTCGAGAAGCGCGGCTCGCGCTACATCCTGCACCTCCAGCTGCGCGAGGGCCGGAGCGGCAAGACCGTCGCGGCGCCCGACATCGTCGAGCGTGACGAGGGGCTGTCGGTCGACGGCCGCGACACCATCAAGCAGGAGCTCCTGCCGATCATCGACGACCTGCCCGCGGCCGGCGGCGATGACGACGACGAGGGCGATGACGAAGGTGACGACGAGGACGACGACGTCAAGCCGAAGGGCAAGGGCAAGGCGAAGGGCAAGGCCAAGACCGACGACGACGACGAGGATGATGACGACGAAGCCGACGACGACGATCGCGGCGGTCGCTCGGGCTTCGGCGGCCGCGGCAAGGTGCGCGGCGGCGGCGACGATGACGACGAGGACGAGGGCGACGACGACGGGAACGACGAGGACGACGACGACGGAGACGTGAAGCCCAAGGGCAAGGGCAAGGGCAAGGTCGCCGACGCCGGCAAGGGCAAGGCGAAGGGCAAAGCCAAAGGCAAGTCGTCGGACGACGACGATGGCAGCGACGACGAGGGCGACGACGAGGGCGACGACGATCGCGGCGATGACGAGGACGACGATCGCGTCGCCGCGCGCGGCGGCGGCGATGACGATGACCGCGGCGGCGGGGACGACGACGACGAGGACGACAGCGACGACGACCGCGGCGATGGCGACGACGAGGACGACGACCTCGCCGTCGGCGGCAAGGTCAACCTGTCGAACCCGCGCAAGCGGGCGATGGACGTGTCGGTCGGCCTCTCGTTCACGGGCCGCAAGCTCTCGTTCACGACCAACCTGATGATGAACCGGCCGCAGGGTTACGACGGCGGACCGGTGCCGGGCATCCGGCTCGCCGCGGACGTCTTCCCGCTCGCGTTCAACGCCAAGAACAAGGGCTTCAAGCGCAACCTCGGCCTCTCGTTCCTCTACGACCGCGTGCTCAGCATCTCCTCGAACCTCGAGAAGATGGACGTGGTGTACGAGCTCCCGACGACGGAGCACCACTTCGCGGCGGGCGTGCTCTACCGCCACCCCGTCGGCAAGGCGCTGCAGGTCGAGGGCTCGCTGCGCTTCAACAAGCGCATCTTCAGCATCGATCGCAACAACCCCAACCTGCTCCCCGCCGACATCGACATCCCCAACACGAACTACACGTACATCGATCCCGGCGTGAGCGTGAAGTACATGATGAGCTCGAAGATCGTGCTCGGCGGCGGCGCGCGCTTCCTCCTCATCACCGACACCGGGCGCATGCAGGAGCCCGATCAGTACGGCGGCGCCACGGTGACCGGCGTCGACATCGAGGGCGGCCTCGACTACAAGGTCGGCCCCAAGATGCTGGTCCGCGGCGTCGCCCGGCTCACGACCATCGGCTACGCGTTCGCCGGCAACGGCGAGCTCACCAACAACCGCGACGGCGACGCCACCGACACCGACGTCAGCGGCGCGCGCGACACGTACTTCGGAGGGTTCGCCTCCGGGGTCTACCTGTTCTGAGCTGCGGAGGCGCCCATGATCGGACGGAAGCTACTCTTCGCCGCTGGTGTCGCGTCGTACGCGGCGCTCGCCGGTGCGTGCTTCGAGCCCGCGCTCGGCACCGACGAGGAATTCGTCATCGGCGGCACGCCGACCACGCCGGGTGAGTTCCCGGGCGTCGGCGCGCTCATGTACGACTTCGGCGGGCAGACCGCGCAGGGCTGCACCGGCACGCTCATCGCGCCCAACGCCGTGCTCACCGCCGCGCACTGCGTGGATCCCGAGCTCACCGGCCCCGGCGTCCCCGGCTTCTCGCTCGCGCTCGACACCACGAACGGCGGGACCGGGACCGTACCCGGCATGGTGGCCTACAAGCACGAGAGCTTCTCGCTCGACGGCGAGGCCATCGACGGCCTGTCCCAGTTCTTCGACGTCGGCGTCGTGATCCTGAGCCAGCCGATCACCAGCGTTCCGCCCGTGAAGATGATTCGTTCCGACCAGGCGCCGCTCCTGGCGGCCGGCCTCGATCTCGCGATCGTGGGCTACGGCAAGACCACGACGTCCAGCGACACGACGGGCGTGATGTTCGACGCGATGACCAAGCTCATCTCGCTCAACCCCACCGAGATCCAGGTGGGCATGGGCTCGCCGCAGCCGCAGAACTGCCAGGGCGACTCGGGCGGTCCCGCGCTCGCCGACCTCGGGGACGGGCGGCGCGTCGTCGGCATCGTGTCGCGCAGCTTCTCCGGCTTCGAGTGCACGATGGGCGGCGTCGACACGCGCGTCGACGCGTACCTGACGTGGATCCACGGCAAGGTGACGACGGGCATCCCGTGTGGCTCCGGCCTGGCCGAGCCCTGCGACGGTGAGGAGAACCCCGACGACGAGGGCGGCTGCTGTTCGACGGGCGGCCGAGGTGTCCCCGGCGCGGGCGTGTTGGGCCTGCTCGTCGGGATGGCGCTCCTGCGACCGCGCCGTCGCCGCGCCTGATTCCTCGCCGGAAAATGCTAGGGTGCAGCCGTCATGAAGGCTGCCCAGGTCCGTCAAGCGTTCCTCGATTTCTTTGCCGAGCGCGGTCACGCGCGCGTCGCATCGAGCTCGCTGGTGCCGGCCAACGACCCGACGCTCCTGTTCACCACGGCCGGCATGGTCCAGTTCAAGGACGTGTTCACCGGCAAGGAGACGCGCAACTACAAGCGCGCGGCCTCGAGCCAGAAGTGCGTGCGCGCCGGCGGCAAGCACAACGACCTCGACGAGGTCGGCAAGACGCCGCGGCACCACACGTTCTTCGAGATGCTCGGGAACTTCTCCTTCGGTGACTACTTCAAGGAGGACGCGATCACGTGGGCGTGGGACCTGCTCACGCGCGTCTACGGCATCGATCAGTCGCGCATGGTCGTGACCGTGTTCGGCGGCGACGACGGCCTGAAGCTCGGGCCCGACAAGGAAGCGCGAGAGATCTGGAAGCGCGTCACCGGCTTCGGTGACGACCGCGTGATCGACCTCGGCAAGGCCGACAACTTCTGGTCGGCTGGCGACATCGGTCCGCGCGGGCCGTGCTCGGAGATCCACTTCAACATGGACGGCGCGCGCGGCGTGTGGCCGACGAGCGACCCGCAGACCTGGAAGGGCTGGCTCGAGATCTGGAACCTGGTCTTCATGCAGTTCGAGACCAAGGCGAAGGACGGCGAGCTGATCCCGCTCCCGGCCCCGTCGGTCGACACGGGCATGGGCCTCGAGCGCGTGACCTCGGTGCTGCAGGGCGTGGCGTCGAACTACGACACCGATCTGTTCACCGGGATCCTGGCGACGGCGGCGGACCTCGCGAAGGTGACGTACGGCAAGGACGTCGAGACCGACACGTCGCTGCGCGTGATCGCGGACCACGCGCGCGCGAGCACGTTCCTCATCGGCGACGGCGTCTTCCCCGAGAAGGGCCGGCGCGAGTACGTGCTTCGCCGCATCTTCCGGCGCGCGGTCCGCCACGGCCAGAAGCTGGGCATCACCGAGCCGTTCATGCACCGCGTCTGCGCATCTGTGATCGAGGAGATGAAGGGCCAGTACCCCGATCTCGTCGAACGCGCGAGCACCATCGATCGCGTGACGTTCGAGGAGGAGAAGAGCTTCCGCGAGACGCTCGACGACGGCATGAAGCTCCTCGAGGGAGAGTTCACGCGCATGAAGGCGGCCGGCGCGACGGAGGTCAGCGGCGAAACGACCTTCAAGCTGTACGACACCCACGGATTCCCCGACGACTTGACGAAGATCATCGCCGAGGAGCGCGGCCTCACCATCGACGAGGCGGGGTTCAAGAAGGCGCTGGCCGACGCGAAGCTCCGGTCGAAGTTCGCGGCGGGCGGCCAGGCGGTCGAGGAGATGCACAAGCAGCTCGCGCAGGAGCTGGGCGCGACCAAGTTCCTCGGCTACGACGGCCGCGGCACCAGCGGCGCCGGCACGATCAAGGCGATCGTCGCCGACGGCAAGCGCGTCGAGCGCGCGACCGAAGGCCAGAAGGTCGAGGTCATCCTCGACCAGACGCCGTTCTACGCCGAGAGCGGCGGCCAGATCGGCGACGCGGGCGTCCTGCTCGTGGCTTCGGCGGGCTCGCGCGTGCGCATCGACGAGGTCAGCAAGCCGGCGGGCGACATGTTCGTCCACGCCGGCGAGGTGATGGCCGGGACGATCGCCGTCGGCGACAACGTCACGGCCACCGTCGACGACGAGCGCCGCGAGCAGATCCGCGCCAACCACTCGGCGACCCACCTGCTCCACCTCGCGCTCAAGCGGGTGCTCGGCAACCACGTGGCGCAGAAGGGCTCGCTGGTCGCGCCGGAGCGCCTGCGCTTCGACTTCGCGCACTTCTCGCCGATGTCCGAGGCGGAGAAGCGCGAGGTCGAGGACCTCGTCAACCGCGAGATCCGCCGCAACGACGACTCGGTCATCGAGACCTTGCCGCTCGAGGAGGCGCGCCAGCGCGGCGCGGTCGCGATGTTCGGCGAGAAGTACGGCGACAGCGTGCGCGTCGTGCGCATCGGCAACGAGTCGCTCGAGTTCTGCGGCGGCACGCACGTGCGGCGCGCCGGCGACATCGGGATGATGAAGATCATCTCGGAGGCGGGCGTGGCCCAGGGCGTGCGCCGCATCGAGGCGGTCACCGGCGCCGGCGCGATCGACTACCTGCGCAAGATCGAGGGTGAGCTCGGCAAGGCCGGCGAGCGCCTGCGCGCGCCGATGTTCGAGGTCGCGGAGAAGGTCGACAAGGCGCTCCTCGCCTACCGCCAGCTCGAGAAGGAGCTCGAAAAGCTCAAGCAGAAGCTCGCGTCGGGCGCGGGCGGACGCGACCTCATGGCGGAGGCGACCGAGGTCGGCGGCGTGAAGGTCCTGGCCGCGGCCACCGAGGTCGACGACGCCAAGGTCCTGCGCGAGACCGGGGACCAGCTCCGCGACAAGCTGGGATCGGGGGTGGTCGTCCTCGCGGGCGTGGGCGGCGACAAGGTCACCCTGGTCGCCATGGTGACCAAGGACCTGACGGGGAAGCTCCACGCCGGCAAGATCCTCGGCGTGGCGGCCGAGATCCTCGGAGGCAAGGGCGGCGGCAAGCCGGACCTGGCTCAGGGCGGCGGCAAAGATCCGGCACGCGTCCCCGAGGCGCTGGCTGCGGTTCGCGCGTGGGTCGCTCAGCACGTCTGACTCCGCGCGCCTGATTGCGTTTTCGGCGCCGGCATCGGAACATCCACGCCAGGGATGGCAGCCGACGACGCCAAGCGGCCGGCCACCGCGTTGCGCATCAAGGTGCGGTACGCGGATATCGACACGTTCGTCGATCGCTTCGCGGTGAACGTGGCGCGGTCGGGCATCTTCATCCCGACGCGCCAGCCCAAGCCGGTCGGCGAGGAGATCCGGTTCGAGATCCGCCTGGCGAACGACACCGCGGTCCTCGTCGGTCAGGGCGTGGTGCGGTGGACCCGCGAGGCCAACCCGGAGAAGCCGAAGGCGCTGGTCGGCATGGGCGTCGCGCTCCAGCGCGTGTCGAAGGAGAGCCGAGACGTCCTCCTGCGCATGCTCGAGGTGCGCAAGGCGCGCGGGCTGGCCGAGCCGCCGGGCGGACTGCCGCAGCCGCCCGAGGACGACGAGCCGAAGGCCGAGGAGCCCACCACGCAGGTGCGCCCGGCGCCGCTCGGCGCGGCCGGTGGCGAAGACGACGGCAAGACGCAGATCCGCCCGATGCCGCGGCGCCCCGAGAAGCCGACCGGTCGCAAGCCGGATCCCAACGCCGTCACGAACGACTCGCCCACGCGCGTCGGGCCGATGCCGGTGCACTTCGACTCGCCGACGCGCATCGCGCCGGCGCCGGTGCGCCCGCAGCACGTCATCCCGCGCTCGGAGCGGAGCGGGCCGATCACGGTGGCGCCGCCCACCGAGCCCGAGACGCAGCCGGCAGCCGTGAATCCGTTCGCCGCTGCGGCGGCGGCCGCCGCGGCGTCGGTGGTCGAGCCCCTGCCCGTTCCGACGCGGTCGTCTCCACCCGAGCCGGTCCCCGAGCCCGAGCGCGAGCCCGAGCCCGAGCCCGAGCCCGAGCCCGAGCTCGTGCCGAGCGCGCCACGGCCTCCGGCGGCGCCGCCGCCGCCCGTCGCCCGTTCGTCGCGTGTGCGACCGGCCCCCGCCGATCTCGCGGCCGCCGCGGCCGCGTCGCTCTCGATCGCATCGTCGATCGTCGACGACCTCGACCAGGAGATCGACGTCAGCGCCGTGGTCGTGCGCGCACGCTCGCTCGCCAGCGGCGATCTGGAGCGCGAGCTCGAGTCGCTCTCGGGCGGCGTGGTCGTCGAGGAAGTGTCCGCCGAGGAAGTCTCGGGCCGCCTCGCGCGCGAGCTCGGCACGTCGGCGCCGGCGCTGCGCAAGCGCCCGCGCGCGACGCCCAACCTCTTGCCTATGCCCTCACGGCCCGGCCCGGTGCGTGAGGTTCCCGCCGAGGCCGAGCCGGAGCCTGCCAACGTCGCCGAGACGCAGACCGAGCTCGTTGCGGCGCCGATGCCGAGCGCCATCGCGGCCGAGGATTCCTCGCCGATCCCGACGCCGATGCCGGCGCCCGACTCCGATCTCGACGCCGCCGATTCGTCGGCCATCGCGGCGGCCGCTGCGTCCGCCGCCGCGGTGGCCGACGCCGCCGCCGATGCCGCGGCTGCCGCCGACGCCGCCGCCGATGCTGCCGCCGCCGAGGCTTCCGCTGCTGCGGCGGCCGCGATCGCGGCCACGACGCCCCCCGCGTCCTCGCGTTCGTCGACGCCGACCGGCTCGTTCCAGCCGCTCGCCGGCCCGTCGGCGCATCGCGGCGCCGGTGCCGCCAGCCGCGGACGCCACCCGCTCACTGCGCCGCCCCCCCCGCGGCCCAAGTCCGCCACCTCCGAGCTGCGCACGCAAGAGGATCGCAACGCGCGCGAGCGTGCGGAGCGCGAGCGCATCGACCGCGACCGCCAGCGCGTCGAGCGTGAACGCGCCGAGCGCGATCGCGTGCGCGTCGAGCGCGAGACGCAAGATCGCGATCGCCACCGCCGCGAGCACGAGGATCGCGACCGCCTGCGCGCCGAGCGCGAGATCGCCGAGCGCGATCGCCAGCGCGCCGAGCAGGAAGCGCACGAGCGCGCGCGTGACAAGCAGCGCCGCGAGCTCGCCGAGCGCGACGCGCGCCGACGGGCGGCGTTTGCCAACGCCAGCGCCCCGGCCCCGGCCCCACTGTCCGCTCCGCTGGTCGATCCGCTGGCCAGCTTCAACAACGACGGTGACAGCGTCGACGTCGACATGACCTCCGGCTCGCACGCGCTGCGCAGCCGCGACATCGATCTCGGCACGGTGCAGACGCCCCAGCGTATCGATCCGGGGTCCATCGGCGGCGAGGCCATGGGCGCGAACGAGCTCGAGGCCGCGATCGCGCCGCCCGCCTCCGCGCCAGCGCCCACGCGTCCCAAGGGCCGCACGCAGCCGCCGCCGCTGCCGCCGCGCTCGGCCTCGCCCACGACGCCTCCTCCGCGGACGCCGACGGCCGAGATCGAGATCGACGACGACTTCGAGATCGAGATCGACATCGACGACGACGCCTGACACGGTTCGGTTGGTGTCCTCGCCTCTCGATGCCCTCGCGCAGGCCAGCGTTGCGGTCGCCGCCACGCGCGCGCGCCTGCAGAAGATCGCTCGCCTCGCGGAGCTCCTGCGCGGGCTCCCCGATCGCGAGGTCCCGCTCGCCGTGCACTACCTCACCGGCGCGTCGCCCCAGGGCAAGATCGGCGTCGGCTACTCGCTGATCTCGCGCGCCCTCGAGCAGCCGCCCGCCGCGACGCCGTCGCTGACCATCGCCGACGTCGACAGCGCGCTCACCACCATCGCCGGCGCCAAGGGCGCGGGCTCGGGCAAGCTACGCGAGGCGACGCTCGGCTCCCTCTTCGCGCGCGCCACCGCCGCCGAGCGCGACCTCCTCGTCGGCGTGCTCACAGGCGAGCTGCGCCAGGGCGCGCTCGACGGCGTCATGGTCGCGGCGATCGCACAGGCCGAGCGCCTCGACGAGGCGCTGGTGCGCCGCGGCTTCATGATGTCGGGCGACCTGGCCACGATCGCGGACGCGGCGCGGACCGGCGGCGCCGCCGCGGTCGCCGAGTACGGGCTGCGCCTGTTCCGGCCGGTCCTGCCCATGCTGGCCTCGCCCGCCGACGATCTCGACGAAGCGCTGGCCTCGCTCGCCGATCCGATCCTCGAGCACAAGCTCGACGGCGCGCGCGTCCAGCTCCACAAGGACGGCGACCTCGTGAAGGTGTACTCGCGCGGCGGCGGCGACGTCACCGTCGCGGTCCCCGAGCTGGTCGCGCTGGGCCTCGCCCTGCCCGTCCGGCGCGCCGTGCTCGACGGCGAGGCGATCGCGTTCCGCGCCGACGGCCGCCCGCATCCCTTCCAGATCACCATGCGCCGCTTCGGCCGCTCCATCGACAACGAGGCGCTGCGCACCGAGCTGCCGCTGGCCGCGCGCTGGTTCGACGTGCTCCTCGTCGACGACGAGGACGTGCTCGATCGCCCCGGCCGTGATCGCCGCGCCGCGCTGCTCGGCATGGCGCCCGCCGACACGCTGGTGCCGTCGCTCGAGACGCGCGATCCTGCGGCGGCCGCGGCCTTCCTCGCGGCCGCGTTCGCCGCCGGTCACGAGGGCGTGATGGCCAAGGACCTCGGCGCCGCGTACGCCGCGGGCAATCGCGGCGCGTCGTGGCTCAAGATCAAGAAGGTCCACACTCTCGATCTGGTGGTCATCGCGGTCGAGCACGGGTCGGGGCGGCGCAAGGGCTGGCTCTCGAACCTGCACCTCGCCGCGCGCGATCCACGCACCGGCGGCTACGTCATGCTCGGCAAGACGTTCAAGGGCATGACCGACGAGCTCCTCGTGTGGCAGACCCGCGAGCTGGGCGCGCGCGCGACGGAGCGCGACGGCCACGTCGTGCACGTGCGGCCCGAGCTCGTCGTCGAGATCGCGTTCTCCGACGTGCAGGTCTCGCAGCAGTACCCGGGCGGCCTGGCGCTGCGCCTGGCGCGCGTCATCCGTTACCGCCCCGACAAGACCGTGGCCGAGGCGGCCACCATCGACGACGTGCGGGCCATCGCCGTCGCCGATGGCGTGATCGATCGGTGATCGAGCCGCGCAGTCGCGATACAACCGAGGCATGGGCCTGCACAAGATCGTCGTCGGCATGGACTTCTCCCCCGGCGCCGACGTGGCGGTGCGGCGCGCCGCCGAGATCGCGGCACAGCACGGCGCGGAGATCGTGCTGGTGCACGCCACGACGGTGCCGCAGCGCCCCGACGTGCCCGAGTCGATGGCGGCCACGGCCGACGCGCTGGTCAAGGTGCTCGACGACCGGCTGGCGTCGGAGCGCGGTCAGCTCGCCGCGATCCGCGACCGCGTCGCCGCCGAGTCCGGCGTCACCGTCTCGCAGCTGATCGTCGACGAGTATCCCGACGACGCGCTGGTCGCGGCCGGCACGCAGGTCGGCGCCGACCTCGTCATCACCGGCTCGCGCGACAAGAGCGCGCTGCGTCGCTGGCTCCTCGGCTCGACCGCCGAGCACGTGGTGCGCCGCGCCGACAGCAGCGTGCTCGTCGCGCGCTCGGGCGACCCCGATCGCGGCTTCGGCCGCATCGTCGTCGGCACCGACTTCTCGCCGGGCGCCACCATCGCGCTGGCACGCGCCGTCGAGCTGGCGCAGCCCGGCGCGAACCTCGACCTCGTGCACTGCCTCCACCACCCGATGTTCCGCCCGGTGCCCGGCGTCGACCCGGTCCTCGCCGACGACTACAAGGCGTTCCTCGCGCAGCTCGTCGCCGAGGCGCACGCGCGCTGCGAGGAGGCCATGCGCGTCCACACCGGCGCCCGGGTGACCTTCCGCTCACACGTCGTCGAGGATCAGCCGCGCGAGGCCGTGTGCGACCTCGCCGAGCAGGTCCAGGCCGACCTCGTCGCGGTCGGCAGCCACGGCCGCCGTGGCATCCGCCGCCTCGTCCTCGGCAGCGTCGCCGAGGCCACGGTGCGCCACGCGCCGTGCAGCGTGCTCGTCGCGCGCTGAACCTGCCCCCGGCGACGATCAACAGCTCAGGTCGGACGTCGTGTTCGTCGTCGGGTGCAGGCCGGGATGCGCGAGCGCACGCACCTGCGCCTCGACGTTGCCGGCGTTCGCGTTCCACATCTCGATGATCTCGTCGGCCTGCGTGCGGCCGGTCTCGGCGATGTGCGCGACCGGCTCGATCAGCCGCAGCACGCCCGGCAGCGTCCGCCTGAGCCCGTCGCGCGCGATGGCGACCAGCTCGCGCGACAGCTCACCGACCGTGGTCTTGCCCACGCGCGTCGCGAGGCCGCTCTTGGGCACCTCGTCGGCCAGCGTCTGCCGCGCGTCCCAGTCGAGGCCGGCGGTGAGCGCGATCGCCGCCGCGCGCGCGGTCTCGTCGTAGAGGAGGCCGTGACAGAACGGCGCGAGCGCCGCGATCATCGGCAGCGAGCCGCAGTCGCAGCCGCGCACCTCCATGTACTTCTTCATGCGCGCGTCGGGGAACAGCGTCGACAGGTGCAGCCCCCAGTCGGCGCGCGTGGCGTGCTCGCCTTCCCACCCGTTCGCCATGAACTGGCGGAACGTGAGACCGCGCACCGGGCGATAGCCGCCGCGGTAGACGAAGTACATGGGCACGTCGAGCGCCCACTCCACGTACGCGCGATAGACGGGGGCGTCCTCGAAGGCGAAGCGCAGGAGCCCCGAGCGATCGTTGTCGGTGTGGCGCCAGATGTGCGCGCGATAGCTCTGGTAACCCGACACCTTGCCGTCGAGGATCGGCGAGGACGCCCACAGCGCCGTCAGGAGCTGCGTCACGCTCATCAGGCAGCGCAGCTTGGCGGCGGCGTCTTCCTCGTCGGACCAGTCGAGGTTGGTCTGCACCGTCGCGGTGCGCAGCATCATGTCGAGCCCGTGCGTGCCGACGGTGGGCATGTACGCCCGCATGACGTCGTAGCGCTCCTTGGGCATCCACGGGATGTCCTCGCGCCCGCCGAACGGCCGCAGCCCGATCGACAGCCACGCCAGCCCCATCGGAAGCGAGACCTCGGCGAGCGTCCCGACGTGCTCGCGCAGATCGGCGACGAGATCACAGCTGTGCGACACCGGGCGTGCGGCGAGCTCGAACTGACCGCCGGGCTCGATCGTCACCTGCGCCGCGCCGTGCGACAGCGCGATCACGTGACCGCGCTCCTGCACCGGCGTCCAGCCGCGCGCCGCGAACCCCGCGAGCACGGCGCCGATCCCGTCGGCACCGTCGTACGCGGGCGGCGTGCCGGCCTGTGGCCCCTGCGCCCGGACGCCGATCAGCTCGTGCTCGGTGCCGACACGCCACTGCTCGCGCGGCTTCTCCGCCGTGCGAAAATGGTCGACGAGATCGCCCACGGAAGTGACCGGGACAGCGTCGGATTCGTCGACGAGATGCAAGGTTCGTCACTGTAACCCGTACGCCCATGACGTCAACCTGCGTGGTAGGTTGAGTCCGCCCGATGACTCTCGACGCACTCTTCGCCGAACCCGTCTTCGCGCAGCAGCGCGGCCGCCTTCTCGAGCTGCTCCGCATCCACGCCTTCGCGGAGCGCGAGGTGACGCTGTCGTCGGGCGCGAAGTCGAACTTCTACATCGACACCAAGAAGGTCAGCCTCGACGCCGAGGGCGGCTTCCTGGTGGGCCAGCTGTTCCGCCGCATCATCGACGAGGTGTGCCCCGACGCGGGCGCCGTCGGCGGCCTCACGCTCGGCGCCGACCCGCTCGCCACCGCGACCAGCGTGGCCAGCTTCCACGCCGGCCGCCCGCTCCACGCCTTCATCGTGCGCAAGGAGCCCAAGGGTCACGGCACCGGCCAGTGGCTCGAGAGCGCGTCGCGCATCGACGCGTCGCGCCCGGTCGTCGTGCTCGAGGACGTCGTCACGACCGGCGCGTCGACGCTCAAGGCCATCGAGCGCGCGGTCTCGAGCGGCCTGAAGGTCGCCGCCGTCGTCGCGCTGTGCGACCGCCTCGAGGGAGGCCGCGACGCCGTGACGCCGCACGCCCCGCTCCACCCGCTCTTCACGCGCAAGGACTTCCTGCCGTGAGGCTCGCCCGGGCGGCCATCGCCCTCGCGCTCGCCGTTACAGGCATCGTCGGCGGCGCCGCGTGTGCGGCCGCGCCGCCGCCGCTCAGGCTGAGCGACTCGTGGCCGTCGCAGGCCGGCGAGTTCGAGGACGTCAACAAGGCGTGGACGCGCAAGGCGATCCTGCGCGGCGAGTACCAGCAGGCGCTCGAGGTCTACGCCATCTTCCGCTCGCCCGAGTGGCGCGCCGCGCGCGCCGCGCACATCGCGCACCTGCGCAACGTCCAGGGCAGCTCACGCGACGCGATGATGGCCGCGGAGCGCACCGCCGCCGAGGGTGACTACGAGGTCACGCTCGTCGTGACGACCTACGAGCGCAGCGAGAACGATCTGCACCATGGCGAGCGCTCGGTCTGGCGCATCGCGCTCGTCGACGATGCCGGCGTCGAGACCGCGCCGACGAAGATCGTGCGCGACCGGCGCCCCTCCGAGATGCTGCGCGCCGAGCTGCCGATGCTCGGGGACTTCGCGACCGTGTACGTGGCAACCTTCCCGCGCGCGTCCGCCGTGCTGCACGACGGTGCCAAGCGCGTGGCGTTGCGCATGTGGAGCGCCCGCGGCTCGGTCGAGCTCGCCTGGGCCGCGCCGTGACCTGACGCGACGTCGCCCGACTCGGCGCGACTCGGCGCGACTCGGCTCGACTCAGCGCTTCTGGCCGGGCTTCTTCGGCGCCGACTTCTTCGCGGCCGCCTTGGGCGGCGGCTTCGCGGGCTTGCGCCCCACGAGCCGGTCCCAGAATCCGACGCGCTGGTACCCGTCGTCGAGGTCGTCGAACGACTCGGCCGGCTTGTGGTCGCCGTGATGCTCGGAATGCCCGGCCTGGAAGAACGCCTCTTCGTCGTCGCTGAAGTGACTGGTCACGGCCACCGCGGCGGCCTGCGCGTCCTGGTGCGCGCGATCGACTTCCTTCTGCACCGACTTGCCGGCCGGCGGCTGCGTGGACTTGCGCTTCGCCCGCCCCGATCCCGTCGGCGTCGCGGTCTCGCGCGGGACCGCGGAGTCCTTCTTCGCGGCCGTCGCAGCCGCGTCGGCGGCGTGCGTCGCCGCCTCGCCGATCGATCGCGCCTCGGAGCGCGTCTCCACCAGCTCGTCGACGAGGATCGACGGCCCGGCCACCACGTCGGGATTCGTCGTCGCCCGCGCCGGTCGCAGCTCGCCGCCGATCTCACCCGAGCGTCCGCCGATCTCGCCCGACGGACCGACACCGACGTCACCCGAACGCCCGCCGATCTCGCCCGAGCGCTCGCTACCGTGCTCGCTGGAGCGCTCGCCACCGATCTCGCCCGAGCGCTTCTCGCCGTCGGTCTTCGCCGTCGTCTCGCCGGCGGTCGTGGCCTTGCCGTTGGCGTCCTTCGCCTGCGCCGCGCCGTCGACATCCGCCTTCGCCTTGGCGTCGCCGTCCGCCTTCGCCTTCGCCTCGACGTCCGCCTTCGCCTTCGCCTCGGCGTCTGCGCGCTCCATCGCGACGGCGGCCTTCCGCGCCCACTCGTCGGCCTCTTCCTGCTCCGCCTTCGCGCGCTCCTCGGCCTCGGCCTTCGCTTCGGAGTCGGCCTTCGCCTTCGCGTCCGCCTCGGCCTTCGCCTTCGCGTCTCCCTTCGCCTTCGCCGCCGCCTCTTCCTTCTCGCGCTTCACCGTCGCCACGGCGTCCGCCTTCGCCTTGGCGTCGGCCTCGGCCTTGGCTTTCGCGTCCGCCTTCGCCTTCGCCGCCGCCTCCTCCTTCTCGCGCTTCGCCTTCGCCTCGGCGTCAGCCTTCGCCTTCGCCTCCGCCTCCACCTTGGCCTTCGCGTCCGCCTTCGCGGCCGCCGCCTCCTCCTTCTCGCGCTTCGCTTTCGCCTCGGCGTCAGCCTTGGCCTTCGCCTCGCCCTCCTCCTTCTCGCGCTTCGCCCGCACCGCCGCCTCGGCCGCGTCGGCCTTCGCCTGCTTCTCCTTCGCGAGCCACTCCTGCTCCTCTGCGTCCAGCGTCTCGCGCTCCGCGATCTCGACGAGCGGCGCGAACAAACGATCGCGCTCGCCCGCATCGGTCAGCGTCTCGAGCTTCTCGCGCTCGGCGTCGCGGCTCGCCGGAGCGTTCGCCGACCGCACCTCGATCTCGCCGCGCGCCGCCGACGACGGCACGACCGGCGACAGCGCGCCCGCGTCGAGCCCCGCGCCCCGCGGCACCAGCGCCGCCCAGTCGACCTCCACCACCGCGCGCGGCTTCACCGCGTCCTGCACGCCGCTGTTCTTCCCCTTGCCCTTCTTCTTGCCGCCGCCCACCGGCCCCGAGCCCTCGGGCGTCAACGGCTTCGCCACCTCGCCCGACGCGCCGCCGACCAGCCATTCCTCGACGGCGAGCATGGCGCGGTGCGTGTTCTTCTGCTTCGCGACCACCAGCTTCTTGAGCAACCCGACCTGCGCCGCGCGCTCCGCCACGCGCAGCGTCTCGAGCACGCGGAACGGGCTGTCCTCGAGCACGTCGGCCACCGTGCGGTGCCCGTCGAACATGCGCAGGACGCCGTGCACCTCGGTCGGCAGCTGCCGCCCCATCGATGCCAGCGTCGGCGCGTCCTGCTCGTACACCGCCGACGGGGACAGGCTCCCCGCCGCGTCGCGCAGGTCGCACAGGAAGCGCTCGGCATGCCCGAGCAGCTCGTCGAGCGTGAGTGGAATCTGCTGCCGCCGCACGACCGGCTCGTCGCGCAGCTCGAACCGCGCCTCGGTCCACAGCAGCAGCTGGTCGAGCGCCGCCTGCCCGTGCAACCCACCCACCTGCGCCGACGTCACCTCGCCCTCGAAGAACCGGATCTCGCCGCGCCGCAGCCCGCGCAGCATGAGCAGCGTGCCCGTCGCACCCGTGCGCGACAGCGCGCGCACCAGGTAGAACACGCCGAAGCTCTGCCCCAGATCGCCGTCCATCACCGAGCGATTGCCCGGCCGGCGCCCGGCGAGGATGCGCCCGATCGTGACCACGTCGCGCACGTACGCCGGCGACGCGAGCATCGCCGTCGCGCCCGCCGCCAGCGCGGCACCGCGCGAGATGCCGTTGCCGACGTAGAGCAGCGGCGCCGCGCCCGCGCCCTTCGCGACGAGCTCGCGGATGAACGGCGCGGCGTCACCGTCGCCGTGCGGATCCGCACCGGCGATCACGACGGCCACGTCGTCGAAGCTCGCCGCCGCCGCCGTCTCCGCCGACTCGACGGGCATGCCCTCGCGCTCGAAGCCAAGCCGCACGCCATCGGC
The DNA here is from genome assembly GCA_035525615.1 of Kofleriaceae bacterium. GTDB lineage: Bacteria > Myxococcota_A > Polyangia > Haliangiales > Haliangiaceae > UBA2376. The sequence goes on along the minus strand of DATLEB010000349.1, from coordinate 584 downwards.
GGCTCGGCGATCTCGGCTGACAACGAGCACTTTGGAAGGTGACGCCATGACCGAAAAAGCGTCTCGGAGTATAACCGTCAGAGGGCCGACCGCACTTCTGTTCTCGCCCGAAAACACCCTTGCTCCTCCTCGAAATTCTCCGCGGAACCGCCACCCGGCCGAGCTACGAGCTCAGCGCCCCGGTGATCACGCTGGGGCGTGCCTCGACCAACACCATCGTCCTCACCGACTACCACCTGTCGGGTGAGCACGCCCAGATCCTGCGCGAGGGCAACGGCTACGTGTTCCGCGACCTCCGCTCGACGAACGGCTCGGCCGTCGAGCGCGGCGGCACGCGCATCCCCGTCGACGCGAGCCGTCGCCACGAGCTCGGCCTCGAGCCCGGCGATCTGCTCCTCCTCGGTGACTCGCGCGCGCCCGTCCAGATCCGCGTGAAGTACGCCCCATCGGACGACACCGAGCTCGCCGAGCGCCTCATCGCGACGCGCTCGATCGTCGACCTGCCCGCGGTGCGCGACCAGATCGAGCGCGCTCCGGTCAGCGCGCTGCGCGTCTACAAGGCGATCCAGCGCCTGTCGGGCCGT
>DATLEB010000347.1:0-6028 GCA_035525615.1 Kofleriaceae bacterium | reverse complement strand
CGCTTTCACATCGCCGGCTTGCCGGTCCTCATCCGCGCCCGCGAGAGCCGCGAGCTCGCCGACCTCGCCGCGGCCTATCGCGCCTTCGCGACCGACGCGACCGAGCTCCTCACGATCGACATCGAGCGCGTCGACGACGTCGCGACGTTCGGGCGCGAGCGCGGCCCCGAGTATCCCGCGTTCGCGCGCACGCTCGGCGCCGACGGCCGCCTGCACGTCGAGCGCTTCGACGCCGAGGGCGACATCGACACCGGCGAGCTCCCGCTGCGCGCGTCGTTCCGCGTCGGCCCGAGCGCCAACAGCCTCGAGGCGTGCGTGCGCATCGCGCTCTCGCTCGCGCTGCCGCGTCACGGCGCGCTGATGATGCACGCCTCCGCCGTCGAGCACGCCGGGCACGCGCTGGTCTTCACCGGCGTGAGCGGCGCCGGCAAGAGCACGATCTCCTCGCTGCTCGATCGCGCGCCGGCCCGCAAGATCGGTGACGAGATCGTCGTCCTCCGTCGCGACGCCACCGATGACGCCACCGACCCCGCGCGCTGGAGCGTCATCATCCCGCCGTATCTCGGCCCGTTCGACGCGCGTGGCATCGCGCACGGCGCGAGCGCCCCGCTCGACGGGATCCACGTCCTCGTGCAGGCCACACGCCACGCGCGCGCCGCGATGTCACCGACCGCTGCGCTGCGCGAGCTGCTCCGCCACATCCTCGTCTACGTCGCCGAGCCGCGCACCGCCGAGCACGTGCTCGCGCTCGTCGCGGATCTCACCCAGGCCGTGCCAACCTATCGCCTCGAGTTCCGCAAGGATGACGGCGTCGCGAGCGTGCTCGGAATCGCGTATCCTCGCGAGGCGACTTCATGAAGGCCAAACGCGGCGCTGCTGACCTGCTCGCCGCCGTCGCTCAGCGCGACGGCAGCCCGGTCACGGTCACGTTCCAGGTCACGGACCGCTGCAACTACGAGTGCGTGCACTGCTACCAGGAGCACCGCGACGCGACCGAGGCCAAGCGCGACGAGCTCACCCTCGCCGAGATCACGCGCATCTTCGACGAGCTCGCCGCGGCCGGCGTCCTCTTCCTCACGATCATGGGCGGCGAGGTCTTCGTCCGCCGCGACGCCGACGAGATCCTGGCCGCCGCTCACGAGCGCGGCTTCGCCCTGAAGCTCCTGTCGACCGGCCACCACATCCACGACGCGCGCGCCGACTTCCTCGCGACGTTGCGCCCGCTGCAGGTCGAGATGTCGCTCTACGCCGCCGGCGCGCACACGCACGAGCAGGTGACCCGTAGCCCCGGCTCGTGGGAACGCACCGTCGCCGCCGCGCGCCGCCTCATCGAGCGCAAGGTGCCGGTCGTCCTGAAGGCGCCGGTCATGGAAGTGAACCTCGGCGAGCTCGAGGCGATGGCCGAGCTCGCGCGCACGATCGGCGCCGAGTACTCGTTCGATCCCAAGATCACCGCGATGGAGAATCGAGAGCAGTCGCCGACGGCGCTCCGCATGAACGCCGGCTCGGTGGCGCGCTTCTACGCCGGCCCGATGAAGAGCTACCTCGACACCACGTACGCGGCGGGCACGCCGGCCGCGGAAGCCGTGGCTGGAGGCGAGGACCTCCGCCCGCTGAATCACACGCCGTGTCGCGCCGGCCAGCAGTCGCTGGCGATCACGCCGTACGGCGACGTGTGGCCGTGCAACGCGCTGCCGCTGCCGTGCGGCAACCTGCGCGAGCAGTCGTTCCACGAGATCTGGCGCGGCTCGACCGAGCTCGCCGAGGTGCGCGACCTGCGCTGGGCCAAGCTCGCCGAGTGCAACGCCTGCGCGCTGCGCTCCTACTGCCAGCGCTGCCATGGCATGGCGCTCGTCGAGCAGGGCGAGATCCGCGGCCCGTCGCTCGAGGCGTGCCGCCACGCCGTCGCCGTGCGCGACGAGCTGCGCGCGCGCGGACTCGTGCCCGCGACCGAGACCGCCCTGCCGCCGACCTGGGATCGCGTCGATCCCGACGGGCAACATCACCTGGTTGCGACCGACGGCAAGCGCCGTCCTCGCACGCTTCGCGTCCTGTCGTAGCCGTAGTTGTAGCCGTCACTCTCAGCTCTCAGCTCCGAGGAAATCATGCTCACACGCTACCTTCGCCGGGGGACGAAGGCCCTCGTGCTCTGTCTGTGCGCGACGGCGATCTTCGCCGGATGCGACGACGGGATGATCTGCCAGGTCGAAGCGCTCGTCGTGATCGACGAGCCGGCGGGCATCGTGACGCAGGACGCGAACGCGACCACCGCCGGCGTGCAGACCGAGGTCCGCGTGCGCACCACGTTCGCGGCGGGCGCGGAGCTGACGCTCACCGTCGAGGATGACGACGGCAACGCGCTCACCACGCTCACGGCCGAGACCGACGAGCAGGGCAACGCCCTCTTCACCGACGTGACCATCCCGGGCGGCGGCGCCGACCTGCGCGTGCGCGGCGACGCCGGCAACTGCGGCAGCGACGAGGACGTGCGCCACGTCGAGCTCGGCGGCGTGAGCGGCGACTGCACCCTCGAGTTCGAGACCCCGCCCGAGCCCAATGCGTTCTACGCGCCGCTCGACGTCTTCAACGCGTCGTCGGACGGCAACGCGGGCGTGCCCGGCCACCAGGGCGACATCATCGTGCGCACGACGCCGGGCGACTCGGTCGTGGTCTTCCTCTCGGGCCCGGGCGCCGTCGAGACGCAGGTCGGCAGCGGGACGGCGACGGATGTCGGCGAGCTGCGCCTCGCGATGAGCCTGCCCGAGGGCCAGGACAACCTGCGCGTCGCGTGCAGCGGACCGAACGGCCTGGGCACGCGCTCGTCGGGCGTGCTGTCGGTGTACGTCGACACCGTGTCGCCGACCTGCGCGCTCACGTCGCCGCTGCCGGGCACGAGCATCACGCCGAGCCTCGACGACGACATGAACACCGCCAACGGCATCCAGCTCGAGCTCGAGGGTCGCGCGGCCGGCGGCGACACCGCCGGCGAGGGCGCGCGCTTCGTGCTGACGGCGCCGGGCGGCGTCATGACGACGCTCACCGGCACCGCCGTCGACGCCGGCGGCCTGTCGACGGCGGACGCGAGCTTCAACCCGACCACGCCGCCCGCCGATTTCGGCGTGGCGTTCTCGACGATCGATCACGCGGGCAACGCGTGCAGCGCGACCACGACCTATCGCGTGGTCTACAACGGCTGCCCGATCGTCGTGACCGCGCCGACCACGACGGTGACGACCGACGCCGACGCCACCCCCGGCAACGGCGCGCAGGTCGACGTGGTGCTCGACGTCGACGACGCGTGCGTCGGCCGCATGGTCACCAGCGACTGCGGCTCGAACAATCCCGGCGCCACCGTCGGCGCCGGCGGCGCGACGACCTTGCGCACCAACGTCTGCGGCGCCGTCCCCTGCGAATCGAGCGAGCTTTGCACCGTGCGCGTCACGAGCGCCGACGGCATCGAGACCACGGCCGGCGTGAGCCTCGCGTTCGACAACCAGCCGCCCAACGTGACGCTTCAGGTCGCGCTGCCGAGCGGCGTCGCGTGCGGCGGCACCGTGACGCCGGCGCAGGACGTGAACGGCGCGCTCGCCGGAATGCAGGTGCGGATGCGCGTGGTGTCGCCGTCGGCGACCAACCGGCAGCTGCAGCTGACCAACAGCGGCGGCTCGTCGACGGTGCCGGCCAACGGCGTCGGCGGCGAGGTCGAGGTGACCATCCTCCAGGGCGCGAACGACTTCATCGGCATCGCGAGCGACACCGCCGGCAACACCAACATGACACCGACCTGCCGCGTGTCGCTCGCCGACATCTCCGTCAACTTCACCGGCTCGCCGGCCGACGGCACCGTGGGCTCGAGCGATGGCACGGTGAGCGGCAGCGACCTGACCTTCAATCTGACCGGCACCGTGAGCGTCGTCGGGGCCGCGGTGAACATCACCGTCGACGGCGGCGCACCCCAGGCCGCCACCGTCGTGGGCGCCAGCTGGAGTCTCACGCTCGCGCTCGCCGACCGCGCCGCGCCGTACGTGATCGTGGCGAGCGCGACCGCGGGGCCGCAAGTCGGCTCGGCCAACCTGAGCCTTGTCGTCGACGTCTCGCCGCCGGGCGCCATCACGGGCCTCACGGGCGCCGCCGACACGCGGCAGTCGATCCGCCTCGCGTTCATGGCGCCGACCGGCGCGAGCGCGTACCGCATCAAGTACGCGACCGTCGCGCTGACCGACGCGAACTTCGATACGACCGGCACGACGTTCTCGGGCCCCGCTCCGGGCGCGCCGGGCAGCAACCAGAGCATTCGCGTTCGCCCGCTGCGCACCGGCACGCAGTTCTGGGTCGGCATCGCGGCGGTCGACGGCGCGGGCAACCGGTCCGCGGCGCAGATCGTCGGCCCGCTCACGCCGCGCTTCGATCAGACCGCCGCGTACACGGCGCCCAGCGTGGCGGGCAACGCCAACTTTGGCTTCGCGATCGTGCACGGCCGCTTCAACGACGACAGCTTCGAAGACGTCGCGGTGTCGTCGCCGTTCGCCGACTCGGCCGGCTTCGCCGACGCCGGCGAGGTCTACATCTACTTCGGCTCGGCGGTGGGCCTCGCGACGTCTCCCGCCGTGACGATTCGCGGCACGGCCGCCGGCGGCGGCCTGGGCTCGTCCCTCACCGCGGTGCGCTGGAGCAGCGCGACACGCGACGACCTCGCGATCGGCGAACCATTCAGCGACGCCGGCAGCGGCGCCGTCTACATCTTCAACGGCGGCGCCGCGCTACCGAGTGGCACCGTGAGCGCGACGACCGCGCCGCGACGCATCCGGGTCGCGGGCTCCGCCAACTGGTTCACGGGCAGCGGCCTGGGCTGGCAGCTGGCGACCGCCGATCACGACGGCGACGGCACCGACGACCTCGCGACGTCCGCGGTGTTCGGCGGAGGAGCCACGGCCGGCGCGGCGCTCGTCTTCTACGGCGGCACCGTGCCGACCGGAGATGTCCGGATCTCGGACGTCAGCGCCGCCGGCAGCGGCACCACCGTCATCCGCATGTACGAGCAGCCCGGCGTCGCGGGCGGCGGCGTCGACTACTTCGGCTACTACCTCCACAACCTCGGGCCGACGCAGGGCGGCGCCGACGCCACCGATGATCTAGGCGTGGCCTACGCCGACAACAACGTGGCCAACGCCGACCTACTCGTGTTCCGCGGCGCAGGCCGGCCCGCCGCACCGGGCGGGACGCGCGAGCCGTTCACGGTTGGCCGCGACGTGCGCATCCGGGAGCTGTCGACGCAAGCGGCGCTGGAATGGGGCGTGACGATGGGCTCGATCTCCGACCAGAACGGAGACGGCTCGAGAGAGATCGTCGCCGGCGATTTCACGTTCGACGGCGGCCGCGGCGTGGTGTTCGTGATCGACGGAGATTCGGTGGGCGCGGCGGGACTTCTCAACGTGGACGGCGCCGGCACTGGCACGATCGCCACGATCGTGGGTGTATCAGCGAACAGTGAGCTCGGTCTGGCCGTGGCGAACAACACCAGCACGGACCAGGCGGACGTGGACGGAGACGGGAATGAGGATCTCGTCCTCGCCTCACGGGCGCCTGGGTCCACTCAAGTCCAGCTCCAGATCTGGTTCGGGCCCCTGGCGGCAGGACTGGAAAGCCCTGCGACCCCTGACCATGCATTCGACGGCCCGGCGTCTTTTCTGGGCTTTGCAGCGCTCGGTGCGTCGCCGATCACCGCTTCGTGGGTGGGGGACGTGAACGGAGATGGCCTCGACGACATCTGTTGGTCAGACTGGCGCAGCAACGGACTCGACGGTGGGATGCAGGTGGTCTGGGACGATGGCAACTGATCTGATAAGGTGAGGAAACTATGAGCGAACCTAAGAAGGACTCCCCGGAGGGCACCCGCCCGCGCAAGCCGTACGAGCGCCCGGCGGTCGTGTCCGACGAGGTCTTCGAGACCCTGGCGCTGTCTTGCGCCAAGGCCAACCGGTTCGTCTGCCCGGGCGGAAACCCCGATCGCTCCTAACAGATCCGTGAT
>DATLEB010000344.1:0-13735 GCA_035525615.1 Kofleriaceae bacterium | reverse complement strand
GAGATCTTGGCGACGCGCGTGCCCGGCGCCGGCGCGAACTCGTACATGGTCACGACGGGGCCGGGACGGATCGCGACGACGTCGCCCTTCACCCCGTAGTTCTCGAGCGTCTTGGTGAGGCGCGCCGAGAGCTCGAGCATGTACGTCTTGTCGATCTGGTTCTGCGTCGCGGCGTCGTAGTTGAGGAGCGCGATGCCGGGCAGCTGGTAGGCGCCGTCACCGAGCTTGATGAAGCCGCGCTCGGCCTCGGCCTGCTTCTCCTTGGCGGCCATCTCGGCCTTGTCGGCGTGCTTGAAGCGGCTCTCGACGATGAGCGGCGCGCCACCCTCGACCGGCGGCTGCGGCGGAACGATCGCCACCGGCGCTACCGGTGCGACCACGGCCGGCGCCTCCTCGACGATGACGGCCTCGGGCTTCTTCTTCTTGCCCTTGTCCTTGGCGTCCTTCGCGCTCTCGATCGCGACGATCTCGGCCGCCGGCGGCAGCTCGCTCTCGGCGGTGATCTGCTCGCTCTTCTTCTTGCGCGGCTTCTTCGCCTTCTCTTCGTCCTCGTCCAGCGCGGACGTCTTCTCGGTGTCGCCCACGAAGTCGGCGGTCGGCGCCGCGCGATCGATGATGGGCGGACCGTCGAGCTCGTTCTCGTCGACGGCGAGCGGATCCTCGTCCTCGATCTCGTCCTCGTATTCGCGGCGCTCCGGCATGATGGCGCGCAGCACGTCGACCACGAAGCGCGCCGCGGCGGTCGCGCCGTCGGCGATCCCGCTCCACACCACGTTCAACCCGGCCGCGATCCATCCCAGCACCTGCCGCATCCGCAGCGGCGTCGCGATGATGATGGCGATGGCCAGCGACAGGACCGCGAGGAGCGCGGTGCCCGCCGTCGAGATGAGCGCGCGCATGATCTCGGCGAGGTGCTCACCGGTCGCGCCGCCCGGACCGAACCCGGCCACGCGATATCGCGCGGCGACGAGGTGCAGCAGCACGCCCATCGACAGCACGCCGAGCCCGACGCCGACGCCGACGTCCCACGGCATCACCGTCTCCTTGCCCATCAGCGACCGCACGGCCGCCGCGGTCGCGAGGATCACGAGCACGTAGCTGCCGAACCCGGCGACTCCGTACACCATCCCGGCGATGGTTCGCCCGAACGGCCCCATGAACAGGGCGTTCGCCTGCAGCGACACCATCGCCATCAGCACGAACAAGCTCGTGCCCAGCGCGATCACGCCGAACACCTCGCGCCCTCGTGATTCGTCATCCGCGAATCGGCGATTCGCAGTCAGCGGGGCAGCAGCCTTCTTCGGAATCGACTTGGCCATTGAAACTCCGGCCCCCTATCCTACATCCACCTCCAATGTGCTCCAACTTTTCGGGGGTCACTCTCCTATGACACAACCCCCCGAAACGGCGCCACTTTTCGACCCGTTTGCGGCGCGACCCGCTAATCCTTCGGCAGGGCCGCGTTCAGCTCGGCCAGGGGACGCGCGCTCTCGGGGGCGTCCTCCAGGGGGTACCAGGCGATGCCCCCGATCCGGGTCTCCATGGCGTACTCCCCGACCGTGTGGTCGAGCGCGATGAAGCCCATGGCGCCGATGGTCTCGTCCTCCTCCGAGTACCCCGGCACGTACACGTCGAGCTCGAGCTTGCCGCCGCTCTCGTCGCGGGACGCGGTGAAGCGAATGAGCTTGGTGTCCAGCTGCTGTCCGTCCATGTCGATCACGCCGAGGTCTCCCTCGGTCGCCGGCGGCCGGAACGCGAGGACGTCCCATCCCGCGATCGTGGGGCGCTCCGCGAAGACGCGCTCCACGAACGGAAACAGGGCGCGGTTGCCGTTCGCGCTGATGATGAGCGTGGGGTCGCTCTTCGGATCGCGCGAGATCTCGCCGATGAGCCCCTCGTGCACCTTCGACAGCTCGGCCCCGATCGTATCGACCACGAGGTCACCGTCGGGTTCGGCGCGCAGATCGTCCGCGTTCGTCTCGAACCAGCGCCAGAAGCCATCGATCGTATCCATCGCCTGATTCTACCGACTCCTGCCGCCGTGCGCCGGGCGTGCGGGGGCACGTCACGCAGGGCTGGGATAACGTAGGCGCTCGATGCATCGCGAGATCGCGCTCGTGCTCGGCAACGAGCGACCATCGGCGCCCTCGGCACCGTGCTCGCGCTCACCATCGCGTACAACGGGCTCCCCTTCGGCGGCATGTTGCTCGGCTACGGCCTCTCCGCGCGCGCGCCAGGCCCCCACGCGCGGCGATTGCACGGCCACGCATGCGCTGCTCGTGCGCGCCGAATTCGCCGACGCCGCCATCCACGCGCAGGCGCTCCGCGACCCGGCGATCGCGCGTTGCGCGAAGGCGCCCTGACGCCGCGCCGCGCCCCCGCTACTGCTGCGGGCAGCCGATGCCGCGCGAGTCGCAGCGGCACGGCACGCACGCCGAGCCTTCGTTCTCGAGCAAGCAGCCGGCGCCCGCGCCGCAATCGGTCGTCGCATCGCAGCCGATGCGCGTGCAGAACCACTGCTCCTGTCCGACGGCGGCGAGACAGAGCGGCGCCAGGTCGAAGCCCGAGCACTGGCTGCCGTCCGGCGTGCAGTACTGGCCGACGCCGTTGTTGTTGCCGACGTCGCCGGGGCGCACGCACGATTCGGCGGGCGTCGGGTCGGCGTCGATCGGCGCGTCGGCGGTGCCGTCGCCGCACGCCGAGAGCGACGAGAGGGCCGCGATCCCGACCAGCGACAGCGCGATGCCGATGAGGACTGCTCGCATGTGCGTCACTGAGCCGTCATGTCGCAGACGATGTCGTCGCCGTCGCCGGGGAAGTAGTACATGAACGACAGGCACATCTCGCGCGGGAAGATGACGGTGCGCGACGTGGTGTTGTCCCACTCGCACGACTGGCGCAGGCGCGTGCCGGCCGGGATGTGGAGCGGCTCGTTGACCGAGTAGTGCGAGATCGGCGGGTGCGACGTGAACGACGGCGCCCACGTGTCGTTGCGCAGCGACTGCATGGCGTTGCCGGCCTCGTCGACGACGTCGAGCGTGTACGTCCGTCCGTCCTCGTGCATGTGGCCGAGGGTCAGCACGACGTCGAGCGGGCGGTTCACCCTGCAGTACGTGGTGTGCGTGTAGTTCGAGGACGGCGGGATCTCGAACGTGTCGTCGTTGGTGACGAAGTAGTTCACGTAGGCGAACACGTCGTCGGGGTTCATCAGCTGGAGCGAGACCGTGTCCTCCACGGTGTACGGCGCGTCGGTCGTGTTGATGTAGTGCGCCTGCAGCACCATCTGCTTGCCGGCCGGCACCTTCAGCGCGAGGTTGTCCTCGAGCGCGAGGATGCCCTCGGTGTCGCCTTCACCCGCGTTGCCCGCGATCTGGTTGAGGTTGGTCATCTCCTCGTCGGTGCACTCGTGGTGCCCGACCGGGCGCGGCTCGTCGGCGTAGTAGGCGATGATGTGGTGCCCGCCGCGGCCCTGTCCGCCGCCCGCGCCGTACACCGCCAGCTCCTTCGGGCTGTACACGTCGGTGTAAAAGCACGTGAACGAGTCGCCGACGCCGACCTCGAACTGACCGGTCTTGAAGGTCATCTCGGTGTCGGTGATGACGACGCCGTCGTCGCCTCCATCACCGGCGCACGCGACCAGCAGCAACGACGCTCCCAGGCAGGCCTTCATCCTCATGGGCCGCACGGTAGCCCCGCGGGAACGTTGGTGCGTCACCCGAAAAGCGAACATCGGCTGACATGCCCTCGGTGATGTCGCCGTGATGTCGGGCGAATCGACGTGTTTCAGAGCGTACTGCGCGACGCGTTCTGCGCGCGCCCACCGGGCGGCGGCGGCGCGGCTGCGAACCGCTCGGGGTCCTCGAGATCGGCGCGGAGGATCTCGAGTGATTGCGCGGCGTAGTAGCCGTCGCAGATGCGCTCGTCGAGGCTGAAGCGCAGCCGCAGTGTTGGTTTGACCACCGGCGCCCCGTCGGCGCTGACGACGAAGCGCGGCCGCAGCGACCCGATCACGCAGAACAGGCTGACCGTCCCGTGCTCGTACAGGTGATGCCACGCGCGGTCGATGCCGAGGCTGCCCAGGTTCGCGACGAACACGCTCGAGAACAGCGGGTCGTCCTTCATGAGCGCGTTCGGCAAGAGGTTCCAGCGATCGAGGAAGCGCGCCGCGCCGACGATCGGCGACAGCAGGAAGTCGGGGAGCTTGCCGAGCAGCGAGAGCTCCTTGTCGACCGGGCGATCGTCGCGCGTGCGGCTGCCACCGACGGCGTCGCGGATGCGGCCGAGCGTGTCGCCGAGCCCCTCGCCCGCGACCACCGGCAGCTTCACCGTCTTGAGCGGCGCGTGATCGGCGAACTCCTTCTTCGCCGCGAACGCCACCGACGGCTTCTTGCGCTGCCACAGCCGCTTGCCGGCGACGAAGCGATCGAGCTGTGGCCGCGCGGCGAGCACGCGCCCCAGCGACGCCACCACCAGGTGCAGCGGCGTGAGCTTCGCGCCGCCATCCGCGCCGGCGCGCGCGTTCCACCGCTCGATGTACGCCGTCATCGCCGTCGCGTCGACGATCTGCTCGTAGTAGACGATCGCCTCGTTCCGCGTCGGCATGAGCATCGGCATCATGCGTCGCATCGGATCGAGGCCGCGGAGGCGAGTGCCGTCGGAGCGCCAGAACAGCATGGCGCGAGCCTAGATGGTCGCCGATCCGATCGCCAGGGTCGGCCGTACCCGCAGGAACGCATGAAGACCCATCTACAGACGGTGCAGAACATCTATGCCGCGTTCGGTCGCGGCGACGTCCCCGCGATCCTCGAGGTGCTGGCCGACGATGTGGACTGGGAGTACGGCGGCTCGCCCAGCGACGTGCCGTGGCTCCAGCCGGGACGCGGGCGCGAGGCCGCCGCACGTTTCTTCGGCGCGGTCGGCGCCAACCTCGACGTCAAGATGTTCGCGGTGAACGACCTCCTCGAGGGGACCAACGTCGTCGTCGGGCTGGTGAGCATCGAAGCGATCGTGAAGCCGACGGGGCGCACGTTCCGCGAGGTCGACGAGGTGCACATCTGGCGATTCGACGAGCACGGGCGCGTGAACCGGTTCCGCCACGCCGCCGACACGGCCCAGCAGCTCCGCGCCTTCGAAGGCCGCTGACCGCGTCGATGTCGTAGAATCCCGCGATGGGTTCACCGCGCCGGGTGATGCTGGGGCTCGCCACGATCGTGGCGCTGTGGCTCGGCGCCGACATTCGCGAGGCGCGCGCGCAGTTCATCTGCGCCAACTTCTTCCCGACGGCGACCAACACGTACGGCGACCGCGCCATGGTGACGGTCGCCGGTGTCACGACCACGGCCACCGCGCACGGCGTCACCGGGCTCGCGCTCGGTGGCGCATCGACGACGTGCACCACGTACACGATCAGCCAGGTCGTCGCGCGCTTCGACTTCCAGATCGTCGGCGTCGATCCCGGCGAGGAGACGTGGATGGACGTGAACGGCACCGAGGTCACGCTCGGCGCCGGTAACTTCTTCGCCAACCCCGACACCACGGCGCAGCCGCTCACGATCGTGGGCGGACGGCTGCGCTCGACGGGCGCCGACGGTTCGGCGGTGGTCGAGATCACGATGCCGAACATGACGATGCTGCGCATGTGCGCGTCGGGCGGCAACGGGCTCGTCGTGCGCCCCACCGTCCAGGCGTACTGCCAGTGTGGGAACAACAACAAACACTTCAACGAGGACTGCGACGACGGCGCGTTCGTGAACGGCGACGGCTGCTCGAGCTCGTGCGCCATCGAGCCCGGCTGGAGCTGCACCGGCAACCCGAGCGTCTGCATCTTCGGCTGCGGCAACGGGATGCGCAGCGGCGGCGAGGGCTGCGACGACGGCGACGCCATGGGCGGCGACGGCTGCGGCGCGAACTGCCAGCCCGAGACCGGCTGGACGTGCACCGGCCTGACGCCGGACGTGTGCGTTCCCTTCTGCGGCGACGGGCTGCGGCGCGGCAGCGAGCCGTGCGACGACGGTGGCATGGTCGCGGGCGACGGCTGTTCGGCCACGTGCACCGTCGAGCCGGGCTGGACGTGCAACGGCGAGGGCCCCGGGTCGTGCACGAATCCCGGCAACGCCGACACCGACGGCGACACCGTCCCCGACGTCAGCGACAACTGTCCCACCACGCCCAACACCGGCCAGGCCAACGGGGACGGCGACGCGCGCGGCGACGCCTGCGACAACTGTCCCGCGGCCGCGAACTCGGCGCAGACCAACGGCGACGGCGATCCGCTGGGCGACGCGTGCGACAACTGTCCGGCGATCACGAACCCGGGGCAGGAGAACTCGGGCGGCGGGTCCGCCGGTGACGCGTGCGAGGACACCGACGGCGACGGCGCGCTCGACACCGCCGACAACTGTCCGGCCGTCGCGAACACGCCGCAGACCAACAGCGATGGCGATCAGCCGGGCGACGCGTGCGACAACTGCCCGAGCGTCACGAACCCGGGGCAGGAGGACAGCGGCGGCGGCGCGATGGGCGACGCGTGCGAGGACCGCGACGGCGACGGGCACACGGACGTCGTCGACAACTGCGCCGGCCTCGCCAACGCGGGGCAGGAGAACCGCGACGCCGACACGCTCGGCGACGTCTGCGACAACTGTCCGCTGTGGCTCAACCCGCTTCAGGAGGACGGCGACGGTGATGGCTTCGGCGACTGGTGCGACACGTGTCCACTGGTCGCCGATCCGCTGCAGGTCGACAGCGACGCCGACACGTTCGGCGACGCGTGCGATACGTGCGCCGGCGTCGAGGGCGGCGGCTTCGACGTCGACGCCGACGGCATCGGCGACGAGTGCGACAACTGCCCCGAGGTCCGCAACACAGGGCAGGTCGACCGCGACGGCGACGGCGTCGGCGACGACTGCGATCCCGATCCGGATCACGGCGACACTGGCTGCTGCGACGCGGGCGGCGCGCCCGGCGTGGCGTGGTTCCTCGTCGTCGCCGGGCTGTTCGTCCGGCCGCGCCGCCGCTCGCCACGCGCTCGGTGATCAGTGATCGTGCGGCTGCGCGCCGCGGCCGATCGCGACCGCATGGATGAGCGCCGTGATCAGCTCGCGCGAGTCCTGTCCCTTGGGCAGGACGAGCACGGGGCCGGCGGCCGCGCGCGCCTCGTCCACGTTCCCGCCGGTGATGAGGACGACCGCGCCGAGGAAGTGCGGCTGATGCTCGCGCACCCACGCGCAGAGCTCGGCGCCGGTGCCGTCGCCCATGTGGTAGTCGGAGAGGATCGCGTCGACGCTGGATGACTCGAGCGCCGCGACCGCGGCGCCGACGCCGCCAGCCGCGGACACGATGTAGCCGCTCGCGCGCAGGAGGTCCGCGATCGCGGCGAGCTGATCGGGATCGTCGTCGACGACGAGCACCCGCGGCGCCGGCGTCCCCTGCGCGAGCGGCACCTCCTCCTCGCGCCGGAGCCGCCGCGCCGTCGTCATCACGGCGTCGAGCACGGCCTCGACATGCGTCAGCGGCGCGACGCGGCGCCGGGCCGCCGCGTTCTTCAGCGAGGCCGGCACCTCGTCGACGACGAACACGAACCGCCGCTGCATCCCGTGCGAACGCGCCGTCGCCCACCGATAGATCTGCTTGCCGATCTCGCGATCCCACGGCGTCACGACGAGATCCACGCGCGCCGTCGCGAGCCGCCGCTCCGCCGCCCCATCCGTCCGGCACACCTCGACGCGAAAGCCGTGCGCCTCGAACAGACCCGCGAGCAGGTCCGCCACGTCGGCATCGTCGTGCACTACCAGCAGTGAGCCGCCGAGCTCCACGTCGTGATCCTCGACGCGACGGTGGTCCTCGCGCCTCGCCGGCGCAAGCGTGAACTGCTCAGTCGATCGGATTGATGATCTTGACGTCGGCGCCGCCGGCGAACGCGTACGACCCGACGCCGTAGTAGCCATAGACCGACAGGCCGAACGGCTCGCTGCCCTCGACGGTGTGCTTGCCCTCACTGACTCGGCACGTGACCTGCTCGTACGCGACGCCCTGCACGGTGCCGATCGGCGCGCGCGTGCAGTTGGCGAACTCGCCCAGGCCGACGCCGTCGACGGTGAACGTGCCGGTCACCGGCTTGGCGAGCACGAAGTAGTTCACCTGGAACGTCGACGGCACCAGGAACACGTAGTCCTTCCGGTGCTGCTCGGCGGCCGGGAAGATCAGCAGCGACGGGTCGCCGATGCCACCCTGCGGGATGCGCTCCTGCGAGACGAGCACCTGGCCGAGGGTCACCGCGCCGGTCGCGTGCAGCGTGAAGCCGCGGTCGGCCCACAGCGGCTTGAACTCGCCGGCGTTCAGCGTGAACGAGTCATTGGGTGCCGGCAGGTTCGTCGTCACCTGCACGCCGTCCTCCGACGCGAGCACGCGGTACACGTCCGGCTCCTTCCAGCCCGGATCGGTCGAGCGCACCGGGCTGCGGCTCACGACGAACTCGCGGCCCAGCGCCGTCGTCGGGAACAGCTGCTCCTCGAGGTGATCGGTGCAGCACGTGTCGCCCATCTCCCAGCCCGGCGCCGGCGGCGGCTCGGAGCCGCCCATGCCGATGCCGCGCTCGAGGCCGGTGAACACGGCGATCTTCTTCGTCGACGTCACCAGCGACCCGGTGAAGTCACCGTCGCGGTCGAGCATGGTCAGGCACTGATCGATCGGCACGACCGGCTGATCCGACTCGAGGTTCACCACGTCGTACTTGTTGATCGTGAAGCTGAACGGCTGACCCGCTGGCGTCGCCGGGATCGTGAAGCCCGAATCTCCGCCCGACGCGTGGATCGGGTGCGTCGCGTTGACCGTCACCGTCGTGCCGTCCTCGACGCCGACGATCGCGATCTGTGTGTGATCGGGGATGCTCTCGAAGTGCCCGAACTGTCCGGCCGGCGGACCGCACGGGTTCGCCGTCGGCCAGCCGAACACGTAGTAGTGACGGCCGAGCGCCTGGATCGGGATCAAGATCGACGCGTCGTTCGAGAACTGCTGGATGATCGGATTGAACTGGTACGCGACCACCGGGCCCGACGTGATGACGTGCCACGCGTGCGGCGACACGAAGGTGTGCGAGCCGCTGTTGATGACGTAGGGCCCGTTCTGGCCCATCGTGCCGTCGGTCTCGCGCATCGGCAGATCGATCTGCTTGATGCCGTGCGCCGCGACCGTCGTGTTCACCTGCACGACCTCCTGCAGCGTCTCGCCGACGCGGCCGGCGTTCTTCATCACCTGGATCTGGACCTCGTAGTCCTGGTTGTTGGCGATGACGATCGAGAACTGCTGCGCGGCCGCGTCGTTCATCACCGGCGTCGTCACCGCCTCGTTGTCGAGGTCGACACCCCAGAAGTCGCAGCCGACGTTCGACGGCTCCATGAGCGCGCGCTGACACGGCGTGGTGCACGTGCCGTTGGAGCACACCTCGCCGACCGGGCACTGCTCGACCAGCGTGCCGCCGGTGCCGTCGGCGTTGCACTGCCACACCTCGTTGTCGGCGCCGCAGTACGGCCGGTCCGGAAGGCACACGGTGCAGCCGAGATCCACGTCGCAGATCTGGGCGTCCTCGCAGCGGACGGGCACCTCGTACACTCCGGGCTCGACGCAGCGTTCCCACCCGAACGCGGTGCACCGGTTGGGACAGTTGTCGTTGCCGTCATCGTCGCCGCCCCCCGACGGACCACACGCGGCGAACGACACGACGACCGACATGCCGAACGACACGACCGACGTCAGGATCAGGAAACGAAGCGCCCTCATGGCGACGAACGTTCGTTTGCGCGGCCGTTTCCAGCCACGGACATCATCTGTCGACGATCTGTCGTGATGTCCCGCGCTGATGTCGCGCTGATGTCGAGGTCAGACCAGGCGGCCTACTGACCCTTGGTCTGCTTGATCATCCGCACGTAAGCGCCCGACGCCCGCACCGCCAGCTCCGACAGCTCGTCGACGGCGACCTCGGCGAATCCCCGACCCGTCAAGGGATGAGCGTAGATGAGGTTGACCGGCCGCTGCTTCACGACGACCGGCGCCACGAACACGTCCATCGACGGCTCGACGCCGACCGACGCCCAGAGCAGCGTCTCGGTCGGGTGTCCCGGTGACGGCGAACGTCCGCGGAACGGACGGAGATCGTCGGCCGCCGCCTGCAGCGACGACGCGCCGCCGATGGGCAGGCTCAGGTCGGCGATGGGGCGCGCCAGCGCCGCGGTCGTGTACGCCCGCCAGCCGAGCGCGTTGCCGTCGCGCACCAGGAACACGACCAGCGCCGCGAACCGGCCCGACGCGAAGTCGACCAGCGTCTGCCCGATCTCGTCGCGGTGCCTGGCGGCGTCGATGCGATCACACGCCGCGCCGTACGAGAGCGGCGGCGGCGCCTCGGCCGCCGTCGGCGGCACCGTGAGCTCCTTGCTCTTGCGGCGCGGCTCGAGGCGGATCGTCGGCGGCGTCACGAGCCCGCCCGGCGGCTGCGCGCGACGGCGCTCCCCGGCGGTGGTGAGCACGCGCCGCGTGCCGGGTCGGACGTAGCGCGCCTTGCGCGGCAACCCGTACAGCTTCTCGAGGTAGTAGAGCGCGCGCAGCTCGGAGACCACGTGCGGCGAGATCGGGTTGCCGGTCTGCTCGCCCAGCTGCTCGAGCGCGTTCTCGTCGCGCGGATCGATCATCGCGACCGCGAGCGAGTCGGGGAACGGCTCGAAGAACCCGAGCGGGATGACGCCCAGCTGCTCCGCCGTCTTGGCCGCGACGCGCCCGACCGCATCGGGCGAGACCCCGTCGAGCAGCGCCGGCGTCGCCGTCGGCAGCTGGTACAGCTCGCCGAGGTGCGCCGTGAGCGCCTCGACGTCGAGGAAGCCGAGCTCGACGAGGTTCGTGCCCAGACGTCCACCGTAGAGCACCTGCGTGCGCAGCCCGGCCTCGAGCTGCGACAACGAGATGGCGGCGTTGCGCAGGAGCAGCGTCCCCAGCTTCATGGTTCCCGGCGCCGATACTATCAGGAGGACGCGTAGCGCGTCGGATCGGGCACGCCGGCCTCGATGAAGCCTTTTCGTCGCAGGTGGCAAGCGTCGCACCGCCCGCAGGCGCCGCCGTCGGCGCCCGGGTCGTAGCAGGAGTGCGTCAGGCCGTAGTCGACGCCGAGCGCGGTGCCGGCGCGGATGATGTCGGCCTTGGTCATGTCGATGAGCGGCGCGTGGACGCGGAAGCCACCGGCGCGCGTCGCGACCTGGGCCAGCGCCTCGAACGCGCGCACGAACTCGGGCCGGCAATCGGGATATCCGCTGGCGTCGAGGACGTTCACGCCGACGAAGAGGTCGCGCGCGCCGATCGACTCGGCCCACGCCAGCGCGAGCGAGAGCAGCACCGTGTTGCGCGCCGGAACGTACGTCACCGGCACGTCGCCGGGCGCGCCGATCTCCTCGGCGGGGCGATCCTTGGGGACCGCGATGTCGGCGCTCGTCAGCGCCGAGCGCGCCAGCGGCCGGAGGTCGAGCTCGAGCACGCGATGCTCGAGGGCGCCGAGCGCGGCGGCCATCGTCTTCGCGGCGGTGATCTCCACGTCGTGCAGCTGCCCGTACTTCACGGTCAGCGCGTGGCAGTCGAACCCGTCGCGGCGCGCGAGGGCGAGGGCCGTCGACGAGTCGAGCCCTCCCGAGAGCAGGACGACCGCGCGCGCCATCAGGTTGAGCCGGCACCTGCAGGAGCGGCGACGGCGGCGGCGCGCGCGGCCTTGTCGCGGATCCGCTTGTCCAGGTAGTAGTCGCGGCCGCGCCAGAACTCCCAGCCGACGCCTGCGACCGAGACGGCCGCCGCGGCGATCGCCAGCCACGTCGCGGCCTCTCCGTCGACGACCGCGGCCAGGCCGAGCAACGCGCCGGCACCCAGCGTGCGCGTGCCCCACCACAGCGCGCCCGACGCCTGCTTGTGGTGCGACAGCAGGTTGTCGAGGCCGCCCATCGCGAGCTCGACGGCGATCACCGTGATCACCGGCCACGCCGGCGCGGGACTCTCCGCCAGCGCCGCGAACACCGTCGCCGGCGTCACCACCGAGCTCACCAGGCGGACCAGGTCGGCGCGCGTGAAATCACCGCGGCCGCGCAGCTGCTTCCACCCGCCGATCACGTAGTCGAACGCGCTGATCCACGTGATCGCGACGATCACGAACATGCAGAACTTCATCGTGAACAGGTGATCGCCGCGCTTGTAGACGATCATCACGGCCACGAACGCCGCGCTCATGAAGAACGCGCCGCGCCACAGCTTCTTCTTGATCGCCCACAGCGCGCCTGCCGCCACCAGCGGTCCGAAGATGCCGGTCCAGAACAGCCACTCCATCACGCGCCCGCCTTCGGTCAGCGGGAACAGCACGATCACGCCGATGCCCTGCATCTGCGTCCACGTCTTGGCCTTGGCCAGGTAGCTGGTCTTCAGCGACAGATCGCGCTGCTCGTACGCGCTGCGCAATCCGGTCACGAAGAACTCGCGCACGAACATCAGCGCGCACACCCACGC
This sequence comes from Kofleriaceae bacterium, assembly GCA_035525615.1. Classification (GTDB taxonomy): domain Bacteria; phylum Myxococcota_A; class Polyangia; order Haliangiales; family Haliangiaceae; genus UBA2376. Next base: position 1,210 of record DATLEB010000344.1, on the reverse strand, counting down.
CGGCACCAGCCCGGTGTCCGCGAACGGCATGTACGCGAACGCGATGAACACCTTGTCGGCGATCGGGTCCATCAGCCCGCCGAGCACGGTCGGCCCGTGCTTGCGCGCGAGGTACCCGTCGATGAAGTCGGTGCAGCCGATGAGCGTGCCGACGACGAGCGCCAGCCACAGGCTGTCCTTGTCGATTCCGGTGCTCGTCTGGCCCTGATAGACCCACCAGCTCACCAGCGGCATCGGGATGAGCCGCGCGAACGTCACCATGTTCGCGGTGATGAGTGGTTTCTTCGGGCCCGTCACCCGCGGAACCTAACAAAGATGGCCCGCCGCGTCACTCCACCGTGCACTGAGCCCGAATACGCCCATCCTCGGGGGCCGGCGCGCCCGCGCGGTCGATGACGAGGCGCCCGAACCCCTGCGTGCACATCCCGTCGTTCACGATCCGCCAGCACGGCGCCGCCGACGCATCGCACGACGGGATCACGCGCTCCGTTCCACCCTCGAGCGTCTCCACCATGGAGCACTCCGACTGGACGCCCTCCATCTCGGGATTGCGATCCGCGATGGCGCTGCCGAGGCACATCGTCCCGGTCGCCGACCCGATCTTGTCCCCGACATCCTCGAGCGCGGCACGCAGGTCACCCGCGCACAACGTCGACAGCGAGCTCTGGCTGAACCGCCCCAGGAACTCCGCAAACCGGATCCCGGGCTCGCTCGCCCCGAGCCCTCCACTCGGACATCCCGCAAGCACCGCCGGCCGTCCCTGCGCATCGACACCGATCTGCACATCCTCCGGATCGCCCACGATCCCGCCCACGATCACGTTCCGCTCGTTGCCTTTCAGCTGCACCAAGAAGTCCACGTACGCGTCGATCGACTCCAGATAAGCCGAGTCATCCCGCACGACACACCCGGTCCGTTCACCGGGCGCGCTCGGATCCGGATCGTCCTCGCACACCACGCCCTGCGTGTGGCACCGGAAGTCCGTCATCGGCCCGAGCGCGGCATTGCTCGCGTCATACAAGCGGCCATCCCGCGCCGAACAATCGTCCTCGTCGGCCAAAAAAACGACCGCCAGCATCGCGTCATCCCGCACGAAGCCGCCATTCGCGCCCGGCGTCAACGCGGCCCGCATCGCATCCAGATGCCGCTCGAACCCGCATCCATCCACGCCCACGTCCGCCGTGCACCCGAACACATCCTCGAGCGCCCC
>DATLEB010000337.1:0-13808 GCA_035525615.1 Kofleriaceae bacterium | reverse complement strand
GCGAGCGCGAGCCCGATGCCGGTGTTGCCGCTGGTCGGCTCGATGAGCGTGTCGCCCGGCTTGATGCGCCCGCTCTTCTCGGCGTCGAGCAGCATGCGCACGCCGATGCGGTCCTTCACGGATCCGCCCGGGTTCATGAACTCGCACTTGCCGTAGATCTCGGCCGGCAACCCGCGTCCCAGCGAGTTGAGGCGGACCATCGGGGTCTCACCGACGGCTTCGAGGATCGACGGCAGGACGTGGTCGCGCGTGCTCATGTCGAGCGTGTACTACATTCAGCTCGACGCCGGTAGTCACGGCATCGTGATCACGTGGACCGCACCCGCGTCGCACGGGTTGCTGGCCACGTTCGGGCACGCGAGGTCATCGAGGTTCGCACCGACGGCGACGCGATCCGCCGCCGCGTCCATCGCGATGCCGAGGTTGTCACCGGCGCGCCCGCCGGGGATCACGAGGTCGCCGTCGGCGGCCCAGGTCTTCCCCGCGCGCACGAACCGGAAGGCGTGACCGCGATCGCCGGTGATCGGCGACGACGTCGTGCCTGCAGCTCCGGAGACCACACGGTCAACGTCGCCTTCACGCGCGGGAGGTCGGGCCATGCCGCGTCGGCCCCTTGCGCGTCCGGGGGCGGCGCCGGGGCATCGATCACCACGGCCGCGTCGGGCCGGGCCGCACCATCGGTCAGCTGCGAGCCGACGGCGTCGACGGCGTGCGGATCGAACGGCGGCGCCGGATCGATGAGGAAACACCCCGCCACCGATCCGAGCACCGGCAGCGAGAGAGCTGACGGAGCCGCGCCATGCGAGCGCGAGTTGCAAGCCCGCGGCCGCAGACCGCCGCGCGCAACCGCGCGCAACCGCGTGACGCTGCCGCGTCATCGGGAGCTCACGTCGTACCGGTGATTTCCTGACGTCCGCTGGTGATTCCCGCAACGCTCGGATAGCGTGCGTGTCCGTATGAACATGCCGCGCCACGCGTCGCCGATCCTCCTCGCCGTCGCGGTCGTCGCGATCGCCGCCACCGCGTCGGCGCGGCCGGCGCCGCCCAGGCTCGTGCCCGGCACCGTCGGGCTCACGCAGAAAGACCTGGCGCTGCGGAACTCCTGCACGTCCACGTTCACGCAGGTGAAGAAGACCAAGCGCGGCGATGACCCGGCGTTCGTCGCGGCGATGACGTACCCGCGCATCACCGGGCTCGACCTGGATCCCGAGAAGAAGGCGCGCGCCAAGGCGAGCCTCGAGAAGTTCGACACCTGGTTCAAGAACCTGATGAAGACGATGGAGACCGCGACGAAGGCGCAGCACGCGATCCTGTTCAACAGCGCCACGACGCCGGGCGCCAAGGTCGAGGCAGCGGCGCGCCTGTCACTCCTGCTCGATCAGGCGGCGCTCATCATCGAGTCGTCCGAGGTGCCGAGGAACATCCGCACCTACGAGGAGGCGGTCACCGCGTACTGCGACACGCTCGCGGAGAAGACCGAGCCGCTGCGCGCGCAGGCCAAGGAAGCGCGCGGTGCCTGCGCCAAGTTCGCCGCCGAGGCGAAGCTCGGCGACGCGTGGTGGGTGACCGTCTGTTCCCCCGACGCGGCGCCGGCGTTGCCGCCCGCGCCGCAGACACAGCCCGTGAAGCCCTGAGATTCTGACGCGGTACAAATCTGCTTGACGTCGTCAAGCATCACCGACTAGTGTTCGGGACGTGCCCGCACGCGCTGCCGCCGTTCGCCCGCGCCTGGCCGCTCGCCGCGCGGCCGGTTCCCGCCAGGAGATCCTCGCGGCGACGCGCACCGTGCTCGCGCGCGTCGGTCCGGCCGCGCTGCGCGTCGAGCAGGTGGCGGACGAGCTCGGCGTCACCAAGCAGGCGCTCTACCATTACTACCCGTCGAAGGAAGCCGTCCTCTTCGAGGTCGCGATCGACGAGCTGGTCGCCGTCGCCCAGGCCGTGAACCAGGCCGCGCTCGCCGCGCCCGACGGCGCCGGCGCGCTCGAGGCGATCCTCCGCACGTACACCGGGCACTTCCTGCCCAACCTCGAGATGCATCGCCTCGTGACGATGTTCGTGCCGACGCCCGAGGCGTTCCGCACGTCGCCCGAGGTGCTCACGCGCATCCGCCCGGTCAACGACCTCATGTACAGCGCCGCCGAGGCCAAGCTCGCCGCCGACCGCAAGCCGCGCAAGCACGACCCGCGCGCGCCGCGCCGCCTCGCCTTCACGGCGCACCTCGCCGCGCTGGGCTTCCTCACCATGCGCGCGATCACCGACTCGATGAAGGACCCGCTGCTCTACAGCGACGACGAGCTCGTCGACGAGCTCGTCCGAACCTTCCGCGCCGCTGCGGAGAAGCCCGAGAAGAAGGAGACCAGCCGATGAGCTCGTTCGACGATCCCCTGTTTCGCGTCTACGCCATCAGCGCCGCGGCCATGGTGCTGCTCATGGGCAGCCAGTCGTGGATCACCGTCATCCGCATGATGAAGGTGAAGGGCGGGTTCCGCAGCCCCGAGGACGTGAAGAAGTCCCCGTTCAATCCCAACCCGTCGCCCGATCAGATCCAGCCCGTCGAGTACGTCGAGCGCTCGCGGCGCATGCACCTCAACCACTGCGAGAACATCCCGCTGTTCCTCGTGATCGGGCTGCTCTTCGTGATCGCGCGGCCGCCGCTGTGGGCGGCGCAGCTCGCGCTCTACGGCTACGTCATCACGCGCATCCTCCACTTCGCCGCGTACATGACGGCGCAGCTGCACGACGTGCGCGCCGCGATGTGGACGCCCGGCTCGATCGCGATCCTGTCGATGGCGGGCTACGTGCTCGCGTCCGCTATCTGAGCGGCGTCCGCCATGGCGGATGCCTGGTTGGCCTTAGCGGCGGTTCGTGTTAGCAGGAGGGATGGCCGACACGTCACTCCTGGAAGCAGCTCTTCGCGAACGGATCGTCGTTCTCGACGGCGCGATGGGCACGATGATCCAGGGCTACTCGCTCACCGAGGCCGACTTTCGCGGCGATCGGTTCCGCGACCATCCGGTGCCGCTGGGTGGCTGTAGCGACCTGCTCGCGCTCACGCGCCCCGACATCATCGAGGCCATCCACTACGACTTCTTGAAGGCGGGCGCCGACATCGTCGAGACCAACAGCTTCACGGGCACCTCGCTCGCGCTCGCCGACTACAAGCTCGACGGCCTGGTCTACGACATCAACCACGCCGCCGCGCAGTGCGCGGTGAAGGCCGCGCAGCGCGCCGAGCGCGACGACCAGCGGCCGCGCTGGGTCGCCGGCTCCATGGGCCCGACCACCAAGACCGCGTCGCTCTCGCCCGACGTCAACGACCCCGGCTTCCGCGCCGTCACGTTCGCCGAGCTGGTCGCCGCGTTCAAGGCGCAGGCGCGCGCGCTCATCGACGGCGGCGTCGATCTGCTCCTGCCCGAGACGCACATCGACACGCTGAACATGAAGGCGGCGCTCCACGCCATCGAGGAGCTGTTCGCCGAGGGCGTGCGCCGCGTCCCCGTGATCGCGTCGGTGACCATCCCCGATCGCTCGGGGCGCACGCTGTCGGGCCAGACCGTCGAGGCGTTCTACAACTCGATCAGCCACGTCGATCTGCTCGCGGTCAGCATCAACTGCGCGCTCGGCGCCGACGACATGCGCCCGCATGTCGAGGAGCTGGCGCGCATCGTCAAGACGCGCGTGTGCTGCTACCCCAACGCCGGCCTGCCCAACGAGTTCGGCCAGTACGACGACACCCCGGCGCACATGGCGCAGGTCGTCGGCGAGTTCGCGAAGAGCGGCTGGGTCAACCTGGTCGGCGGCTGCTGCGGCACGCGCCCCGAGCACGTCGCGGCCATCGTCGCCGAAGTGAAGAAGTCGGCGCCCCGCGAGAAGCCGTCGATCGCGCCCTACACGCGCCTCTCCGGCCTCGAGCCGCTCACCATCACGCCCGAGACCAACTTCGTCATCATCGGCGAACGCACCAACGTCACCGGCTCGGCCGCGTTCCGTCGCCTCATCAAGGACGACAAGTACGACGAGGCGGTCACCGTCGCGCGCCAGCAGGTCGACGGCGGCGCCAACATCCTCGACGTCTGCATGGACGAGGGCATGCTCGACGGCATCGCCGCGATGAAGCGGTTCCTCAACCTCATCGCCGCCGAGCCCGACATCGCGCGCATCCCCGTGATGATCGACAGCTCGAAGTTCTCGATCATCGAGACCGGCCTGCAGTGCCTCCAGGGCAAGGGCGTCGTGAACTCGATCTCGCTCAAGGAGGGCGAGGCCGAGTTCCTGCGCCAGGCGCGCATCGTGCGCGGCTTCGGCGCCGCCGTGGTCGTCATGGCGTTCGACGAGACCGGCCAGGCCACCGACGTCGACAACCGCGTCGCGATCGCGCGCCGCGCCTACAAGCTGCTCACCGAGGACGTCGGGTTCCCGCCCGAGGACCTCATCTTCGACCCGAACATCCTCACGATCGGCACTGGCATCGAGGAGCACGACGCGTACGCCGTCAACTTCATCGAGGCCATCCGCCGCATCAAGAAGGAGTGCCCCGGGATGAAGATCTCGGGCGGCGTGTCGAACCTCTCGTTCGCGTTCCGCACCAACCCCCAGGTGCGCGAGGCGATGCACTCGGTCTTCCTCTATCACGCGATCCGCGCCGGCCTCGACATGGCCATCGTCAACGCCGGTCAGCTCGCGGTGTACGAGGAGCTGCCCGCCGACCTGCGCGAGCACGTGGAGGATCTCGTCCTCAACCGCCGCTCCGACGCGACCGAGCGCCTGCTCACGCTGGCCGCGACGCTCGGCGGCGCCGAGAAGAAGCAGGAGGACGAGCTGGCGTGGCGCAAGGAGCCGCTGGCCAGGCGCATGGCGCACGCGCTCGTCATCGGCAACGCGGACTACGTCGATCAGGACGTCGCCGAGGCGCTCGCCGTGTACCCGAAGCCGCTCCTCATCATCGAGGGGCCGCTCATGGACGGCATGAACATCGTCGGCGAGCGCTTCGGCTCGGGGAAGATGTTCCTGCCGCAGGTCGTGAAGTCGGCGCGCGTGATGAAGAAGGCGGTCGCGATCCTCGAGCCGCTCATGGCGGCCGAGCGCGCGGCGGGCGGAACGTCGGCCGGCAAGGGCAAGATGGTCATCGCCACGGTGAAGGGCGACGTCCACGACATCGGCAAGAACATCGTCGCGGTCGTCCTGCGCTGCAACGGCTACGAGGTCACCGACCTCGGCGTGATGGTGCCGGCGGCGAAGATCCTCGACACCGCGATCGAGCTCGGCGCCGACGTGATCGGCCTGTCGGGGCTCATCACGCCCTCGCTCGACGAGATGATCGGCGTCGCGCGCGAGATGGATCGCCGCCAGATGAAGCTGCCGCTCCTCATCGGCGGCGCGACCACGTCCAACAAGCACACGTCGGTGAAGATCGCGCCGGCCTACGCGTCGCCGACGATCCACGTCGCCGACGCCTCGCTCGCCGTCGGCGTCCTTGGCAAGCTGATGGGCGGCGACAAGGCGACGTTCATCGCGGAGACCCAGCAGAAGCAGCACACGACGCGCGAGCAGTTCAGGCTCCAGCAGGAGCGGCGGCCGCTGCTCGGCATCGCGGCGGCGCGCGAGCGGCGCGTGAAGCTCGCCTGGCGGGGCGAGGACGTCCCCGTGCCCGCGTTCACGGGGACGAAGAACATCGAGGTGCCGCTCGGCGAGCTGGTGCCGTGGATCGACTGGTCCCCGTTCTTCCACACCTGGGAGCTCAGCGGCATCTATCCCAAGCTCCTCGACGACCCCCGGAAGGGCGACGCGGCGCGCAAGCTCTTCGCCGACGGACAGAAGCTGCTGGCGCGCATCGTCGAGACGCGCGCGCTCAGGGCGCGCGGCACGTACGGCTTCTGGCCAGCGGCGAGCGACGGCGACGATCTCGTGGTCTTCGATCCTCGGGACGCGACGCGTCAGCACGAGAAGCTGCGCATCCCGATGCTGCGCCAGCAGGAGGATCGCGATCCGTGCCTGTGCCTCGCCGACTTCGTGGCGCCGCTGGGCAGCGGCCTAGCCGACCACGTCGGCGGGTTCGCCGTGACGTCGGGCCTCGGCCTCGACGAGCTGGTCGCCACGTTCGAGCAGGATCACGACGACTACCACTCGATCATGTCGAAGGCGCTGGCCGACCGCCTCGCCGAGGCGTTCGCCGAGTATCTGCACCACGAGGTGCGCGTGGCGTGGGGCTTCGGCAAGGACGAGAAGCTCGATCACGACCAGATCCTCGACGAGACGTACCGCAGCATCCGTCCCGCGTTCGGCTATCCGGCCTGCCCCGACCACGAGCCCAAGCGCGCGCTCTTCGACCTGCTCGGCAACGGCGACCACCACGGCATCACGCTCACGGAGAGCCTCGCCATGGTGCCGACCGCGGCGGTCTCCGGCATCTACCTGGCGCACCCCCAGGCGCGCTACTTCGCGGTCGGGCGTGTCGGCAAGGATCAGGTGGAGGACTATGCGCGCCGGATGGGCGTCTCGATCGCGCACGTGGAGCGCATGATCCCGAGTAATCTCGCGTACTGAGTGACGGACGACGACCGCACGCGCAAGCTCGGGCCTCGCACCGAGCTACAGCCAGAGCCGCACCCGACGCCCGCCGACCTCGAGAGCGGCGAGACGCTGCCGGTCCTGGGCGAGATCATGGGGCCGTCGTCGCCGGCGCTGCGCCTCGGCACGCGCGTCGGGCGCTACTTGCTCGAGGAGGAGCTGGGGCGCGGCGGCATGGGCGTCGTGTTCGCGGCGCACGATCCGGAGCTCGATCGCAAGGTCGCCATCAAGCTGCTGCGCACGGCGGCGGCCGAAGGCACCGAGGGCAAGGCGCGCCTGGGGCGCGAGGCGCAGGCGCTGGCCAAGCTCGCCCACCCCAACGTCATCGGCGTGTTCGACGTCGGGACCGCGGGCGACGACGTGTTCATCGCGATGGAGATGGTGAGCGGCGGGACGCTGCGCGCGTACCAGCAGGGCAAGGCGTGGGCGGCGATCGTGATGGCGTACGTGCAGGCCGGACGCGGGCTCGCGGCGGCGCACGCGGCGGGGCTGGTGCACCGCGACTTCAAGGCCGACAACGTCCTCGTCGGTGAGGACGGGCGCATGCGCGTGACGGACTTCGGCCTCGTGCGCGCGAGCGACGGTCGCGAGACGTCGGTGCGGCCCGTGAACCGGGCGAAGGCGGCGCGGCCGGGGACGCCGCTGTCGTCGGAGCTGACCGAGGCCGGGCTGGTGGTGGGCACGCCGATGTACATGGCGCCCGAGCAGCTCACGGGACGCACCGTCGGGCCGGCGGCCGATCAGTTCGCGCTCGCGGTGTCGCTGTGGCAGGCGCTGCACGGCGAGCCGCCGTTCCTGGCCGCGGATCTGGCCGCGCGCGTCGACGAGATCGAGAGCGGGCGGCGGCGACCGCCCAGGAACCGCGCGGTACCCAAGCGCGTGAACCGCGCGGTGCTGCGCGCGATGTCGGCGCTGCCGGCCGAGCGCTGGCCCACGCTGACCGCGCTGCTCGACGAGCTCGAGCGGTCCACGCGGTCGCGCACGCCGTGGGTCGCCGCCGGCGGGGCGGCGGCGGTGGCAGCCGGCGCGATCGCGTTCCTCGCGCTCAGCGGCGGTGAGGCGCCGCCGTGCGACGACGCGGACGCCGCGGGCGCAGGCCTGTGGGCGCGCCATCGCGGCGACGTCGAGCGCGCGTTCGCGGCGACGGGCGCGCCGTTCGCGGCCGGCGCGTTCGCGTACGTCGACGAGCGGCTGCGCGTGTTCGAGCGCGACTGGCGCGGCGCCGCCATCAGCGCGTGCAAGGACACGCGCGTGCGCAAGGCGCAGTCCGAGGCGGTGCTCGATCAACGGCTGGCGTGCCTGACGACCCGCCGTCACCGCGCGGTCGCGATGGTCGCGGCGCTCGAGCGTGCGAAGCGATCGAACGTCGACGACGTCGACGTCGTGATGCGCGACCTGCCGCGCCTCGAGGAGTGCTCGGACGCCGAGGTCCTGGCGGGCAAGGCGCCGCGCCCTGACGACGCGGCGCGACGCGCGGCCCTGACCGCCCTCGAGGAGCGCATCGCCGCGATCCGCGGCAACCTCGACATGCTCTCCGACGAGGCCGCGCGCGCGGCGGCCGCCACCGAGGCCGACACCGCCGTCAAGGAGGCCGTGGGGCTCGGCTATGCGCCGACGCAGGCCGAGGCGCTCATCACGCGCGCCGAGATCGCGCGGCAGCGTGGCAAGGCCGACGACGCGCGCCGCGATCTCGTCGAGGCGGCGGCCGCCGGCACGCGCGGCGGCGATCGCGAGGCCGTGGCCAGCGCGTATCTGGACCTCCTCTTCCTCGACGCCGACGTGCGCGCCGACTTCGCGGGCGCCGACTCGTGGAGCCAGCTCGCCGGTGCCGCGGTCGACGCGATCGGCGGTCCGCCCGGCAAGCGCGCCGACCTCGCCGAGTTCCGCGCGATCCTGGCGCGCGCGCGCGGCGACTACACGGTTGCCGCCGACATCCTGCGTGACGTGGTCGACGACGAGAGCATCGCGCCCGAGCTGCGCGGCCTCCTGCAGGGCGATCTCGCGAACATCCTCACCGACGCCGGCGACTACGACGCCGCCGAGAAGCTCTTCGATGAGATCATCCCGGCGCGCAGCGAGGCGCTCGGCGCCGACCATCCCAAGGTGCTCGGCCTGCGCGCCAATCGCGCCAACCTCTTCTACTACCGCGGCGACTTCGCGAAGTGCCGCGACGCGCACGCGGCGCTGTTGCCCGAGCGCGAGCGCGCGCTCGGCGTGAACCACCCGACGGTGGCGTTCAGCCTGCAGGCGCTGGCGGTGTGCCTGAACAAGGGCGGCCGCGCCAAGGAGGCGCTGCCCGTCATCGAGCGCGCCGTGACGATCTTCACGGCATCGCGCGGCGCCGAGCATCCCGACACGCTCGCGGCGAAGTCGGATCTGGGCGGCGTGTACAGCCACCTCGGCGATCACGCGCGCTCGCTCGCGGTGAACGAGGAGCTGCTCGCGGTGCGCGAGAAGACGCTGGGCAAGGACCATCCCGACGTGGCGATGACGCTCGTGAACACGGCGATCGAGGCCAAGAACGCGGGGCGTGTCGCCGAGGCACTCGCCTATCACGAGCGCGCGCTGAAGATCTTCGAGGCGTCGCTGGGGAAGACGCACCCGAGCCTCGGCATCGCGTTCATCAACTACGGAGAGGCGCTGCGCGCGGCGGAGCGGCCGGTCGACGCGATCGCGGCGTTCGAGCGCGCCGGCAAGATCCTCGGGCCGGCGATCGGCGAGGATCACGTGGTGATGGCTCACGTCTGGTACGGCATCGGGCTGGCCGAGCTGGCCCGCGGACGCGCGAACGTGGCGGTGACGTGGCTCGAGCGTGCCGTCGCCCGGCGCGACCGCGCGGGCGCAGAGCTCGATCGCAACGAGCAGGCCGAGGCGCGCGAGGCGCTGGCGCGTGCGCTCGTGGCGGCCGGCGGCGATCGCGCTCGGGCGCGCACGCTCGCCGAGCAGGCCATCGAGGCGTGGCGCGAGCTGGGCGAGAACTTCGACGGAAAGCGCACCGCCGCGGAGACGTGGCGGGCGACGGTGAAGTGATGGATGCCGACGAGGCCGCGCGCTACGCCGGGCTCGCGCTCGAGTGCGTGCACCGCGCGTATCCCAACCAGATCGTCCACATGCTGGAGGGCGACGAGGAAGGCGAGCGCGTGGCGCCGCGCTCCCTCTATCCGGTGTTCTGGGGCTGCTTCGACTGGCACTCGGCGGTGCACGGCCACTGGACGCTGGCGGCGTTCGCGCGGCGATTCGCGGCGGCGCCGCTGGCGGCGCGGGCACGGGCCGCGCTCGAGACGAGCTTCGCGCGCCCGGCCCTCGAGGGCGAGCTCGCGTACCTGGAGCGGCGACCGGCGTTCGAGCGGCCGTACGGACTGGCGTGGCTGTGCGCGCTGCACGGCGAGCTGCACGCGTGGGCGCGCGTCGACGCGGACGCCGCGGCGTGGGCCGGTGACGTGGCGCCGCTGGCCGAGCTGGGCGCGCGGCGCGTGGCGGGCTGGATGGAGCGCCTGACGCATCCGACGCGCGTCGGCACGCACGCGCAGTCGGCGTTCGGCGCCGGCCTGGTGCTCGACTGGGCGCGCAGTGTGGGCGAGGACGCGCTGGCCGCCCGCGTGGCCGCGGCCGCGGTGCGGCTGCACCGCGGCGACCGCGGGCCGGCGCTGCACCTCGAGCCTTCCGGCGAGGATTTCCTGTCGCCGTCGCTCGGCGCGGCCGATCTCATGCGCCGTGTGCTCGCGGCGGAGGAGCTCGCGGTGTGGCTGTCGCGCGCGCTGCCCGAGCTCGGCGGTGCGGCCGCCGAGGAGGAGCCGACACCGGACGCGCTGCAGGCCCTCGTGCCGCCGCAGCCGGCCGACCGCAGTGACGGCCGGCTCGTGCACCTCGACGGGTTGAACGCCAGCCGCGCCTGGATGCTCGCGGCCGTGGCGCGCGCGCTGCCGCCGAGCGATGCGCGGCGCGTGGTGCTGTTCGCTGCCGCCGACCTGCATGCGCGCGCGGCGCTCGATGCGCTCGCGGCGCAGGGCTACGCCGGGGGCCACTGGCTCGGCACGTTCGCGATGTACCTGCGCCTCGCCGACGAGCGCGTCCCCGGCCACAGCGCGAGCGCCGATGGCTGACGACGACAGCGACTTCGACGCGACCGGCGAACGCGACGGCGAGGCCACGCGCGAGTTGCCCGTGCGTCCGCGCCGCGGCGCCGGCGAGCCCGCCGCGGTGGACGAGACCGGCGCGACCATCACGCGTGCGCCGGGGGGCCGCGGCGCCGCCGCGCCACCCGCTACCACGACACCATCCGCCGTCGCGTCATCGCCGAGCACTGGCCCGCCCGCAGTCGCCGCGGCGCTGCACGCCGAAGAGGTCGCGCGCATGCGCGGCTGGTCGCTCGCCGTGATGCTGCTCGCGACGAGCGCGCTCGCGTTCACGCCGGGGTTGCCGGGCACGACCGAGAGCAAGGGGATCTTCGCCGGCGCGATCGTCGTCCTCTTCGTCACCGCGCTCTGGACCTGGCTGCGCTGCCGCGACGAGAAGGGCTACACGCCGCTCGTCTTCCGCGTCTTCGCGTGGGTCGCGGCCATCGTCTCGTTCGAGCTGGTCTACTTCCTCGGCGTGTTCTCGCCGACGCCGGTCGTCATCACGCTCGGCGTCACCTTCATCGGGCTCGGGCGCGATCGGCGCACCGCCGTCGTCGTGCCGATCGTCGCGGTCGCCGGGTACGCCGTCATGGCCGGGCTCATCACCGCCGGCGTCCTCGAGGATCGCGGCGTCATCCGCGCGCCCGACCTGACGATGATGCCCAAGCTCTTCGGCGCCGTGATGGTGCCGGTCGTCCTGCTCATGACGCTCGGGCTCGCGCGTTTGTCGCGCCGCACCCTCGAGGAAGCGGCGAATCGCAGCCACGAGGCGCTGCGCCTCGCCAACCAGCGCGAGGCCCAGCTCGCCGAGGCGAATCAAGAGGTCGAGGCCGCGCTGCGTGCCGGCCAGGGCCAGCAGGGCCGCTGGACCGGCGCACACGCCGGCGCGTGGGAGCTGGCCGAGGTCATCGGGCGCGGCGCGATGGGCGAGATCTACGCCGCGCGCCAGCGCGACACCGGCGACCGCGCCGCCGTGAAGCTCCTGCGCGAGGACGTGGTGCGCGACGAGAAGCTCGTCGAGCGCTTCGTGCGCGAGGGGCAGATCGCGAGCGCGCTCGACGTGCCCAACGTGGTGCGCATGTACGAGACCGGTCGCATCGACGGGCGCGTGCCGTACATGGCGATGGAGCTCCTCACCGGCGAAGATCTCGCGCGCTTGTTGCGCCGGACGCGCACCCTCGAGAAGGCGGCGCTCGTCGAGCTCGCACGTCACGTCGCGCGCGGCCTCGACGCGGCGCACGCCGCCGGCATCGTGCACCGCGACCTCAAGCCGCAGAACCTGTTTCGCTCCGGCGACGCGCGCGCAGGCACGTGGAAGATCCTCGATTTCGGCGTGTCGACGCTCATCGGCTCGACGGGGACGCTCACGCAGGCCGCCGTCGTCGGGACGCCGGGCTACATGTCACCCGAGCAGGCGCGCTCGCTCCCCGTCGACCGGCGCTGCGACGTGTTCGCGTTCGGCGCGGTCATCTATCGCGCGCTCGCGGGTCGGCCGCCGTTCTCGGGCGCCGACACGCCGCAGATCCTCTTCGACGTCGTGTATCGCATGCCGATCCGTCCCGGCGAGCTCGTCGACGGCGCCGGCGCCGACGTCGACGCGGTGCTCGCGATCGCGCTCGCCAAGCGCGTTGAAGACCGTTTCTCGTCGGCGGGCGAGCTCGCTTCGGCGCTCGAAGCGGCGCTCAGTGGCGTGCTGGATCGCGATCTTCGACGGAGAGGCGATGCCTTGATCGGTCGTCACCCCTGGGGCAAGAGCCTGGCGCCATGATCTTTGGTTGAACCTCTCCGTGCATTTTTCCGGTTGGCGAGGCCACGATAGATCGTAGTATTTCACTCCCCCGAGAGACGAGGCGTTCGACCACGAGCGCCGACGACAACGAAATCCTCCTCGGGTTTATCCCCCTCCGGCCATGCGACTGTCCGCCGCCCTCGCCCGATGCACCTCAGCCGTGCGCCGAACTGCAGGTCGGTTGGCCCGTGCGCTCGCGCGCACTGCACGAGCGGTCAGCGAGTCGGCGCGCGCGGTGGTCCGGAGTGCGCGCGTGCGCACGCCGAGCGTGACGGTGCGAATCGTCGACGAGAAACTGCGTCGATGGGCGCGCGTCGCGGCGCCGCTGCTGGCTGCGGCATGTAGTCGCGCCGATTTTTCTCCGTCCGCGGAAGCCTCGCCCATCGAGCTCAGCGAATCGGCGGCGGTGTCGACGCCGCTCGAGGAGATCGCGCCGGAGAAGGCCGAGAAGAACCTCGGCAAGTTCCAGCTGACGCTCTACCACGTCGCCGACGAGGACGAGGTGGCGCGGACCCCGCCCAAGAAGAAGCATCGCGGCTCGAAGTCCGACGACGTGATGGTCAAGGTCGCGAACGACAACACCGCCGCCGCCACGATGGCCGCCGGTGTGCCCGACCTCGTGCCGCTCTACGACAAGAAGTGCGCCGTCCTCGGGAACGTGTCGCGTCCGTTTGCCGCGCAGCTGGCGCTCCAGGGCACGGGGCGGCTCCGCGATGGCCGGATGCTGAACGTCGCCGGCAAGTGTACGTGCCCGCGCACACCGTGTTTCCACGTGCTGCCTCCGCATCGCAAGTGGGGCATGGGCGGTAGCGGACAGCCCCTCGAGCCCTTCCGCACGGTCGCGGTCGACCCCAAGCGCATCAAGCTCGGCTCGTTGCTGTACATCCCGGTTCTCGACGGTGTCCGGATGCCGGGCCGCGCGCCCGTCGGTGGTTTCATCCACGACGGTTGCGTCGTCGCCGGCGACACCGGCGGTGGCATCCAGGGCGCGCAGCTCGATCTCTTCGTCGCGCGCCGCGCCTACGTGCAGGGTCTCGCGCGCCGCGGCGGCAGCCACGGCTGGATGAAGAAGATCGACGTCCTCGACGGCAGCGCTCGCTGCACGCGCAAGGGCGGCAAGGTCTCGAAGTCCGCCGCCGGCTCGATCTGAGCTAGCGCGCGACTGTCCGCATTCCGGACACAGGCTCGATTTCTCGTCGAGAAATCGGTCACGCGATCGGCCCGGGCACCTCGCGCACGCCGATCAGCGGGTGCTTGCGCCAGCCCACCGTGAGTAACCACGAGCGCGGCGCAGACACGGCCATCGGCTCGTACCAGACGGGGCACTCGAACCG
>DATLEB010000327.1:0-16558 GCA_035525615.1 Kofleriaceae bacterium | reverse complement strand
CCTGGATCTACGGCGTCGGCGACGCCTACTTCACGGGCCGCAAGAAACGCTAACGGGGGACGGTGGAAACTTTGTCAACTTTGACAACTTTGGCCGCGCCCGATCGATAGGCGTTCGGGCCATGGCCCGAATCGCCCGTCTCACCCTCCCCGGCCGCCTCTACCACGTCATTTCGCGCTTCGTCGATCGCACGTGGTTCCTCACCTCGGATGTGGAACGCGATCGCTATCTGAACCTGCTCGGACGTGCGCTCGGCAAGACGGACTGGCGATGCCTCGCGTACGGCCTCATGAGCAATCACCTGCACCACGCGATGGTGGCCGGTGAGCTCGACCTCGACTCCTGGGCGCGCAGAGTGAACTCCCCGTTCGGTCGCTGGCTCAACGTCCGCCACGATCGCCTTGGCCCCGTATTCGCCGAGCGTCCCGCAACGTACCTGGTACCGCTGCACCGCGAGGCGGAGCTGATCGCGTACATCCACAACAACCCGGTCCGCGCCGGCGTCGTCGCCAACGCAGCAAGCTCGTCATGGTCGAGTCACCGAGCGTACGTAGGGATGGCACGCACGCCGAGATGGCTCGGCGTCAGCGAAGGCCTCGAGCGCGCGGGGTGCGTCGCCGCTCCGCAGCGATTCGACAGCCTCGTGAACGAGCTCGTCGGGGCGTCGTGGGAGTTGCCTGACGTCGACGAGGCTCGTGCGGACATTCATCGAGTCGGCCCGTTCGAGGCCGGGACTCCGACGCTGTCGTCCCCGATCGAGATCCCAATCGTCATGCGACGCCTTGCGACCAGGCGCGCGACGGTTCCGGAGCTTCTCGCCGCAGTCGCAGCGCGGGCGGGCGTATCCATGGACGAGATGGGGCGACGGCACGGCCGCGGCGCGGTCGCGGCGGCGAAGCGCATCGCGGTGCACGCAGGCGCGCGACTGGGGATCACGATCACGGACGTGTCGGCGGCACTGAACATCAGCCGTCAGCGTGGGGCGGTCATCGCGCAAGGCTCCGTGTCCCGCGAGGAAGAGAAGCTAGTGCGCGACATCATCGCCACGCTCGTTGGCGTGGTGCCCCAAAGTTGACAAAGTTGACAAAGTTTCCACCGTCCCCCGGTCAGAAGTGCTTGGTGACGCCGAGGAGCAGCATCACGTAGCCGCTCTCGATCGTGCCGTGCGTGTAGGGGCTCTCGACCTGGCCGCCGGCGTCGCTGGTGGGCTGCGAGGGATCGGGGCCGACGCGCTCGTCGATACCGAGGCGTTCGCCGTTGGGGCCGCAACCCTCGCTCGTCGTGGCCGGGTTGCAGGCCTGGCCCTGCGAGCGGCTGCCCTCGTAGACGATGCCCCCGCCGGCGTCGACGCGCCAGCTGCCGAACGCGAACGACGCGCCGAGCGCCGCCGTCCAGCGAGCCGCGCCGTCGAAGTCGGCGCGCTGCCAGCCTTCCTTCGCCGCCGCGGTGTCGTGCGCGATGCCGGTGCGCAGCGTCAGCTCGTTCTTGCCGACGGGGAGCGAGTACGAACCGCCGAGACGCACCGAGAACGTGTCCTTCAAGTTGTGGCGGATGAACGTCGGGTTCAGGCGAAGACCGGCGCCGGTCTGCACGTCGACCGCGGCGAAGCCGTCGACGATGACCTGGTAGTCGGACGAGCCGCTCCAGTTCTCCCACTGCACGTTCAGCTCGACGTCGGCCTTCTGGCGGCCGTCGTCGCCGCGCATGATGTAGCGACCGCCGAGGGTCGCCATCATCGGCAGGCTCAGGTTCACGCACGCCTTGAGCGCGTCGGCCGTGCCGCCGGCCTCGCACAGGTTGTCGGCGAGCCCGTCGACGGGGATGACCGTGACGGGGTTGCCGCCGATGCCGGTGCCCGAGCCAGTCGTGGAGCCGCCGGTGCCCTTGGCCGCGACGTTCACGATGCTCTGCCAGGCGGCGCCGACCTCGATCGAGTCGCTGGGGCGGAACGTCGCGCCGAGACCGAACGCGGGGATGAAGTTGTCCTTCACCTTCACGCGGAACTCGCCGTCCTTGCCGGCCCACTCGGAGTAGTTGAGGAGGCCCCAGACGTAGGTGCGCGCCTCGACATCGGCGAAGCCCCACGAGAAGCGCCCGCCGACGTCGAGCTTGTCGGAGATGCGGTACGCGGCCGCGATCGAGGGCAGCACGACGGCCGCCTTCTGCTCCATCGTGTCGTAGCGCGTCGGCGGCGGCGGACGGTTCGGATCCTCGAGCACGTAGTCGCCGTCCATGTTGCGCACCGGGTACGCGTTGGGCGCGAACACGCCGGCCGCGACCGTCAGGCCCTTCACCTTGCCGCCGAGATCCGACGACACCGCGATGACCGGCACCGCCTGGAACGGGCCGAGGCCGATGGCCGGCTTCGACGAGTCGGAGACGGCGCCGTACGGCTGGCCCTCCCACGGCAGCGCCGCCGGCTGGTCGTTGTCGGCCTCGTACACGCCGGTGCGCGTGACGGTCTGCGAGTAGTTGATGAGCGCCGAGCCGACGTGCACGACCGTGCCCTTGGTCTTGGCGAGACCGGCGGGGTTGATGCCGATCGCGGCGGGGTCGTCGATCGATGCGACGGCGGCGCCGGCGCGGCCCGTCGAGACCGGGCCGGAGCCCGGAACGACGAGACCACCGGCGTGGGCGAACGCAGGAGCACAGAAGAGCGCGGTCGCGCCCGCAAGGACAGATCTAAGACGGGGGGCCCTCATCGGGGACGGATGGTACGTCGGCCTTACGCCTCCGCGTCAAGGCGACGTGCGTCATCAAGATCGAAACTGCAGCGGGCGTGACCCCGGAGACCCGCGAGGCCTGCCCCACCGATCGCGGCTTGAGCGCGGACAGCTTCTCGATGACCTCGCGCGAGAGCCCGGGGATCGTGCCGTAGTCGAGATCCTCGGGGAGGCGCACGGCGTCGGCCTTCTGCAGGCGCGCGGCGTCGACCTCCTGCCGCCGGAGATAGCCCTCGTAGACCAGCTCGGTCTCGATGCGCGCCGTGATGTCGGGGTCCGCGTGGAACGGCGTGAGACCGCCGGCGACGGCGATGCGCTCGACCTCGGCCCAGCCGAGCTCGGGGCGGCGCATGAGCTCGGCGAGCGTGGCGCGACGCCCGACGATGGGCGCCGAACCGAGGCGGGCGAGCGCGTCGTTGACGGCGGGCGTGCCGGTGACGCCGGCGGTGCGCGCGCGCTCGAGGCCGCGCGCGATGATCGCCGCCCGCTCCTCGAACCAGCGCCAGCGTTCGTCGTCGACGAGGCCGAGCGCTCGCCCGGTCGCGAGCAGGCGCTCGGCGGTGTTGTCCTCGCGCAGGATGAGCCGGAACTCGGCGCGCGACGTCATCATGCGGTACGGCTCCTTGGTGCCGCGCGTGACCAGATCGTCGACGAGCACGCCACCGTAGGCCTGGTCGCGGCGCAGGACGAGCTCGCGCTCACCGTTCGGGCCGAGGCCGAGGCCGAGCGCGGCGTTGATGCCGGCGAAGAGCCCCTGGATGGCCGCCTCCTCGTAGCCCGAGGTGCCGTTGATCTGCCCGCCGAGGAAGAGGCCGGCCACGCGGCGCGTCTCGAGCGTGGGCAGGAGCTCGCGCGGATCGACGAAGTCGTACTCGACCGCGTACCCCGGCCGCGTCATCTCCGCGCGCTCGAGCCCGGCGATGCTGCGCACCATCGCCAGCTGCACGTCGTACGGCAACGAGGTGGAGATGCCGTTGGGATAGATCTCGCCCGAGTCGATGCCCTCGGGCTCGAGGTAGATCTGGTGGCGGTCCTTGTCCGCAAACCGGACAACCTTGTCCTCGATGCTCGGGCAGTAGCGCGGGCCGGTGCCGGCGATCGCGCCCTGATAGAGCGGCGAGCGCGCGAGGTTGGCGCGGATGAGGTCGTGCGTGGCCGGGCCGGTGTACGTGATCCAGCAGCTGAGCTGCGGCAGCGGCGGCGCCCCGGTCGGCGCACGCACCTGGAAGCGCGGCGGCGGATCGTCGCCGGGCTGCACCTCGAGGCCCGCGACGTCGATGGTCTTGGCGTCGAGGCGACACGGCGTGCCGGTCTTGAGGCGCGCGAGCGGGAAGCCGAGCTGCGCCAGCGACGCCGACAGCCCCATCGCGGGGGCCTCGCCGGCGCGGCCGCCGGCGGCGCGCTCGTCACCGACGAAGATCTTGCCGCGCAGGAACGTGCCGGTCGTGATGATGACGGCGCGCGTGCGATAGGCGACGCCCATCGTCGTCGCGACGCCGGTGATGCGCGGCCGACCGGCGCTGTCGTCGACGTGCAGCGCCGCGACCTCGGCCTGGCGCAGCGCGAGCCCCGGCTGCGCCTCGAGCCGCTGCCGCATGAGCTCGCGATAGCGCCGCTTGTCGGCCTGGGCGCGCGTCGAGCGCACCGCCGGCCCCTTCGCCGCGTTCAGGCGCCGGAACTGGATGCCGGTCTCGTCGATGACGCGCGCCATCTCGCCGCCGAGCGCGTCGATCTCCTTCACCAGGTGACCCTTGGCGACGCCGCCGATCGCCGGGTTGCAGGACATCTGCGCCACCATCTCGAGCGAGCCGGTGAGCACGAGCGTGCGCGCGCCCAGCCGCGCCGCGGCGAGCGCCGCCTCGCAGCCGGCGTGACCGGCCCCGACGACGATGACGTCGTAGTCGTCGGGATAGACGAACATGGTTACTCGAACCGATTCGCGCACGACGCATCGCCGTGCGGCTTCTTGGGCGCGAAGTCGTAGAGGTCGAGCGTCCACGCCACCTGGAGATCGTTGGGGTGCAGCTGATCGGGCGCGATGCCGGTGTCCCAGCCGATCTGCTTCACCTTCACGGAGCCGCACGGGTCGTGGATGCCGCGCTTGTACTGGGCCAGCGCCGCCTTGTACTCGTCGAGCTCGGTGTGCGAGCACGGGCCGGGCGCGCCGCAGCCGAAGCGGAACGTCTCGTACCAGCTCTTCGTCGCCGGCGCGTACTCCGACACCGCGACGCGCGCGGCGACGCCGCCGTCCTTGACGGAGGCGCGCAGGCCCATCGGGTGATCGCCGACCGGCAGGTCGACGTAGAAGCAGTCCTCGGCGTGCGCGGTGCCCTTGTAGAGCACCATGTCGTCGAGCGTCACCCACAGCTCGTGCTCGCTCGGCCCGATGCGGACCTCGAAGCGCTTCACCGCGCCACCGTTCGCGTCCGGCTCGCCCGCCCCGCCGTCCGCGGGCGCGGCGGAATCGCGGCAGCGACACGCGTCGCCGTCGCAGAGCGGTCCGGCGAACGTGCCTCGCGAGACCGCATCCGGAACCGGCGCGATCGTCACTTGCTTCACGCCCTTGGGCGATCCGCTACAGGCAACGGCGGCGATGACCAGCATCCCGATTCGGCGCATGGCGAGCATGTAGCCATGGACGCGCATCGTCGGCAACCCGCGACGGCGCACGGGAGTCGAACCGTTGACCGCTTCCCTGCGCAGGGTGTATCACCATGGCCAACTCCCGGACTTCTCCCATGTTTTCGATCAGGCTGTTGATTCTCGCGGGGCTCGTCGTGATCCCCTTCGGTGCTGCGTGCGGCGGCAAGAGCGGCGTCGCGGCCGTCGATTACTCCGTCTCCGCGCAGAAGAACTACGAGCGAGGCCTGGCCAAGCTCGGGGAGAAGGAGTGGGCCGCCGCGGCCAAGTACTTCGCCTTCATCAAGAGCCGGTTCCCGTACTCGAAGTACGCCGTGCTCGCCGAGCTCCGTCTCGCCGACGCCGAGTTCGGCGCCGAGCAGTACCTGGAGGCGGTCGACAGCTACAAGCTGTTCGTGAAGTTCCACCCGACGCACGAGATGGTCGCGAACGGCTACGCCAGCCTCCGCATCGCCGAGGCGTATTACGAGATGTTGCCGGGCGACTACTGGATCCTTCCGCCGTCGTTCGAGAAGGATCAGTCGTCGGTCGAGGACGCCGAGGAGGAGCTGCGCTCGTTCCTCCAGAAGTACAAGGACTCGCCGTTTCGCAAGAAGGCGGAGGAGCTGCTCGCGCGCGTCGGCAAGCGGCTCGCGGATCACGAGTGGTACGTCGCGCGCTTCTACTGGGACAAGGGCAAGTACATGGGCACCGTGCTGCGCCTCCGCCGCCTCATCGAGCGTCACCCCGGCGTGGGATACGATGTGGAAGCGCTCTGGCTGCTCGGACGCGCTTACGTGAAGGTGGGAATGCCCGATCGGGCGCGCGAGACCTGGACCGAGCTCGTCACCAAGCATCCGCAGTCGAACAAGGCGTCCGAGGCACGCGACGCACTCGCGAGTCTTCCCCAGGGCCCGGCAAAGGGGCCTCCGGAGAAACCCCAAACACCATGACCACACGCCTGCAGCAGCTCATCCAGCTCGGTCGCGAGCACTACAACGCGAACGAGTACGACAAAGCCGAGCCGCTGCTGGCCGAAGCCGTCGCCCAGCGCCCGACGTTCGCCGACGTCTACAACATGCTGGGCGTCATCTATCACGCGCAGGGTCGCTTCCAGGACGCCGAGGACGCGTTCGAGTCCGCGCTCCGCATCAACCCCAACTACACCGAGGCGGCGCTCAACCTGAGCGTGACGTACAACGACCGCGGCAAGTACGACAAGGCGCGCGAGATCTACAGCCGCGTGGTGTCGAACAGCTACGCGCAGTCGCACAACGTCGATCCCTTCGCGCGCGGCAAGCTCGCCAACATGCACGCCGACCTCGGCGCGGCGTACGCGGGGCTCGGCCTCTACGACGACAGCGTGCGCGAGTACAAACACGCGCTCGGGCTGTGCCCCGACTTCGTCGATCTGCGCGTGCGGCTGGGCAACGTGTATCGCGACATGGGCCAGCACCACTCGGCGGTGGTGGAGCTCGAGCACGCGAAGAAGCTCAAGCCGGACTACCTGCCGGCGTGGGTGAACCTCGGCGTCGTCTACTTCTCGCTCGATCGCAAGGACGAGGCGGTGAAGGAGTGGAAGCGCGTGCTCGAGAAGGACCCGGCCAACAAATCTGCGCTGCTCTACCTCCGGATGGTGAAGGATGGCGGCGCGGGCTCGGGCCCCGTGGGCGGGAGTGCCCTGCGCGACGTGACCGAGGAGTAGCTCGGGGGTACGGTGCTCGCATGAGCACCCCAACGAACAAAGACGAGCTGAAGGGCCTGCAGGCCGACCTCAATTTCTTCGCCGACAAGCTCGGCCTCGAGCTGACCAAGGTCGATGGCCTCGTCGGACCGAAGACGCTGTCCGCGCTCAAGGCGGTCTACGACGCGGTCGTGAAGAAGCAGCCGATCCTGGCGTCGACGGTGGCGGTGCCGAGCGCGGTGGACGACGTCGTGAAGAACGCGCCGATGTTCCGCACGTGGCTCGAGAACACGGCGCGCGACGCGCTCGGCGTGGCCGACCTGCGCCGCTATCACAAGGGCACCGGGAAGGACTGGAACACGAAGGACGCGATCGCGTACGGCGCCGGTCCCGTCCACCAGGACTTCGTCGCGTTGCAGGGCGACCTGAATCGCTTCGCGAACGTCGGGGGCTTCGGCAAGCTCGAGACCGACGGCTTCCTCGGGCCGAAGACCGCGGCCGCGGTGAAGGCGGTCTACGACAAGGTCGTCGCCAAGAACCAGCTCCTCTCGGCGACGGTGTTCCCGGTGCCGGACACGAAGGAGGAGGTCGCCGAGTACGCGATGTTCATCCGCTCGTGGCTGAACAACGTCGCGTCGAAGCAGCTGCTGGCCGAAGCCGGCGCCTAGCGAGCGATCCGGGCGCTCAACAGTGACTCTGGGTGTGCATCCCTACGGACGCGCGGCCGGCCCTCACCGCTTACTTGCTCGGCATGGTCATGACGAACAGGTAGTCGTTCTGCGCTTCCGCGAGGGCGGCGGCGACGTTGCCCTCGCCGTCGTCGATGATGGGGCGGATGGAGACGGCGGGGCCGCCGCCGCGGCGTACGAGGCGGCGCACGATCGCCGAGTCGTGGCAGTGGCCGACGCCGGCGATGATGACCATCGTGTCGCCGCCGCCGCCGAGCCACCGGCGCGCGCCTTCGGCCATGGACTCGTCCCACACCACCTGCGCTGCATAGATGTTGTCCGGGTCCGGACCCGTGCCCGTGCCCGTGCCCGACTCTCCCTCTCCCTCTCCCTCCCCTCCCTTCTCTTCCTTCTCTTCTTTCGCTTCCCCGTGCCCGTGTCCGTCTTCCATCCCGGCCATGATCCCGTCGAACCACGCGCGGTGCTGCGCGTCGTCGAGGACGAGCGGCGGTAGCTTGGCGCGCTCGTCGGCGGAGAGGCCGTCGACGCCCTTCTTGGCGACCGCCTTCACGAGCTCGCGCGGCGCGTTGAGCGCGACCAGCGCCATCCCGCCCTTGCGCGCGCGCTCGAGGATCGGACGGTAGAGCGCGAAGTCGTAGCCCCAGCGATCGGCCCAGCCGGTGCGCGAGAGCAGCGCGGCCTCGTCGATCTTCTGCGCGGCCCAGTCGTCGAGCACGCCCTGAAACGGCGCCTGCACCATCTCCATGCCGAGCGCGAGCTTCTTGCCCGCCAGCTTGTCGGCGACGCTGCCGACGATGGTCAGCTGCGCCCAGTGGTGATGCGGATTGGGATGCTCCTCGCCGACGCACACCGCGCGCGCCGACGCGAGCGCGGCCCACAGCTCGGGCTCGGTGACGGCGCGGCCGCTGCGGCCGTCGACGATCGCGTACGGCAGCGCCGCGGACTCGACGCCTTTGACCGGGCCGACGCCCGAACCGTTGCCTCGAGGTCCGGTGCCCGCCGGCTCCTTGTAGCGACCCGGGCACGCGGCGGTCATCAGGACGGTTGCGACGAGCGCCACACGCATCGCCAGAAGAGTACCACCGTGCAACAGTACGGGCCCCGAATGACCGTGATCGAGTTGCCGACGATCATCCCGCCGCTGGTGACGGCGACCTTGCCGGGCATCGGCGGACGCATTCGCGAGCGTGACGAGGACTTCGCCGTCGACGAGATCGCAGCGTACGAGCCCTCCGGCGAAGGCGAGCACGTCTGGGCGTGGATCGAGAAGCGCGACCTCACCACGCCGACCGCCGCGGCGCGACTCGCCGAGCGCGCCGGCGTCAGCGCGCGCGATGTCGGCTGGGCCGGCATGAAGGATCGCCACGCGCTCACGCGCCAGTGGCTGTCGCTGCCGCCGCCGACCAGGCCGGAGAGCATCGAGGGGCTCGACGAGGGCGGGCTGCGCGTCCTGCGCGTGACGCGTCACAAGAACAAGCTCAAGACCGGCCACCTGCACGGCAACCGCTTCGCGCTCGTCGTGCGCGGCCTCGCCGATCCGGTCGCGGCGGCGGCGCGGGCGCGCGACATCCTCGCGGCGCTCGCCGCGGGCTCGCCCAACTGGTACGCCGAGCAGCGGTTCGGACGCGACGGCGACAACGCCGAGCGCGGCCTGGCGCTGGTGCGTGCGCGCGGCAAGGGGCCGGGCGCGCCACGCGAGCGCCGCTTCATGGTGTCGGCGCTGCAGTCGTACTTCTTCAACCACTGGCTGGCCGAGCGCATCAAGGACGGGCTCCTCGCCGACGTGCTGGTCGGCGACCTCCTGCAGAAGCGCGGCTCGGGCGGCATGTTCGCGTCGACCGACCCCGACGTCGATCGTCCGCGCGTCGCCGCCGGCGAGATCGTGCCCACCGGCCCGATGTTCGGCGCCGCGATGCGCGGCCCGCCCGACGGCTCGCCCGCGCACGCGCGCGAGGCCGCGATCCTCGACGCGTTCTCGCTCGGCCCGGCCGACTTCCAACCGCTGCGCGCGATCGCCGAGGGGACGCGCCGCCACGCCACCATCATTCCCGGCGCGCCCGCCGTCGAGGTGGCCACTGATGCTGGCGACGCGACCGGCGCCGGCGACGCCATCCGTGTCACCTTCTCGCTGCCCGCCGGCGCATACGCGACGGCGGTGATGCGGGAGATCCAGAAGCTGGGAGAAACTGAGAGCGCACCATGGACCTGACGCAAGCAATCGTCGACTTCGCACTCCTCGGCGCCGAATGGGTGATGTGGCTCCTCGTCGTGCTCTCGGTGGTCTCGATCGCCGTGATGGTCGATCGCGCGATGTGGTTCCGCCAGCGCGACACCGACACCGCCGCGGCGCGCGACCAGATCCGCGCCGCGTTCGACGGCGGTGACATCGGCGCGCTGGCCAAGACGTGGAAGGCCTCGCAGTCGATCGCGCTGCAGGTCGCGGCGCGTGGCCTCGAGGCCGTGCACGGCGGCGCGGCCGCGGCCGCCGAGGCGATGCACGGCGAACGCGTGCGCTGGAGGAACCAGGCCGACAAGAACCTCATCGTGCTCGGCACGCTCGGCAACAACGTCCCGTTCGTCGGTCTCTTCGGCACCGTGCTCGGCGTCATCAAGGCGTTCGAGGAGCTGAAGAAGAAGGGCGCCGAGGGCGAGGAGGCCGTGATGTCCGGTATCGCCGAGGCGCTCGCCGCCACGGCGATCGGTCTCCTCGTGGCCATTCCCGCCGTCGTCGCCTTCAACTACTTCGGGCGCCGCGTGAAGGTCCTCCTCGGCGGCGCCGACGAGCTCGCGCATGCGGTCCTGTCGGGCGCGCACGGCAAGGGCGAGAAGGGCGGTGCCTGATGGCCGGCGGGAGCCTCTACAGCGACAGCGACGACGACTCGATCACCGACATCAACGTGACGCCGTTCGTCGACGTCGCGCTGGTGCTGATGCTCATCTTCATGGTCACGGCGCGCCTCATCGTCGCGCGCGGCGTCGAGGTCGAGAAGCCGAAGTCGAGCGTCGGCGACGACCTCAAGGGCACGATCCTCGTGACCGTCGACTCGAGCGCCACGATCTACGTGATGGGCGAGAAGCAGCCCGATCGCTTCGCCGCGCGCTCGGCGATCGAGAAGCTGGCCAAGGGTCAGAAGGAGCCGCGCGCCATCATCGCCGGTGACACCAAGGTCGCGTACGGCGCGATCTTCATGGCGATCGAGGTCACGAAGTCGGCGGGAGTCGAGACCATCGCCCTCGCCAACGATCCCTTGCCCTCAGGCCAGATCCCGGTCATCCCCAAGTAAGGCATGCCGCAGTCGCAGTCGACCGTCCCTCTGATGATCGCGGGCACGCTGGCGGTGCACCTGATCCTCGCGGTGGTGATCGACGCGGTCTCGGTGGTCTGGCGCCCCGAGCCGAAGCCGCAGCTACAGAAGCTTCGCTTCGTGAACATCGACGACATCATCCCCGACCCGCCGCCTCCGCCGGAACCGGAGGTCGCGACGCCGGAGCTGGTCGACACGCCGCCCGTGCCGCAACCAGAGCAGCCGCGGATGCGCACGCCGCGCTCGGCGAAGACCACACCGCAGGCAAAGAGCGACACTCCACCCACACCGCAGATCACGCCGCCCGCGGGTGGTAGCGGTCCCGTGGTGAACCTGCCGGGGATCGCGCCTGCGGCCCGTGGCGTGGCGGCGGGCTCGGGGCAGCCCACGCGCGGCCGGCTCGGACGCGGCGGCGACGGCACCGGGAGCGGTAGCGGTTCGGGCGCTGGGGTCGGCTCAGCCACGGCGCCCGTCGTCGCCACGTCGGTCGCGTCGATCAAGACCCCCGCCGAGGCGAAGGAAGGTTTCGACTACTTCGACGCCCGCAAGAGCTACCCCGCCGAGGCCAAGCGGCTGGGAGTCGAGGGGAAGCTGCGCGTCCGCCTGCTCGTCGACGCGGGCGGCAAGGTCACCCAGGCCAAGCTCCTGGGCAGCCTCGGCCACGGCCTCGACGAGCTGGCCCTGGCGCGCGCCCGGGCCATCGAGTTCGTCCCGGCCAAGGACTCCGACGACAAGGCCGTCGCCTCGGTGGTGGTGTGGACGTTCACGTTCACCCTCCCCTCGGATACGTGACGCTACCTGACCGTTAACCAACCTGATCCCAAGCCGATCGACGGCGTCACCCGCCTCGGGTTACCATCGTCGGTGATGAGAAACCGGGGGCTGACCGCTCTTCTTGGGATGGGTCTGTGCGCGTTCGGGCCGTCGGCGGCATCGGCGCAGGAGGCGGTCCCGTACGATCCGGCGATCGATCTCAACCTGTTCGAGTACGCGATCGGTCCCAAGACCTTCTTCACCGTCGCCGACGCGACCGTCTCGGCGAAGAAGCAGCTCGCCGTCGACTTCCTCGTCACGTATTTCACCCATCCCTTCACGGTCTACAACGTCGACGACGACAACGACGTCATCACCAACCAGCGGGTCGACGTCGTGTCGAGCGCGATGGTCGGTGACCTGTCGGCGTCGTACGGCCTGACCGACAAGTTCCAGCTCGGCGTCTCGCTGCCGATCGTGTTCCAGATGGCGGGCGACGGCCTCATGCCGACGACGGCGCAGCCGACCGCCGACGGCTTCAAGGCGACCGGCACCGGCGATCTGCGCGCCGAGATCAAGACCAAGCTCTGGCGCAAGAACACGCTCGAGCTCGCGGGCGCGGTCGGCGCGACCTTGCCGTCGAGCTTCGGCTCCGGCGAGGGCGCGTTCATCGGCGACGATCTGCCGTCGCTGCGCGGGCGCGCCATCTTCCAGTGGAGCAACGCGGACGGCAAGCTCGTGCTCGGCGCCAACGCCGGGCTCGCCTTCCGCAAGCCGCGCACCATCTACGCGTCGACGATCGGCCAGCAGCTGGTGTGGGGCGTCGCCGCGGCGTATCGCCCGACCGACAAGTTCTCGCTCGTCGCCGAGAGCTTCGGCCGCACCGGCCTCGAGGGCTTCGATCTCGACGCCAGCCCGCTCGAGGCGGGCGGCGGCGCGCGCGTGATCGCCACCAAGGCGATCGCGGTGACGGTCGGTGGCTCGGCCGGCGTGGTGCGAGGCATCGGCTCGCCGGACTTCCGCGTGTTCGCGTCGGTGGGCTGGGCGCCCGACACGCGCGACACGGACGGCGACGGCATCGCCAACAACAAGGACCGCTGCCCGGTCGCCGCCGAGGACAAGGACGCGTGGGAGGACCGCGACGGCTGTCCCGACGACGACAACGACGGCGATCGCCGCGACGACGCGAGCGACAAGTGCCCGTCGGACGGGGAGGACTTCGATGGCTTCGAGGACGACGACGGCTGCCCCGAGGCCGACAACGACGGCGACGGCTTCGCCGACCTCGAGGACACGTGCAAGCTCGACAAGGAAGACGGCAAGGAGCCCTTCCCCAAGGACGGTTGCCCGTTCGACAAGCGCGACACCGACGTCGACGGCGTCATGGACAACCTCGACCAGTGCGCGGCCGACGCCGAGGACCAGGACGGCTTCGAGGACTGGGATGGCTGCCCGGACTTCGATCAGGACAAGGACGGCGTCGCCGACGAGGACGATCAGTGCGCGGTGTGCGCCGAGGACAAGGACGGCTTCGCCGACGAGGACGGCTGCCCCGAGGCCGACAACGACAACGACGGTCTGGCCGACGCGGCCGACAAGTGCCCCGGCGAGGCCGAGTACCTGAACGGCGTCGAGGACTTCGATGGCTGCCCCGACGAAGGTGGCGCGGTGATCGCCGAGCTCGACGGTGATCGGCTCAACCTGAAGGCGCCGCCGAGCTTCGACAAGAAGGGCCTCAACAAGGGCGGCAAGATCATCGTCGACCAGGTCGCGCTGACCATGCTCCAGAACCCGCTGGTCTCGAAGTGGCTGGTGGCCGTCTCGGCGAAGAAGAAGAAGGACGCCGACCAGCGCGCCGGCTGGATCAAGGACCACCTCGCGTCGCGCGGCGTCGACGTCAGCAAGCTGCAGATCGTCACGAGCGCGGGCGCGGATCAGGTCGGCTTCGTCGTGCAGGAGCGCGTGGACGCGCCGGCCGGCGGCGCGGTGTGCCCGGCGGGCATGGAGGTCACGCCCCGCCCGGCGCCCGAAGCTCCGGCGGTGAGCGAGCCCGCGACGCCGGCTCCGACGCCCGCTCCGGCGCCCGCTCCTGCTCCGGCCCCGGCGCCCACGCCGGCGTCCGGCGGCAGCGTCGACGAGCTCAAGTAGTCGCGGGCCGGCGCGACTCAGCGCAGCACGCGTGCGCCGGCGGCCGTGAGCTCGAGCGCCTGCGTCGGTCCGCCGTAGTGGCGGGCGAGCCCGACGTCGATGCGCCAGACCTTGCCGTCGCAGCGGTCGTTGACGCCGTGCTGCTGCGGCGTGTGGCCGACGACCAGGCGCGCGACCTTCAGCTCCGCGAGCGCACGCTCGAGCTCGGCGCAGTCGACGTCCTCGTAACCGAAGCTGCGATCCCAGAGCGGGCCCCGATCGTCCTCGAGGACGGCCGGCATCGGGCCCTGCCCGGCCAGCCAGCAGCGCGCGGCGTGGTTGGCGTCGTCGAGGCCGGCGGCCTGGCCGGGGACGATGCCGCCGTGCACGAACGCGGTGTCGCCGACGACCGCGACGAGGTTCTGCCCGGCGAGGATCTGCGAGTACCGGCCACCCGGCGCGAACGCCCCCTTGCGGCCGCCGGGGACGTCCTCGAAGTCGGCGAGGCCGCCGGGCGTGACGTAGCGCCAGTCGCCGGCGACGTTCATGAGCTCGTGGTTGCCGTTGAGCCAGACGATCCGGCCCCCGGCCGCCGCGGACTCCCGCTCGAGTCGTTCGAGGTCGTCGAGGATCTGCTGCTCGTCGTCGCCACGATCGAGGAGGTCGCCGGTCTGCACCAGCCACGCCTTCCCGCCCGTCCATTTCATGTCGGCGTCGACGAGGCCGGCCAGGCGCAGCGCGCGCAGGAACGCGTCGCGATCACCGTGAACGTCGCCGATCGCCACCACGCGCTCGACGGCGGGATGCCGCCAGGTCGCGCGGTCGAGCTTGCACGACGTGAGCGACGGCGCGGGTGCCAGGTCACGCGTGCCCTCGGCGGCGGCGGGCGGAGGCGACGGCGGCGGTGGTGCGGCCGGCGCCTTGCGCTCGCACGCAGCGGCGACGGCGGCGGCGGCGGCGATCACGGAGCCGAGGACGAGCGCGCGCATCGCGCAGGTAGTAGCAGATCCGCGAGCGCCGCGCCGAGGGTCAGGCGAGCTTGACCTTGTACTTCTGGAGGAACCCGATCGCCTTCGCCCCGCGCGCCGCCCAGAAGAAGATGCCGAAGCCGAGGACGAGGAGCAGCGGCGTCGAGAGCAGGAGCATCGACCAGTTCACCTTCTCCGCGGCCGTCGCCGACGCCATGATCTTGCGCTCGATGGCCTGGATGCCGAAGCGCGCGATGAAGACGTAGACCAGCGGCAGGAGCTGCGCGAGGAACACCGCCGGGATCGCCCACGTCCACCAGCGCTGGTGCGCCGAGAGCGCCACACCGTCGTTGAAGCGCTGCTGGAAGATCTTCTGGGTCTTGCCCATGAAGAACGACATCGACAGGATCACGACGGCGAGGTTGAGGACGAGGAAGAGGATCACGCCGAACAGCATGAGGGCCACCATCCCCGTCGACGCGCCGTTCACGAACTGGAGGTAGTCGATGGCGCGCGCGAAGCACGTGATGAGCGCGTCGACCGCAGGCGTCACCACGATGCCCATGACGAAGCCGGAGATGAAGGTCAGCACGACGAGCACACCGAGCGCGCAGACCGTGGCGAGGACCTCGCCGCCCACGCGCCGCATCGCGCGCTTCACGACGTCCTGACCGGCGTTGGCATTACCGGCGGCGACCGTGGCGGGCAACTTGATGATCTCGAGGAGCGTCGGCTTGATGGCGAGGATGAACAGCAGGAGCGTCACGCCGAGCAGCACGATGGGCAGGATGCCGAAGATGAAGTTCACCTTCTTGAACATCGAGGCGATGTTCTTGAACACCGAGGCCTGCTTGACGATCTTCTGACCGTTCTCCAGCAGCAGGACGGCGGGCTGCTCGTCGCTCTTGCCGTTCAGCTGCTCGAGGGTCGGCGCGAACAGCTCCTTGCCGGTGGTGACGTAGCGCGGCGCGTTCTCGTCGAGCGCGTCGAAGAAGCCGCCGGCGATCTTGAGCTGCGGGTTGGTCTGGTTCGAGACCGCGCCCTGCGCCGTCTTGGTGCCGAGCATGATCACGCCGAACAGGTTCACCACGACGATGAACGTGCCGGCGGCGAGCGCCGAGTACTTGAACAGGTTGCCGCCCTGGCCCGGATACTTCTTGGCCAGGAAGAGCGGCATCGCGAGGAGCAGGAAGCCCGCGAACGAGAAGAGGAAGATGACCATCGAGATCTTGGCCATCTTCTGGTCGGCCTTCTTCTTGATCTTGGCCTCCATGCGGTCGAGCACCTTGCGCTTGGCGAGGCGGACCAGCTTGCGGAACTGCTCGATGGAGAGCGACGGCAGGAGGTTCTTGCCGGCCGGACGGGCGTCGAGCGCGTCGTCCGAGACCACGTTCGGGATGTCGGCGTAGGCGGTGTCGAACTCCTGCTCCTCGGCGAGCTCCTCGGCGGAAACCTTCCCGTCGCCGTCGGAGTCGGCCTCGATGTACAGCTCGCCGTCCTCGTCGCGCTGCTCGGCGACGTCCTGGGCGTCGTCCTCGGCCCAGTCCTGGACGCCGTCGTTGTCGTCGTCGGTGTCGGCGTTGTCGGGCTGGCCGTCGCCGTCGACGTCGGCGTCGTCGCCGATGATGCCGTCCTCGGCGTCGCTGGCCGCGGCGGCGAGATCCTCGGCGTCGGGCGGCGCGTCGGAGTC
>DATLEB010000320.1:0-9869 GCA_035525615.1 Kofleriaceae bacterium | reverse complement strand
TGCGCGGGGTGTTCCTGTGCATGAAGTACGAGATCCCGCTCATTCTCGCGCAAGGCGGTGGGGCGATCGTCAACACGTCCTCGGGCGCTGGCGTGAAAGGCTTCGCTGGTCAAGCTGCCTACGCGGCGGCGAAGCACGGCGTGATCGGTCTGACCCGGTCGGCTGCGCTCGACTATGCGCGCTCGAAGCTGCGCATCAACGCGGTGTGTCCGGGTATCATCGAGACGCCGATGATGGATCGGTTCTCCGGCGGCACCTCAGAAGGCAGGCAGCGTGTGATCGCGCAGGAGCCGGTCGGCCGTATGGGGCAGCCTGAGGAGATCGCCGGAGCGGTCGTCTGGCTGTGTACCGCACCGGCCGCTTTCGTCGTCGGACACGCCATGGTGATCGACGGTGGCCAGACGGTATAGGCGGGCATGGCGCCCTCCACTCGTGCTGGTCCGCTGATGCGTCACACATAGCTCGGGCAGGCCGACGCGATCGGCGCGCTCAGTGCTTCGTGTTGCCGCCGTCGGCCACGCCGAGCAAGCCGTCGAGGACGACAGGCATCGGAAGACGCGCGAGATCTTCACCGCCGAGACACGGGCATTCGTTGAGGGAATCCTCCGCACCGCGGCAAGCACATCACGGGTGATCGGCAATCAGCCGACTCGTAAGGTCGCTTTCCGTGCCAGCCGGGCTGGCAAAGGTGCCCAAATCAACCGGCCACCCGAGTCCGCTAACGATCGCGCCAGTATCCCGGCCGACGTTTGGCATGGGCGATGGACACCACCTCGACCACCTCCTCGTCTGCGACGTAAAAGATCAGATACGGAAACCGGCGCAGCGTGCAGAACCGGTGAGGCAGCTGGGACCGCCAGCCCGGTGAAGCGAATGGCGCCGAGACAAGGCGCTCGAGAACCTCGTCCACCGCTGCAACAAGGTCCACGCCGAGCCCAAGTTTGCGTCCCTCGTACCACTCCGCCGCCGCGAGCAGCTCTTCTTCCGCTTCGGGGCGTACGCGGAGCGCGCGTTTCACCGAGAGGCCAGCTTGGAGAGGATGCGTGCACGGACCGCGGACCATTCAGGGGCCGGTTCCGACCGAGCCGCCGCAGCGGCCTCGCGGCGCGCGAGCTCGGCCTGCCAGGCTTCATCCCAGCCGGCGTCGGGGGCGCCGTCAACGCTCGCGATGAGCTCGGATGCAAGCTCGAGACGCTCCTCCTCGGATAGCGCGAGCGCTTGATCGAGAAGTCTGGGCGCCGTGCTCACCCGACGAGCTTAGCAGAGCTCCGGGCACCCCAGCGGCAGAAGATGGCCGCGCGCCATCGGTAGTCGTGTGCTGCGGACCTCTTGCTGCCGCTGCAATGAGGTCGTCGTCGAGTCCGAGGAACTCTGCGAACGCTACGAGTGTCGGAGACAACGCTGCAAGACCCGCAGGAAGCGCAGGTTCCAGCTCATCATCATCGACCTCACCTGCGGCGACGCAACCAAGCCAGCCGAGATACAACGCCCGATGATAGCCCGCTCCGATGTCCGCGCGAAGTGAAACGAGCGAGGGCATCCATCCGCGACCGTCATCCATGCGCCGACGTTGCCGCGGAAATCGCCCCAATCGTAGTGATTGACGAATCGGGTTGCGGTGATCTCGGCGCGGGCAGAGTACCGAGCCAGCCGAGCTTGTTCGAGACGCGTGAGCGGTCGATCGATTGCCTGGAATTCGCAGTACTGGTACTCGCTCATAGGTGCGCTCGAGGCGCAGCGCGCGTGTCAGAACAGGAAGTCGGTGGTCAGGAACGAGGACAGGCGGCGGGTCACGATCTCGCCGACGAGGTCCTGGTTGGCGTCGGTGGCGGTGGTCGCGACGACGGTGCGGATGGAGAAGGCGCGGAGGGCGTCGGAGACGGAGAGCGTGCCCTCGGCGGAGTCCTTGCGGCCGGTGAAGGGCCACGCGTCGGGGCCGCGGCGGCACTGGGAGTTGATGTTGATGCGGCAGACGGAGTTCACCAGCGCGTCGACGAGCTGCGCGAGCTGGCGCGGGTCGGTGCCGAAGAGCGAGATCTGCTGGCCGTAGGGCGACATGCGCATGAAGTGATCGATCTCGTCGAGCTCGCGGAAGGTCGTGACGGGGACGACCGGGCCGAACTGCTCCTCCTTGTAGAGGCGCGCGCCGGGCGCGACGGGAAACACGACGGCCGGGCGGAAGAACGAGCCGTGACTGGCGCCGCCGTCGCCGCCGGGACCATGAACGATCCGCGCGCCGTGCGCGACGGCGTCGTCGACGAGGCCGCGCATGTACGCGGGGCGTCCGGGCTCGGGGAGCGGCGTGAGCGTCACCTTCTCCCACGGCATGCCCGCGGTCAGCGCGTCCACGGCTTTGGCCAGTCGCGCCACGAAGTCCTCGGCGATGTCGGCGTGCGCGAAGATGAGCTTGAGCGCGGTGCAGCGCTGGCCGTTGAACGACAGCGCGCCCGAGACGCACTCCTTCACGGCCTGATCGAGATCCGCCGACGGCAGGATCACCGCCGGGTTCTTCGACTCCAGCCCCGTGATGCAACGCAGGCGGTTGGGGCGCGGGTGCTGGCGCTTGAGGATGTTGGCGACGCGCGAGCTGCCGATGAAGGCGAGCGAGTCGACGTCGCCGCTCTCCATGATCGGGCCGATCACCGTCGGGCCGTCGGCCTGGAAGATGTTGACGGCGCCGGCCGGGAACGCGTCGCGGAACGCGGCCAGCAGCGGCAGGATCACGAGCTGTCCGAAGCGCGGCAGCTTCGAGACGATCGTGTTGCCCATGATGAGCGCCGGGATGAGCGTCGTGAAGGTCTCGTTCAGCGGGTAGTTGAACGGGCCCATGCACAACACGACGCCGAGCGGAGACCGCCGGATCTGCCCGACGAAGCCGCCCGTCACCGAGAAGCGCGCACCGTTGCGGTCGAGCTCCTTGAGCGCCTCGATCGTGTCCTGGATGTAGACGACGGTGCGGTCGACCTCGGTCTCGCTGTCGGCGCGCGACTTCCCGATCTCCCACATGAGCAAGCGCACCAGATCTTCGCGCGCCGCGCGCATCCCACCGACGAACGTGGTCATGCGCTCGATGCGTTCGCCCACGCGCATGGTCGCCCACATGCCACGGCCGTGGTCCCACGCGATCTTCGCGGCGGTGAGCGCCTCGAGGCCGGCGTCGCGGTCGATCATCGCGATCTGGCCGATCTCGACCGGCTCCGGCTCGCGCTTGCCCGGCTGCATCACGCACACCGGCGAGCGGACGGGCGCGGTGGCGCCGGCCCACGTGCGGATCTCGCCGTTGCACAGCCACTGGCGATCCCAGCGCGACACGTCGATGCGCGCCGCCTCGGGGATCTGATCGGCGCTCGGAAAGGTGACCATCGTCATCGGGATCGTTCCTTGGCGAAGAGAGGCACGAGCAGCGCGCCGAGGACGGCGCCGACGACCACCGCGCCGCCGTGCCCGAAGCCGAGGTGATACGCGTGCGTGATCGGGCAGTGCAGGTGCAGCATGAACCCGCCGGCGGCGCCGCACGCCGCGCCGAGACCCGCGCCCGCCGCGCGCGCACCGACGGGCAAGGCGCCGCGCAGGAGCAGCGCGCCCAGGACGAGCGGCAGCACCGCGGTCGCCACGCCGAGCGCAGCACAACCGGCCGCGTAGCGCAGGTGATTGCCGGCGCTCGGCACGTACACGAACGACAAGGCCGACGTGTGCGCGAGCACCAGGCCCGCACCGACGAAGCCGACCGCCAGCACCGCGCCGAGCACCGCCGCCGGCAACCAGCGCGGCGAGACGGCGCCGCGACGCGGCACCAGCACGAGCCACGCCCCGGCGGCGAAGCTCGCCAGCCACGCCGCGCCGTAGGCGACCAGCCATGCCGTCGGCATCGCGTCCAGGTCGCGCCGCACGCGCAGGGCACCGACCATCACCGCCACGGCGACCCCCGCCGCGACGACGACCACACCGACATCGCGCCACGGACGGCGCGTCGCGACCGGCTTCAGGTCACGCAGCTCGGCGTCGAGGAGGTCGCCCAGCGGCGGCGGTGGCAGAAGCTCGTCGCTCACGGGGACTCCTCGGTTCCGGTTCGCGCCCCTAGCGCCTTCCGCAACGCCTCGTAGCCGCGGTGCACGCGCACCTTCATCGCACCGGGCGTCGTCCCCGCGATCTCCGCGGCCTCGGCGATCGACTTGCCGCTCAGCTTGGTCAGCACGACCGCCTCGCGCTGCGCCGGCGGCAGCATCTGCAGCGCCGCCAGCGTCGCCGCGGTCAGCTCCTTGGTCCCGTCGCCCTCGATCCCCGCGCCATCGGCCGCGCCCGTGATGTCGGCGACCGCCTCCGGGGTCTCGCCGTCGTCGGTGACCCTCACGCGCGCGCGCTGCTTGCCGCGCACGTCGTCGAGGAACGTGCGGTGCGCGATCGCGAAGATCCACGGCACCGGATCGGCGCCCCGCACGTACGCCGCGCGCGCGCGGTGCACCTTGAGGAACGTCAGCTGCACGAGGTCGTCGGCGGCCGCGCGCTCGCGCACCATGCGCAGCAGGTACCCGTGCACGCGCGGTGCGATCAGCGCGTACAGCTGGCGGAACGCGTTGGCGTCGCCGTCGCAATACATCTGCATGAGGGCGATGGCCTCGAGGTTGGTCGCATCGTCGCCGCCCACCGCCCCGCCCTCACCCCGACGTCACGTCGTCGAGCTGTGGCTTGAGCGGCTCGACCGGGATCTCCGCCAGCTGCGCGATCGCCGTCGGCAGATCGGCGACCTCGACCGAAGCCGGCGTGTTGCGCCGGAGCATGAACGCGCACGTCCCGCACGACGTGACGACGGTGCCGCCACCGGCGGCCGCCACCTCGGCGAGGCGACGGCGCGCCATCGCGTCCGCCGTCGACGGCGCGGTCTTGGGCAGGAGCCCACCACCGCCGCAGCACTCGGTGTCCTGGCGCGACCAGCCCAGCTCGCGCACCGTCGCGAGCTGCCCGAGCACGCGGCGCGGCGGCTCGATCACCCCGGCGTAGCGCGCGAGGTAGCAGGGGTCGTGGTAGTAGACCGACTTCTTCGTCGAGGGCGTCGGCAAGCGGCTCGCGTGCTGCGCCATGAACTCGGCGAGCGAGAGCACCTCGGTGCCGACCGACACGCCCTCGCCGTCGTACTGGGAGCGGAGCGCGTACAGGCACGCCGAGCAGTTGATGACGACGGTGCGGAAGCGGCGCAGCGCGCTCGCGACCTTGCCGGCGTGCCAGCGAAAGAGATCGGTGAGCCCCGCCGCGAGCAGCGGATAGCCGGCGCACGTCAACCCGGCGTCGACGAGCTTCACGTGCTCGGCGCCGACGCGATCGAACACCGCGAACGCGGCCGCGACGTCGGCGGCGCCCTTGTCGACCGTGTCGCAACCCGGCCAGAAGCCGACCTGCCCGGTCTCCGCGAAGCGTTCGGCGCCGAAGCGCTCCTTGCCCTGGCGGGCCAGGCGTTCGTCGCGCGCACGGAAACGCTCGGCGTAACCGGCGAGCGCCGGATGCGCCACGCCCCGCCGCTGCGCCTCGGCGCGTCCCGCGAGAAGCACGAGCCCGGGCTCGTTGCCGTGATCGCAGTACACCGTGCAGTGACGGCAGCCGGTGCACCCCCACAGCGGATCGGCGGTCTCGGTCTTCCACTCCTCGACGCCGGTGCGCAGCTTGTTCAGCCGGTCCATCTTGGCCTGCGGGATCAGCGTCTCGCGGCCGGTCGTGGTCGACACCGGACAGGCGTGCCGGCACATCTTCGGGCAGAAGGTGCAGTAGTCGAGCTGCTTGGCGACGTCGGCAGGGGTGAAGCGCTCGGACACCGCCGCCACTATACGACGAGACCCGCGTATGCTCCGCCCATGCGACGCCAGATCTGGCTCCTGGGGCTCGGGCTCGCCGCAGCGGCGCCTGCAGCCTGCGGCGGCGGCGACGATGGCGGCGGCATCACGCTCGTCGACGCGCCGCCGGCGCCCGTCAGCTGGGACTACGGGCCCGGGGCCGCGATCGTGAGCGCCGAGGATTTCGCGCTCGTCACGAGCGTGGGGATCGTCCTCCACGGGACCGGGCAGCCGACCATCACCGGGTCCGGGTTCACGACGGGGACCAACAATGGGACGCTCGAGGTCGAGTGGACCGAGAACGCCAACACGATGCGGCTCTACTTCTACTTCGAGCGCGCGAGCGGCAGCTGGAGCGTGAGTCAGGTCCAGCACTGGGACGGCTCGGAGAGCCGCATGTGGGTCTACTACCAGGGCCCGCTGTTCCAGACGCCGGAGGGTCAGCCGTTCACCGGCGACGTGAACCTCGAGCACGAGAGCGGCAACAACTCGGTTCACCTGCGCGGGCTCACGCTGACGGCGTTCGGCCGCGAGCTGCCGCCGCCGTGAGCTAGCGCCATGTGGATCTTCCTCGTCATCGGGCTCGTCGCGGCCGGGATCTTCTTCAAGCTGCAGGCGCGCAAGAAGATGGAGCAGTACATCGCGGGCGGGTCGTCCAAGCCCAAGCCGTTGCGCAACAACGCCGTCGCCGATCTCACCAAGGCGGCGATGAGCCTCCTGCTCGTGAAGGTCGCGTCGCTCGACCGGACCGGTGACGCGGTCATGGCCGACGCGTCGATCTGGCACTGGGAAGACGAAAATTTGATGATGAACGACGGCGTGCCCATCAACGCCGACGACATCCCGCCGGCGGCGGTCGACTTCGCGTCGGCGTCGGCACGCAAGCACACCGGCGCCCCCGGCACGGGGCCGAGCACCGGGCCGATCACGGAGGAACGCGTGACGGCGTGGCTCGAGGAGGGCGTGTCCAAGGCGATCGCGCGGTTCGTGCTCGACGGGGTGGCGCGATCGCAGAAGCGGTTCGCGATCATGACGCGCACGTCGCCGCCGCTCACCGCCGCGGAGATCGCCGAGATGAAGCGCGAGAACGAGCGCGAGCGCGCCGAGATGGACAAGCTGCTCGGCGACGCCAAGGACACGAGCAACCTGCCGCGCGCGACGCTCAAGAAGAGCTAGTTACGTCACGTCACGTCACGTCAGTTCGCGGTGCGCGCGAGCATCGGGCGTCGGCAGCGAAGCGTGGGCTCGTCGACGGTGTCGATCGGCGCGCTGTTCACCTCGAACGTGTGGTTGCGCGCGGTGACGAGGATCGCGTCCTCGAACGCGATGCGCAGGGCGCGAACGTCGCGAAAGCGCTGCGCGGGCGACGGCGCGAGCGCGGTCGCCACCACGGCCTCGAGCGCGTCGCTGACGTCACCGCGCGCCGGCCTCAGCTTCCCCGCGCGCGGCAGGCGACCGCGCGTCTGCTGCTGCAGCACGCTGTGGAGGTCGTTGCCGATGAACGGCGGCTGGCCCGTGAGCATCTCGAAGAGCAGCACGCCGAGCGCGTAGACGTCGGTCGAGGGCGAGACCGCGGCGCCGCCGACGACCTCGGGCGCCACGTAGCCGGGCGTGCCGAAGACCTCGTCGCGCGCGGCGGCACCGACGCCGTTCACGTGCGCCGCACCGAGATCGATGAGCCGCACGCGCTCGCCGGTCTCGCGCGGGCACAGCATGATGTTGCCGGGCTTGAGGTCGGCGTGGACGACGCCGTTGGCGTGCAGCGTCTCGACGGCGCTGACCACCTGCCACATGAGGCGGTCGACGCGATCCATCGGCAGCGGACCGTGGGCGACGAGATCGCCGAGGCTGCGTCCCTCGAGCCACTCGAGCACGAGCGTGGGATATCCGAGCCACAGCCCGTGATCGATGAGGCCGACGACCGCGGGGCTCGCGGCCGCCTTGAGCGCGTTGGCCTCGTGGACCATGTAGTCGAGAAAGATCCGTTCGCGCCCCTCCGGCGGGTGGAAGACCTTGAGGGCGACGCGGCGGTTATCACGGCGCGTGTGTCCGACATGGATACACGCTATCCCACCGACGGCAGCGAGCCCCTCCAGGCGATAACGGCGATGCACGCGATGCGACCGTGCAGTCGGTGTGCCGGGCGGGAGTCACGGCCGACGCGCGAGAACGCGAATCTACGCGGCTCCGACCCTCGGGTGGACGCGTGGTGGTGAGCGGCGGCGCGCGATCGGGGCGCGGCCGCACGACGACGCACTTGACATCTGATATCCGGGAGATATTTTTCGCATATGCCGAAGAAGACACCCTCCGAAACCGCCTTGTACGTGCGGCTACCGGCCACGGCCGGCGAGAAGCTCGATCGGGCGTCCGAGGCCCTCGGGATCCCCAAGAAGGATCTGGTGGCGGGGCTGGTGGACCGCTACGTCGATCCCGACAGCGCGCGCGGGCTGAACATGCTCGGCAGCATCTCGGCGACGCGCAAGGTCACCGTGGAGCTACCGGAGGCAGGACCGTCCATGGGCAACTACTCGTTCCAGCCGTATGACCCGCCCGAGGTGATGAGCTCGGCGCAGGCCGCGATGCTGTTGCAGATCGACGAGTCGCTCGTCGTGGAGCTCGCGGAGAGCGGCGAGCTGCCGGGGCGCAAGCTCGGCAAGGTGTGGCGCTTCTCGCGGGCGGCGCTGGTGGCATGGCTGTCGGAGCCGGCGGGTGCTTCGGGCAGCGGGAGGTCGCGCCGATGAAGCCGCGGGCGATGCGCATCGTGCCGACGGTCGTGGAGCAGACGCACCGCGGCGAGCGCGGCTGGGACATCTACTCGCGGCTCCTGAAGGACCGCATCGTGTTCCTGGGCAGCGAGGTCGACGACGATGTCGCCAACATCGTCATCGCACAGCTGCTGTTCCTGGAGTCGGAGGATCCCGAGAAGGACGTGGTGCTCTACATCAACTCGCCGGGGGGCTCGATCACCGCCGGGCTCGCGATCTACGACACCATGCAACACGTCGCGTGCGACGTCGGGACGTACTGCATGGGACAAGCGGCGTCGATGGGGAGCTTCTTGCTCGCGGCCGGCGCGAAGGGGAAGCGGTTCTCGCTGCCGCACGCCCGCATCTTGATCCACCAGCCGCTGGCCGGGTTCCAGGGGCAGGCGACGGACATCGAGATCCACGCGCGCGAGATCATGCGAGCGCGCGACACCGTCAACGAGCTCTACGCCAAGCACACGGGACAGAGCATCGAGACCATCAAGCGCGACACCGAGCGCGACAATTACATGTCGCCCGAGGCAGCGACGGCGTACGGCTTGATCGACGGTGTGCTCACGCGCGGGTGATCTCGCCGTCAGACGGCCTCTTCGCCCTCGCCGTCCGCTTCGCCCTCATCACGAAGACGTCGGTAGAGCGATCGGCGATCGATGCCCAGGATGCGCGCCGCCATCGCCTTGTTGCCGCCGACCGCGCGCATGACCTGCCGGATGTAGCGCGCCTCCACCTCCGCGAGCGGGATGAGCTCGCGGACGCCGCCTGTCGTGATCGGCGGCGGCTCCCGGCGCACGCGCTCGGGCAGCTCCTCGACGGAGACCTCGTCCGTGCGCGTCAGCGCGATGGCGCGCTCCATCGCGTTCTCGAGCTCGCGCACGTTGCCGGGCCAATCGTAGTCGCGGAGCGCGCACGCGGCCTCGGGGGTCAGCCCCCGCACCGCCTTCCCGCTGCGAAGCGCGATGCGACGGAGGAAGTGCTGCGCGAGGAGGAGGACGTCGTCGCCGCGCTTGCGCAGCGGCGGAACCACGATCTGCACCACGTTGATCCGGTGATACAGGTCCTCGCGAAAGTGCCGCGACGCCACCGCCTCCTCGATGGGACGGTTGGTCGCGCAGATGAGGCGTGCGTCGAACGACCGCTCCTCGTCGTCGCCGACCGGCCGCACGCGGCGGCTCTGCAGCACGCGCAGGAGCTTGGCCTGCATCTCGAGCGGCATCTCCGTCACCTCGTCGAGGAGGATGGTGCCCTTGTCGGCCTGCACGAACAGACCGGCCCGTGACCG
>DATLEB010000313.1:0-13694 GCA_035525615.1 Kofleriaceae bacterium | reverse complement strand
TCTGCGCACCGTGGTGTCGAGCGTCGCGAACAGCTTGTCGGCCACGTAGACGTCCGTGCTCGTGAGCGCGCGCATCAGTGATGACTTGCCCGCGTTCGTGTAACCGACGAGCGCGACCGTCGGCAGCTCGCTGCGGCGGGCCCGGCGCGTGCGCGAGCCGCCCTCGATCTGCGCGAGCTCGCCGCGCAGCTCGGCGATCCGATCGCGGGTGCGGCGCCGGTCGAGCTCGAGCGAGCTCTCGCCGGCGCCCTTGCCGCCGACGCCGCCGCGCACGCGGTCGCCACCGCCGCCGCTCTCGCGCAGGCGCGGCGCCTCGTAGCCGAGGCGCGCGATCTCGACCTGGAGGCGCGCCTCGCGGGTGCGTGCGTGGCGGTGGAAGATGCCGAGGATCACCTGCGTGCGGTCGAAGACCTGGGCGCCGGTGGCCTTCTCGAGGTTGCGCTGCTGCGTCGGCGAGAGGTCGTGATCGACGAGCACGATGCTCGCCTTCGCCGACGTCTCGACCGCGTCGCCGTCGTCGTCCTCGTCGACGCCGTCCTCGCCCTCGTGGTCGTCGTCCTCTTCGTCGTCGGCGTCCGTCGATCCCGCGTCGCGATCCTTCTTCGAGCCCGGCTTCACGTAGCCCTCGACGATGCCGGTGCCGCCCGTCCACGTCGCGAGCTCGGAGAGCTTGCCGTCGCCGAGGACCTTGCCCGACGCCAGCTTGCCGCGGCGCTGCGTGACCTCGCCGATCACGTCGAGGCCGAGCGTGGTCGCCAGCCGGCGCAGCTCCGCCTTCGACGACGAGAAGGAGCCGTCGTCGACGTCGGGGAGCTGGACCGCGGCGATGACGGCGCGCGGGCGCTCGGTGGACTCGGTGGACGACATGCGGCCGCGCACTCTGCCCGAGGAGTCGCCCTCGGGCAAGCGCTACGACGCCGGTGCCGGGGCCGGTGGCAGGTGGGCGATTGACTCCGCGAACTTGAGCAGGCGCTCGTGGAAGCCGCGGGGCGCCTCGGCCTGCATCATGTGGCCGGCGCCCGGGATGACCGATGCGACGGCGTCGCCGAGCGAGCGCGTGAGCGCCTCGACGGTGGGTGCGAAGTACGGCGCCGAGCGGTCGCCGCTGAGCAAGAGCGCCGGCGTCGTGATCGCGCCGAGCGAGCCGTAGCGCACACGATACGACGCCAGCGCGTGGCAGTCGCCGCGGATCTGTGGCCAGAACGACTTCGAGCGCTCCTGGAACATGCGCGGCAGCTTTCCCCACGCCGCGTCGCCGAGCACCGTGCGCAGGAACTTCTCGGCGGCGGCGGGCGGCCCGTCGGTCTCCGCGATGCGATCGAGCTCGGCGAGGAACTGGCCCTGGATGTCGGGCGCGTCGTCGCTCGGCGGCAGCGGCGGCTCGAGCAGGACGATGCCGTCGAGCCACGGGCGCCGTGTGCGCGCCAGCTCGAGCACGACGACCGCGCCGAAGCTCGAGCCGCAGACGAGCACCTGCTCGCCATGCTCGC
This sequence comes from Kofleriaceae bacterium, assembly GCA_035525615.1. GTDB lineage: Bacteria > Myxococcota_A > Polyangia > Haliangiales > Haliangiaceae > UBA2376. The sequence continues at coordinate 12,204 of DATLEB010000313.1, read as the reverse complement.
TCGGTCCGCGCTCGGCCTCACACAGCGCGGCCAGCTCCGCCGCGTGCTCCTCGACGGAGAGATGGGAAACGCCCGGCGGCAGCTCGCTCTTCCCGGCGCCGCGCCGATCATACGCAACCAGCCGGACGCGCTCACCCAGCTTGCCCGCCAGCTGGATCGACCACGTCGCGTGGTCGGTGGCGCTGCCGTGCACGAGGACGACGAGCGGGCCAGCACCCTGGCGAACGACATGGAGCGGGGACGACATGCGCGGTACATTCGTACCAGAAGCCTTTCGGTGAGCGTGCCTTCACCTCCTGATACGTCCGACGACGACGCGTTGGCCCCCACCATGGCGCCGCCATCGCGGGCCGCGACGCGCAATCCGGCCGCGGAGAGCGCGACCGACGCGACCATGGCCGCGCCCACGTCCACCGAGCGCCGGCGCGCGCAGGTCGACTCGTTCCAGGACACCGTCGCCACCGGCGGCGCCGGCGCGGGGGCTGCGGCCGCGACCGGCGTCGACGACCTGCCGCTCGCGGACCCCGCGCAGTACATCGCCGAGCGCGAGGTCGCGCGCGGCGGCATGGGCCGCATCATCGCGGCGCACGATCGCCACCTCGGCCGTCCGGTGGCGCTCAAGGAGCTGCTCCACGCCGACGCGGAGCAGGCCACGCGCTTCCGCCGCGAGGCGCTCATCACCGCGCGCCTCCAGCACCCCGCGATCGTGCCGGTGTACCAGGCCGGCCGCTGGCCGTCGGGCGAGCCGTTCTACGCCATGAAGCTGGTGTCGGGCCGTCCGCTCGACCGCGTCATCGCCGACGCCACCACGCTCACGTCGCGCCTCGCGCTCCTGCCGTCGATCATCGCCGCCGTCGACGCCATCGCGTACGCGCACTCGCGCCGCGTCGTCCATCGCGACCTCAAGCCTGCCAACGTCCTCGTCGGTGACTTCGGCGAGATCGTCGTCATCGACTGGGGCCTCGCCAAGGATCTCGACGCGCCGACCGAGGACGACGTCGCCACGGCGCCCCCGACCAAGAAGGCGCCGAGCGAGAACCTCGCGACCGGCTCGTCGTCGAAGCGCACGCGCCCCGGCGGCGGCGGCAGCGAGTCCGCCTCGCTCACCGTCGCCGGCGCGGTCATGGGCACGCCGGCGTACATGCCGCCCGAACAGGCGCGCGGCGACAGCGTCGACGAGCGGGCCGACGTCTTCAGCCTCGGCGCGATGCTCTACCACACGCTCGCCGGCGCCCCGCCCTATACCGCGCGCACCGCGACCGACGTCATCGCGCACGCGATCGCCGGCAAGGTCGTCCCGCTGTCGGAGCGCAAGACCGGCGCGCCGCAGGACCTGGTCGCGATCGTCGAGCGCGCGATGGCGCACGAGCCTGCCGATCGCTATCCGACCGCGCAGGCGCTCGCCGAGGAGCTGCGCCGCTTCCAGACCGGCCAGCTCGTGGCCGCCCACGACTACTCGCTGCGCGAGCGCCTCGCGCGCTTCGTCCGCCGCCATCGCGCCGCGGTGACCGTCACGGCGATCGCCGTCCTCGCCTTCGCGATCCTCGGCACGCTCGCCGTGCGCCGCATCGTCGTGGAGCGCGACCGCGCCACCGCGCAGCGCGTCCTCGCCGAGCGCCGCCGCGCCGCCGCCGAGGGCATGGTCGACTTCATGGTGTCCGACTTGCGGACACGTCTGGGCGCCATCGGCCGCAAGGATCTGCTCGCCGGCATGGGTGCGCAGATCCGCGACTACTACCGGCGCGTCGCCGAGCTCCCCGGCGGCATGACCGCCGACGACACGCAGCGCATGGCGCTCGCGCTGCTCACGCTCGGCCAGGCCGAGTCGGAGCGCGGCGATCAGGCCGCCGCCCTCGCCACGCTCGGCGACGGACGCACGCGCCTCGAGGCGCTGGTCGCGCAGGCGCCGGACCGCTCGCGCCGCCAGCTCCTCGCCGAGCTCATCGTCGAGATCGGCCGCGTGCAGCACGCGCGCGGCGAGTACACCGCCGAGGTCGACACCTACCGCGCCGCGCTCGTCCACTACGACGCGCTGCTCGTCGGCGATCCCGACGACCGCGCCGCGCTCCTCGGGGGCGCCGCCGCGCGCGACCAGATCGGCGACATCACGCGCAACCTCGCCCGCCTCGACGAGGCGTCGCGCGAGTACAGCCAGGCCATGGCGGCGCGCAAGCGCCTGGTCGACGCGTCGGGCGGCAAGGACGAGGAGGCGGTCGCCGCGCTCTCGACCTCGCACCTCAAGCTGGCCAGCTCGTTCCAGGCTCGCGGCGACACGCGCCGCGCGCTCGAGGAGTACCAGGAGACGGAGAAGCTGCGCGCCGGCCTCGCTGCGGCCGACCCCGAGAACTCCGGCCGCCAGCTCGACCTCGCGCGCGCCCGCACGCAGGTCGCAGACATCGAGCGCGAGCTCGGCCGCTTCGACTCGTCGTTCGCGACGTACGAGAAGGCGCTCGCCATCATCGACGGCCTCCTGCGCAAGGACCCGGGCAACGCGTTGTGGCGCCGCGAACGCGGCATCATCTTCAGCAACTGGGGCTACGCCAAGCTCGAGCCCGGCGAGGTCGACGAGGCCATCCGCCTGCTCGATCAGGGCCTCGCCAACCACTCGGCGCTGGTCCAGAAGGATCCGACCAACACCAGCTGGCTCATCGACCTGTCGCGCCTCCACTTCCGTCTCGGCGACGCGCACGTGTGGAAGGGCGACCTGTCGCGCGCGCTCGCGCAGTACGTCGCGGCGCGCACCATCCGCGAGCAGCTCCTCGCGCGCGACCCCAAGAGCCCGCTGTGGCGCCGCCTCGTCGCGTGGTCGGACTCGAAGATCTCGTACGCGCACTGGATCGGCGGGGACCTCGCGAAGTCGCGCGTGGCCGGCGACTCCGCGCTCGATCTGCGCACGCAGCTGCACGACGAGAGCCCCGATCAGGCGCTGGTGCGCAACGAGCTCGCGCTCTCGGAGATCCAGCTCGGCCGCATCCACCTGCGCGCCGCCGAGCTCGACCTCGGCGAGGCGCGCGCCGACCGCGGCATCGCGCTGGTCGACAAGCTGGTGGCCGACGACCCGATCAACGTCGAGTGGAAGGAGACCCTGGTGTCGGGTCTGCTCGTGCGCGCCGAGCTGCGCCTCGCCGCCGGCAAGCGCGACGCCGCCATCGCCGACTGCACGCGCGCCGAGGCCGAGGCCACGCTCGCGCTCACGGCCGCGCCCAACTCCGCGGTCTGGCCCGAGCTACGGGCCGAGGCGCGCTGGCTCCGTTCGCGCGCCGCCACGGATCGCGCCGCCGCCGCCGACGACGTCGCCGCCGCCTTCACCGAGATCGACGCGCTCGCGCGCGCCGGCCGCCTCGGCGCCGACAAGCGGCCCGTGCTCGACCGCATCCGCGCGGCCCACCGGCGCTAGTCAGTCCGTGTCGAAGCGACCGCTGTCGCCGGCCTGCGCCTCGATCACCTCGCGCAGCTTCTGCTGCCGCGCCGAGATCTTCCCGTCGGGATCGTTGGGCGCGTAGTGCTCCATCGACGCGATCTGGCGGATCTCGATGTCGCTGTCACCGAGGAACGGAATCTTCTCGGCCCACGCCTTCGCGGCCTCGAGCGACTCGCACTCCCAGATCCAGAACCCACCCACGACCTCGCGCGCCTCGGTGAACGGGCCGTCGGTCACGGTGCGCTTGCTGCCGCGCCACGACATTTTCGCACCGGCGCTGCTCGGCATCAGGCCCTCGCCCGACTTCATCACGCCCGCCTTGACGAGCTCTTCGTTGTACTTGGCCATCTTCGCCATCGCCTCGAGGCTGGGCAGCTGGCCCTCGTCCTTCGGCTCGCCTTTCACCATCACCAGGAACTTCATCTCGCTTCTCCTGTGGTTGACTCGCCGACCTTACCCCTCATGCTAGGCTCCGACTCGCCCCCCTTCGGAGGAATCTAATGGCCTTTGCAGCAATGGCAGATCGTCGCCCCATCCGCGGCGCCGTCGCGACCCTCGGCGTCAGCGAGCGCGTGGCGTTTCTGCGCCGTACGTACGCCCATCTGGGCGCCGCCGTCGTCATCTGGGCGGTCGCCACCGCCCTGTTCATGAAGTCGGACCTGAGCCTGCGCTACATGGCGTGGGTCGGCGGCAACAGCATCAACATGTTGCTGGTCTTCGGCGGCTTCATGATCGCCGGCTGGGCCGCGCGCTCGATGGCGATGCACGGCACCTCCAAGACCATCCAGTACGCCGGGCTCGCGCTCGAGATCGCCGCGTACACGCTGCTCACCCAGCCCATCCTCTGGTACGCGTACTTCTATTCGAAGAGCACGGCCGACTTCAACGAGCTGGTGCTGACGGCGGCGCTCCTCACCGGCCTCATCTTCGTCGGGCTGACCCTGACCGTCTTCATCACCAAGAAGGACTTTTCGTTCCTTCGCGGCATCCTGATGGTCTGCTCGTTCGCCGCGCTCGGCGTCATCCTGGCCTCGTTCATCTTCGGCTTCCAGCTGGGCGCCATCTGGTGCGGGCTCGTGATCGCGCTCATGGCGGGCTACATCCTCTACGAGACGTCGTCGATCATGCGGGACTTCCCACCCACGTTCCACGTGGCCGCGGCGCTCATGCTGTTCGCGACGGCGGCGACGCTCTTCATCTACGTCCTCCGCCTGCTCGTCTCGCTGCGCGAGTAAATTCGGGCCCGCGGGGCTATACTCGCGGGTAGATGCCCGCCCTCGTCCCGGCCACGGCCGTCACCGCGGTGCCAGACCTGCTCGCGGCGGTGCATCGGCTGGAGGCCAACGTCGCCCAGGTGGTGCGCGGCAAGCCGCAGGCGATCCGCCTCGCGGTCACCACGCTGCTCGCGCGCGGCCACCTCCTCATCGAGGACATCCCGGGCGTCGGCAAGACCACGCTCGCCCGTTCGCTGGCGGCGTCGGTCGGTGGCACCTTCCGCCGCATCCAGTTCACGAGCGACCTCCTGCCCTCGGACATCACGGGCGTCACGATCTACGACGCCGAGAACCGCGCGTTCGAGCTGCGCAAGGGCCCGATCTTCGCCAACGTCGTCCTCGCCGACGAGATCAACCGCACCACGCCGCGCACGCAGTCGGCGCTGCTCGAGGCGATGAGCGAGGGCCACGTCTCGATCGACGACGCCACACACGAGCTCGGCCAGCCGTTCATGGTGCTCGCCACGCAGAACCCCATCGAGCACTTCGGCACGTATCCGCTGCCCGAGTCGCAGATGGATCGCTTCCTCCTGCGCATCCACCTCGGCTATCCGCAGCGTTCCGTCGAGCGCGACATCCTCAAGGAGCGCGCCGGCGCCGACCCCGTCGGAGCGCTCGGCGCCGTGATCGAGCACGCCCAGCTGCGCGCGGCGCAGGACGCGGTCGAGAAGGTGCGCATCGACGACGCGCTCGTCGACTACGCCATGTCGGTCGTCGAGGAGACGCGGCGCAACGTCGCCATCGCCGTCGGCGTCTCGACGCGCGGCGCCCTCGCCTGGTACCGCGCCGCGCAGGCCCACGCCTTCGCCGACGGCCGCGACTACGCCGTGCCCGACGACTTCAAGCAGCTCGCCGTGCCCGCGCTCGCCCACCGCATCACGTTGCCGGCAGCGCACGAATCGCTCGGCCGCGCCCGCACCGAGGCCGAGCGCTCCATCTCGGAGATCGTGGCGAGAGTGCCGGTGCCCACCTGATGGTGGCACCGGCACAGACCTCAGATCAGGCCTCGGGCCTCAGACCTCAGAACTCGGCCAGACCCAGATCGTTCGTGGGTCGGGTGCTGAGGCGCTTGCGGCCGCCGCGGAGGTTGTCGTTCACGCGCGAGGGTCGGTGGTTGACCTTCTTGTCGATCGCCATCGGCGTGGCGGCCATCAATACCGGCAACAACCTGCTGTATTTGATCTTGGCGTGGATGCTGAGCTTCATCATCGCGTCGGGCGTGTTGAGCGAGGTGACGATGCGGGGGCTCGGCGTGACGCGGCGGCCGCCGCCGCAGGTGTTCGCGGGGCAGCCGTTCCTGATGGAGATCGCCGTCGAGAACCAGAAGCACGGGCTGGCCTCGTTCTCGATCGAGATCGAGGATCTCCTCGACGGACGGCCGCTCGACAAGAAGTGCTACTTCCTCAAGATCCCGCCCGGGCGCACGCAGCGCACGTCGTATCGTCACACCTTCGCGCGCCGCGGGCTCTACAAGTTCGACGGCTTCCGCGTCGCCACGCGTTTCCCGTTCACGCTCTTTCGCAAGTCGAAGGACGCCGAGGCCTCGACCGAGGTGCTGGTCTTTCCGCGCGTCATCAGCGTGCCGCGACCGTCGCCGCGACCGCGCGCGCGCGGCGGCGGCCCCAGCCATCGCATGGGCCGGCGCGGCGACTTCTTCGGCCTGCGCGAATGGCGCGAGGGCGACGATCGCCGCGGCATCCACTGGCGCTCGACCGCGCGCACCGGCCGCCTCATGGTGCGCGAGCACGAGGACGAGCTCGAGCGCCAGGTCACGATCGCCGTCGACAACGCGCTCCCGGCGCGCGTCGTGCGTGCCCTCAACGCCGGCGAGCGCCTCCGCGAGGACGCCCCGCTCGCCGACGCCGTCGAGCGCACCATCTCGCACGCCGCCAGCCTCGCCACCGCGTACCTCGAGGCGGGCTGGGCGGTCGGCCTCGCCGCGCGCGGCGCACAGCTTCCGCTGGCGAGCGGCCGCCCGCAGCTCACGCGAGTCCTGCGCGAGCTCGCGCTCCTGCCCGTGGTCAGTGACGACACGCCGATCGCGGAGATCGACCCGCGTCACGACCGCATCCTCTGCGTCCCCGCCGAGGTCTCGGCCGGCGGCCGCCCGCAGGCCGACCACGTCGTCCACTGCTGATCGCCATGCGCTTCGCCCAGGCACACAAGGTCTCGAGCTATCTCACCGTCGCCAGCGCCTTCCTCGCGCTGGTGTCGGGCGGTGGCGTGTCGCCGGTGATGACGCTCCTCGGGTTCCTGGGCCTCGCCGGCTCGTGGTTCTGGGAGCCGCCGCGCGTCCGCATCGAGCGCTGGTCGTGGATCTTCACGGGCATCTCGCTGGCGGCGCTCGCGTGGGGCATCGTCTCCGGCGTCGCCACCGGCGACTACCTCGGCGAGGGCGCCGGCTTCCTCGTCGTCCTCACCGTCGCGCGCGCGTTCACGCGCCGCGCCGCCAAGGACTGGCAGCAGCTCTACCTGCTCGCCTTCCTCATGCTCGTCGCCGGCAGCGTCTTGAACGGCGACCTCGTCTACGGCGTCTGCTTCCTCTGCTTCGTGGTCTCGACGACGTGGACCCTCATCCTCGTCCCCCTGCGGCGGGAGATGGAGGACAACTTCCTCCTCAAGCACGCCGATCCGCGCGCGTCGGAGCGTGTCGAGGTCCGCCGCATCCTCGAGTCGCGCCGCATCGTCGATCGCCGCTTCTTCGTCGGCACCGGCCTGGTCTCGCTCGGCGTGTTCCTGCTCGCGACGCTCATGTTCCTCACGATCCCGCGCGTCGGCGTCGGCTTCCTGTTCCGCGGCAAGAGCGGCCGCAACATGATCGGCTTCTCCGACGGCGTGAAGCTGGGCGGCCACGGCCGCATCAAGAACGACGACACCATCGTCATGCGCGTCGAGATCTCGGACCCGCGCTACCGTGGCCGCAACGCGCCGTACCTGTACTGGCGCGGCGCCTCGCAGGATCTCTACCGGAAGGGCGAGTGGACGCGCAGTCGCAACGCGCCCGAGACGCGCCTGCAGGTCGAGTACACCGGCCCCAACCGGCAGCGCTGGTACCTGCTCGGCGGCGTCAACGCGATGAACAACGACCAGCTGCAGCTGCGCCGCGAGGGCGCGATGCGGCAGGAGATCTGGCTCGACCCGCTCGGCTACGACCAGCTCATCGGGGCGTCGAGCCCGGCCATCTTCGAGGTCGACATCCCGCTGCGCCGCGGCCGCCAGCCGCGCGAACAGAACGACGAGGTTCGCCTCCGCCACGACGGCCCGCTCCACTACACGGCGTGGTCGGACGTGGTGCTCCCCGGTGACCTCGATCCCGAGGTCCTGCGCGCCGCCGAGGCCGACCAGCTGCCGCGCGGCTACTCGGCGTACCTGCAGGTGCCGCCCGAGATCACGGATCGCACGCGCCAGAAGGCGCTCGAGATCACCGCCGGCGCCGTCACCAACTACGACAAGGTCGTCCGCATCCGCGACTGGCTGGTCGACAACTACTCGTACACGCTCGACCAGCGCGACCCGCGCGACCAGGAGCCGATCGACTTCTTCCTCTTCGACTGGAAGGCCGGGCACTGCGAGTACTTCGCGTCGGCGTTCGCGATCATGGCGCGCGTCTCCGGCGTGCCCACGCGCAACGCGGTCGGTTTCCTCGGCGGCGAGTGGAACGAGTACGACGGCTACATCGCGGTGCGCGCCGGCGACGCGCACTCGTGGACCGAGGTGTGGTTCCCGGGCCAGGGCTGGGTGACGTTCGACGCGACACCGCCCGGCGAGGCCGATCGCCTCGGCCGCGGCGGCTCGGGCTGGCGCGCGAGCTTCGGCCGCTGGCTCGATACGCTGCGCTTCCAGTGGAACAAGTGGGTGATCGACTACGACATCTACCAGCAGCTCGAGCTGTTCCGCGGCGTCGGCCAGCGCTTCAAGGGCGGCGCGCGCTCGCTGCGCTCGGCGTGGACCACGATCGAGCGCGGCGTCGAGCGCAACTGGATGTGGCTCGCCGGCGGTGGCGCGGTGATCGTCGCCGCGTTCGCCGCGTGGTTCGTGCGCCGCCGGCGCCGCAACCGGCCGCTGTCCGAGACACGTGCGCCGCGCTCGCGCGAACGCTCGGAGCTGGCCACGCTCTACGAGCGCGCGGCTCGCCGCCTGGCGAAGCGCGGTCACCGGCGCGACCCGTCGGTGACGCCGCGGGAGCTCGCCAAGGCGCTCGCCGAGAAGCAGGTGCCCGGCGCCTCCGAGATGGCCGAGCTGACCGAGCTCTACTACGCCGCCGCCTGGGGCGGGGTCGCCACCGACGACATGCTCGCCCGGGCCCGGGTGCTGGCGACCACCCTCGAGGAGATCCCAGCCGTGACCCGGTGACAATGGGCACGCTGAGGCGCTGCCATTGTGGCAGCCGAATTGCCCGTGGATCGACGGCATGTTAGCTAGGGGCAAGCGGTGCTGCCGGCACTGCCCTTGCAAAGGCCACCTTCGATGCGTATTGGGCTAGCTTCGCTGTCGTTCGCGCTGGTCGCCGCCGCCACGGCCGGTACGGGCCGCGCCGATGTCCCGGCGGACTCGATCAAGCTCACGCTCAGGACGCCCGAGTCGGTCGACGTCGCGGACTCGACGGATCCCGAGGACTACATCCAGCCGACCGACGTCCAGAAGCCGCGCGAGTTCAACTTCGCCCGCTGCGTCTGCGACGAGGGCGCCGACACCTTCAACGTCCAGTACGAGGCGGCGTGGGCCAACGGCGCCCCGATGAACTCCGCCGGCACGCAGCTCTTCGCGTGGGCGGGCAGCAGCTGCGCCACCGCGGCCAGCCGCGGCGAGCGCGAGATGACCTGCTCGCGTCTCACCGGCATCGCGGACGCCGTGGCGCTCGACAACGCCGAGCGGCTCTTCGTCCCGGTCGGCGAGCTGCTCACGCCGGGCACGAACAACACCACGTGCAAGGAGGACCTGACGCAGGTCACGTACGGCCTCTACACCAGCACCGACGGTGAGGGCACGATCACCAAGGTCGTCGAGGAGAAGATCGACGTCGACATGAAGGCGCCGCCGGTGCCCACCGAGCTCACGGTGCACGGACAGGAAGGTCAGATCTCGCTCAACTGGGAGGCGCTCAGCAGCGAGGCCGGCGACATCCAGTACTTCCAGGCGCTCTGTGCCGTCGCCGACACCGGCGAGGCGGCCCACACCAAGGCGACGCACGACGCGCAGTACGACACGCCCTACACGCTCTGCGGCGCCTCGCTCGCCCAGGAGATCGAGGCTGCGACCTACTCCGAAGGCAACGAAGCGGAGCAGACCGGACGCGACATCACGGAGGCCGAGCTCGGTGACCTCGCGCTCCTCGACAGCGCCTTCATCTGCGGACAGAGCGGCGGCTCGAACTCCACGGGCGTCACTCTCGAGGATCTCGAGGACGGCGTGGAGTACATGGTGGTGCTGGTGTCGGTCGACAAGGCCGGCAACGCCAAGGCGGTCTACGTCCCCAAGACGGTCGCGCCGGCCCCGGTCACCGACTTCTGGGAGGATCTCAACGGAGACGAGCCCGGCATCGATGGCGGCCTCTGCCTCGTCGAGTCGACCTACGGCGGTGGTGGCGGCGGCCTCAACGGCGCGCTGCGCGCGTGGCGCGACGAGCTGCGCCAGACGCCGATCGGTCGCTGGATGGTCGATCGGTACTACGCGTGGGGCGCGCCGCTGGCGTCGGCCGCGCGCTCGTCGGTGGTCGCGCGGGTCGTCCTCGGCCTCGCGATGCTGCCGCTGGTCGCGGTCGCGCTCGTGTGGCACGCGATCGGGCTGCCCGCGATGCTCGCGCTGGTCCTCGCGTTCGTCGTCTTCCGCCGCCGCCGCAAGTGGATCGCGGCGGCCGCGATCGCGCTGGCGCCCAGCCTCGCCGCGGCGCAGGGCAGCAACACGCCGTACTGGGATGACGACCTCGCCTCGGAGAGCGCCGAGGTGAGCGGCCCGAAGTGGCACTTCGGGCTGCGCCTCGGGCCGTACCTGCCGTCGATCGACGACGAGCGCTTCGACGAGATGCCGGGGCCCTACGAGAAGATGTTCGGCGACGGCAGCTGGATGCCCGCGCTCGATCTGCACCGCATCTGGGGCACGCGCTTCGGGCAGATCGGCGGCGGCCTCTCGCTGGCCTACTTCAAGAAGAGCGCCGACGCGTTCATCCCCGGCTCCGACGACCGCGCGGTGGGCAACGAGAACTCGCTCACGATCATCCCGAGCGAGCTGACCGCGATCTGGCGCGGCACCATGTTCCACGACAACTGGGGGATCCCGCTGATCCCGTACGCGCGCGGCGGCCTCGGCTACTACCTGTGGTGGGTGCGGCGCCCCGACGGCGAGTACGCCAAGTTCTGCACGTCGACCCCGTGCGACCGCGCGATCGGCGCGTCGCTGGGCCTGGTCGGCGCCGCCGGCCTCGCGATCCGCGCCGAGGGCATCGATCCCGACGCCGCGCGCTCGATGCGCGACAGCGGTCTCGACCACGCCGGCTTCTACGCCGAGGTCGAGATGGCGTGGGTCGACGGTTTCGGCAACGCCAAGAAGCTCTCGCTCGGCGACACGACCTGGTCCGCGGGCATAGACTTCGAGTTCTGAGCGACCCGGTCACAACGCCGCGCCAGATCCGGCTGACCGTCGAGTACGACGGGACCGGCCTCGCCGGATGGCAGCGGCAGGCCAACGCGCCGACGGTGCAGGAGCACCTCGAGACGGCGCTCGCGCGCGTGCTCGATCATCCCGTGACCATCACGGGTGCGTCGCGCACCGACGCGGGCGTGCACGCCTACGGACAGGTCGCGTGCGTTTCGACCGAGCGCACCATCCCGGTGCACGGCGTGCGGCGCGGGATCAACTCGATCCTGCCGACGTCGATCGCGGTGGTCGACGCGCGCGAGGTGCCGTCCGACTTCCATCCGCGCTTCTCGGCGACCGGAAAGCACTACCGCTACCTCCTGCTCGCGCGCCCCGACCGCTCGCCGATCCTGGCGACCCGCGCGTGGCACCGCCCGCTCCCGCTCGACCTCGCGGCGATGCGCGAGGCGGCGACCGCCTTCCCGGGCGAGCGCGATTTCGCGGCGCTCCGTGCGGCCGGTTGCACGGCCCGCACCACGGTGCGCAACATCGAGGAGGTCACCCTGTCCTCCCCGGAGTCAGGCGCCCCGGGGCTCGTGGCCGTCGACGTCCGGGGCAATGCCTTCCTCCGCAACATGGTCCGTATCCTGGTGGGCACGCTCGTCGACGTCGGCGAGGGGCGGCTCCGGGCGGCCCAGATCCCCGAGATCCTTGCCAGTCGTGACCGTACCCGGGCGGGCCAGACCGCCCCTCCCCAGGGCCTGTACCTCGTGTCGGTGCGGTATGCGCCAGACGTGTAAGATGGGCCCGCCACTTCGCGTTACAGGATCGGCACTTGGCCTCCGAAGCTGCCACAGCCGTCGAGCTCGATGAAGAGCAACGCCTGGTCGAGGAGGCCCAGCGCGGAAATCTCGACGCCATGCGGCCCCTCCTCGA
>DATLEB010000306.1:0-18770 GCA_035525615.1 Kofleriaceae bacterium | reverse complement strand
CGCGCCATCCACGTCCAGCGCCCGCGCGGCACCGCGAGGTCGAGGCCGCCGCGCGCGTACCGGTACGTCACGTCGGGCACGAGCTCCTCCACCATCTGCTCGTCGTCGATCGAGAAGGCCTGCTGCCCGAACGCCGCGCTCAGCGCGACCTCCGCGCCGGCGATGTGCACGCCGTAGCCGAGCCCCGCCGAGAGCTCCGAGCCGCTCGTGCCGTAGCTCATCCCGTCCGTCGTCTTCGATCCGTTCACCCCCACCACCAGCTCGCCGTCGACGCCGACCCAGAAACCCTTCACGCTCTTCAGCGGCCGCACCGCGACGCTCACCCCCACCGCGTTCGCGGCCAGGTCGTACCGCCGCAACACGTCATCGAGGTCGTCGTTCCAGCGCAGCCGCCGGTAGAACGGCCGCTCGCTCACGCCGACGACGATGCGACCCGCGTGCTTGGACTCCACGCTGGCAGCGGCGTGGGTCTCGCTCGCGACGGCCGTCTCGCGCTCCGTCGTCGTCGGCGTCGTCGGCGTCGTGTGCGGCGGCGCGGAGGATCGCGGCGTCTCGAGCGCGGCGACCTCCTCGGGCGCCGGCGCCGGCGTGGACGCAGGCGCCGGCTCCGCCGCCGCGACGGGCACCTCGGGTTTCCCCTTCGCCTTGGCCCGCATCACGGCCTTGCCGGCCTTCTTCCACACCACCTTGCCGACGGCCTTGGGCAGCTTCGCCTTCCGGTCCTTCACCACCACGCGCGCGATCTCCGCGTCGTCCGCGCCCTGCGTCACCACGACCGTCGCCGTCAGCTTCTTCGCCTTCTTCGCCGCCTTGCCCGTCGGCGTCACTCTCACCTCCACGATCGCGGCCGCCCGATCGCGCTCGCCCTCGCCCACCAGCTTCACCTTCCCGCGCATCGCCTTTTCGACGGCATCCACGACGGCGGCGTCGTCGCCCGTGACGACGACCAGCGGCTTCTCCGCCGCCGCGACGCCGACCAGCAGGATCAACCCCAGCAAGCTCAACCAGAGCCTCCTCACGAGCCACCTCCTGCTGCAACGACCTCGTCGACCCAGCGGCGCACACACTCCACCTCCGCCGCGTCGAGCTTGGTCTCGCCAAACGGCATGCGCGCGCCACACGGCGGCGTATCGCCGAGCTTTTCCACGAGCAGGCTGTTCTCGCCCGTCGGGTCGACGATCACGAGCCCCTCGCACGCCTCCTGCACCGACGGTGCGCCCATGAGGCGCGCCGCCGCGCCGGGGCTCACCAGATCGAGGCCCGCCTCCGGCTCGGCGCCGGCGTGGCAGTCGCCCGCGCACTTCTCCATGAACAGCTCCTCGACGAACCCCGGCGGGCAGTCGGCGAACCGTTCGGGATTCTGGAGCTCGCCCGCGCAACCGGCGACGAGCAAGACACACAGCGTGACGAGAGCTCTCACACCAACCCCGGCAGCGGTCCACGCAGATCGATCGCCGGCGCCGACGCCTTCTTCGGCCGCACCGACGCGTCACCGACCGTGTCGATGTCGACGCCCATGGCCTGCGCCACCGACACCAGCAGGTGGTTGTGCGGCAACCCGATCGTCGTGTTGTCGTTCACCCAGCTCGCCGTCGTCGTGGTCAGCGTGTCGTGCTCGTAGTGCAGCCAGCGCCCGGTGCGGAAGCGCTGCCCGCCGCCCACGATCACCGCCGGCCACCCGTCGTGGCTGTGGCCACCGTGCGCCAGCTCGCTCACCCACAGGATGATGGTGTGGTCGAGCATGCTGCCGTTGCCCTCGGGGATGGCGTCGAGCATGTCGGCGAGGTTGGCGATGTACGAGGCGTACTTCGCCGTGTAGCTGGTCATCATCGTCACGGCAGTCGGATGGAGAGGGTCATTGACCTGATCGGGTGACGACGGGTGCGCATAATCGTGATGGAGATCGCCGCTGCCGCCGATCTGCTCGACCCACAGCGGGCCGAACTGCATCGACGCGACGCGCGACATGCCGCACGAGAGCGCGACCGTGATCAGGTCCCAGAAGCTCTGGCAGTGCTCGTCGTAGCGCCGCGGATGCGGGACCTCGCCCCAGTAGTAGTCGCTGATGGTCGGCGCGCCGCACGACAGCCCGCCCAGGCGCCGCAACCGGGCCTCCATGTCGCGCACCAGGTCGCGGTGCTGCTCGAGCTTGCGGCGATCCTCCGTCGAGAGCCGCGTCGACATCTCCTCGTACATGCCGGCCACCGACGCGAGGACGTCGGGCTGCGCCACCTTCACCGGATCGGGCGGCGTGGTGCCGTCGCCGTTGGGGAACATCCGGTCCCACAGCCGCTGCGGCTGCTCCTCGTGCGGGACGCGCTGCACCGGCTGGCCCGGCAAGAGCTCCGCGAACAGCGCCGCGTGGAAGTTGTACTCGTAGATGCCGGTCTCGATGCTCGTCATGTCGGTGAGCGTCGGATCCTGGACACGCAACGCCTTGGCGATGACCTGATCGAGCGACGGCTTGGCCGCGTTGCTCTTCACGTCCTCGATGGTCTCGCGCGCGATGCCGCCGGTCAGCGAGCTGACCCAGCCCTTGGCGTGACCGTCCCCGTACGGATCGGCGATCGCCGTCGCCAGCGACAGCCCGTCGACGACGGTGAGCTTGTTGCGATGGCGATGGAGCGGCCGCAGGCACGCCGAGAACTCGGCCTCGGTGAGCCCGCCCAGCCCGTACTCCCAGCGCGTGTTCGCCGGCATGCCCATGCGCATGTCCCAGCTCACGTGCGGGACGCCGTGCTGGTGGTAGCAGACGATGAGCCGCATCGGCGGACCACCGACGCCGGCCCGGGCGCCCTTGCCGCCCTTCAAGAGCGACGGGAGGAACAAGCCACCGGCGCCGAGCCCGGCGGCCTGGAGGAAGCGACGACGTGAGGGCTTCATCAGTTCGCCTCCGCGATGATGCCGTTGTAGCGAGGGTGAACCGCGATGCTGCGCATGAGCCCGCGCAGGCTGCCGCCGGACGCCGCGAACGTGTCGGCGACGTCGCGCGTGAGGCAGCGATCGTCGACGGCCTCGCCGCCGTTGAGCGCGAACAGCATGTACTTGCGCGTCACGCACTCGCTGACCTGCGGGCTCGACGCCATGAACTCGACGAGCGCGTGCGCGTCGGCGACCGAGACGCCGGTGATGGCGCCGCTCGTGTCGATCGGCAGGCCGTTGTCGTCGGTGCGCACGCGGCCCATCGTGTCGAAGCGCTCGAACGTGAAGCCGACCGGGTTGATGATCGAGTGGCAGGTCTGGCACAGCTCGGCGCCGGTCGCGCGGTCGTAGTTCTGGCGATTCGTCGTCGGGCCCATGTCGGGGTCGCCCTCCGGGATGGTCATGTCGACGCCGGCCGGCGGGCTGCCGAGCTGCACGCACATGAGCTCCTTGAGGACGAACAGGCCGCGCAGGACCGGCGACGGATTGTTGGGATGACCGTGGCTGGCGAGGAACTGCGCCTGCATCAGGAAGCCGCGGCGCTCGGCCGGCAGCTCGACCTCCTGCCACGTCCCGGCGGCCGGTGCGGGCAGACCGTAGAACGCGGCGGTATCGGCGCTGATGAACGCCTTCGAGGACGTCAGGAGGTCGTTCACCGTGCCGCCCCGATTCCAGATGACCTCCTGGAGGAAGCGCTGCGCCTCCTCGCGGAGCGCGTCGCGCACGTCCTCGGTGAAGCCGTCCACCTGCAGCTTGCTGACGCGATCGATGCGCGCCAGGTCGAGCCACTGCGACGCGAACACCATGAAGCCCTCGAGCGCGCGCGGGTCGGCGAGCATGCGATCGACCTGCGCCTCGAGCTGGGCCGGCGTCTGCAGCTCGGCCGCGCCCGCCGCGGCGAACAGCGGCTCGTCGGGCATCGTGGCCCAGAGCAGGTACGAGAGGCGCGCTGCGACGTCGTACTGGCTGGGCTGACGATCGGGACCGATGGACTCGACGCGGTAGAGGAACGCGGGCGACTGCAGGATGACCTGCGTGGTCAGCTCGAGCGCGACGTCGAACCCGCTGGCCGCGTAGTACTGATCGAACACCCCCTGGAGCGTCGCGGTCTCCGACGGCGAGAGCGGCCGGCGATATGCGCGCGGCGCGTACGCCGCGATGAACTCGGCGCCACAGGCGCTGCCCGCGGTCGGCGCGCACGAGATCACCGACGACCGCCGCTGCCGGACCACCTGCGCGATCTCGACGGCGGCGACGTTGTACTGGTTCACGAGCAGCGGCGACGGCTGCATCGCCTCGCCGTCGTTGTCGAAGCCGCGCGGCGTCGGATCCGGCACGAGATCGAGGTCGGGGACGTCGATCATCGGGAACAGATCACGGACCGTGTTGCGGTACTCGGTGTGCGAGAGCCGCCGCGGCGCCGGCAGCGGCACGAGGCCGCATTCGCCGCCGGTGTTTCCGGGATCGGCGATCGTTCCCCAGCAGCCCGCCCCTGTGGACAGAGCGATGCCAGCGACGGCCCAGATCGGTAACCAGGTAAGCGTTCGTGTGCGTGTGCGAAGCACAGCGACCTCCGAGAGTTGGTCCCTGTCTCGCAAATCATGGGCCCGATTGGGGATTGCATGATACCGGCCGCTTGAGTCGCCCGATCCCCGTGGGACCCTGTGACACGCTGGCGCGAGAGAGGGCAAGAAGACCCAATGTGGTGTGGCGAGCCCCGGGCGCGAGGTGGCAATGGCAGGATGATCACGAGGGAATCACGGGCGTTCGATTGCACTGCTTCTGGTCCTCGCGCTCACGGCTTGCGCAGCCGATGACGGCGGAGACGTCGACGCGCCCTCTACGAGATCTGCGTCGTCGGCGCGTGCCCGCAGTAGCGCGGCCGCATCACTGCGGTGCGCGGCCCGCGGCCCACACGTAGCTGCGCCACGTGAGCAGCGCGCCGGCGCTGGACCACGGCATTCCTCCGGTGTGCCCGTAGTAGGGCGTGATCACCGTGCGCGCGGTCAGGTGCACCGCGAGGGCGGGCACGCCGCCGTTGCCCGTGGCGAGCACCCGTGCGTTCGAGGTCGGCGTGTTGAGCCGCGACTGGTAGTCGTAGCTCAGGTCGAGCGCGCCCAGCGCGAGCGTCTGCGTGATGAAGTGCGTGTTGTTGGTCACGACGAACATGTCGGATTGCCAGTAACCGCTCGCGCCCATGCCGAGATCGTCGACGATCGCGTCGCCGCGGTGCACGACGATCCCCTTGCCGCCGCTCTGCGCCGCGACGAGCGCGGCAGGTGCCGCCGGCGCGCTGTCGTACATCACCGTGATCACATCGTACGGTGCGAAGTTGTACCCGGCGGTGATGTTGGCCGCCGGCTCCACGGTGACGGTCATGCCCCACCCGCGCAGGAAGGCGGCGAGGTCGGCCGAGCCGAAGCCATCGACGACGAGCACGTTGGTCGGACAGCGATCGGGGATGCCGTCGGTGTCCGCGTCGAGCCGATCGTCGGCGCCCGGGCACAGATCCATCGCGTTGCAGATCGTGTCGCCGTCCGTGTCCGGGCACTGCGCGGCGTCGACCGCCGCATCGACCGCCGTCGCATCGACCGCCGTCGCATCGACGCTGGACGCGTCGATGACCAGGTCGGGCGCGTCGACCTGCCCCGCCGCGTCGGCGAGGTCGGACTTCACACTTCCGCACGCCGCAGCGGCGCACGCAGACACGAGCACGATGACGAGCTGACGCATCGAGACCCCCACCCGCAGCCTACACCAACCCGCGCGCGATGAACGTTGGTTCGGCGCGACAGAAACCTCGGTGCGTCGAGGTCGCTTCACGGAGGCGTAGCGTGACGTCAGCCACCAAGGGGGTCCGTCATGCGCCGTCTTCACGTCCTGTTCGCATTACTCGCGAGCGTCTCGTTCTGTGCGTGCTCCAACGACCCCGGCACGGGCGGTGGTGACGACGGCGGCGACGACGACGTGCCGCCGACGCCGACGTGGAAGATCGACGTCGACATGTCCGGGCTCGATCGCTACGCGCCCGCCGACGCGACGACGTGGACCATCGCCGGCAAGGTGACCGCGAGCGAAGGCGTCGATCGCGTGACCATCGCCGGCGCCGACGCGGCGACGATGTCCGACGGCACGTTCACCGGCGACACCGCGATCATGCCGGGCCTCAACCCGATCGCGATCCTCGCCACCGACCAGGCCAGCCACACGCGCAAGGCGAACCGCTCGATCCTCTCGGCGAGCTATCTCCCCGCCGGCGCGCACAACGCGAACGGCGCGGCGATGATCCTGTCCGACGCGATCGTCGCCGCGATGGGCGAAGGCCTCGCCGGCGAGGCCGGTGACGTCGACGTCGCCGCCGAGATCCTCGCGCGCGACGTGCTCTCGCAGGACTCGCGCTGCACCACGTGGCCGGTCGAAGCCTCGCAAGGCACGCCGCAGGTGAACCTCGAGCTCGACGGCGCCGACCTGTGGCTCCAGATCCGCATCCCGAACCTCTACGTCTACTTCGAGGGCCAGTGCCAGGGCCTGCTCTCGACGATTCCGATCGGCGGCGAGATGGGCGGCACGCTCGACATCTGGACGCGCCTGACGCCCAACCCGCAGCCGGGCCACGACTGCCTCACCGCGTTCCGCCACACCGCGCCGCAGGTGAACGTGGGCGGCTGGCACTTCGACGTGTGGGGCACGTCGGGTCCGCTGCAGGCGTGGATCGTGAGCCTGTTCAGCGGCGGCAAGTCGGAGGAGGCGCGCGAGCAGATCCGCAGCGAGGTCGGCACGCGCGCCAACACGATGCTCGCCGAGAAGCTGGCCGACATCTCGGTCTTCGATCGCACGTCGGAGCTCGAGCTGCTCGGCCGCCCGCTCGGCATGCACCTGTGCGTGTCGTCGCTCGATCGCGTCGGCACGGGCACGAGCGCCAGGCTGATCGCGCGCGTCGCCGCGGCCGCGACCGGCGCCGGTACGCGCGTGGCGCCGGGCGCGCCGCAGACGAGCGGCGCCGTGCCCAACCCGGCGGCGGGCGAGCTGCTCCTCGACGGCAACCTGGTGGCGCAGCTCCTCTTCGCGGCGTGGCAGGACGGCGGGCTCACCAAGCCCGGCGTCGAGGAGGTCGAGACCGACGTGCTCGCGCTGGTCGCGCCCGAGATCGGGCTACGGTATCCGTCGGGCACCAAGGCCATCGTGAACCTCGACGGCGATCTGCCGCCGTACGTGCGCGCCACACCCGGCGGCACCGGCGATCTGAAGGTCGAGATCGGTGACCTCGTGCTCGACCTCGTCGTCGGCGAGGATCGCCTGTTCCGCGTCGGCGCCGTGCTGCGCCTCGACCTCGAGCTCGTGCCGATGGACGGCAAGCTCGTCCCCACGGTCGTCGGCAGCGAGGCCACGGCCCACGTGCTCGACGAGCTCTACGACGGCACCGATGATCTCCTCGAGACCGTCATCGCCACCAAGGTCGGCTCCACCGCGACGTCCCTGCTCTCCGGCGCCGCGATCGCGCTGCCCCAGCTGCCCGGCCTCGGCACGCCCGCCGACGTCACGCCCGACGCGGGCGGCCGCTTCGTGCGCATCCGCATGCAGTGACCGCTGCGGTCAGCGCCGCTTCGTCTTCCAGCGCAGCACGTCGACGGTCGCGGGCGACTGCTCGGACAGCGGCTCGATCACGAGTCGCGGATGTCCCATGTGGATCACGAGATCGAAGCCGTCGAGCTTCCCATCGGCTTTCCCCGCGTGAGGCCCACGCGGATCGCTGCGGTCTTCCCACACCGCCGCCACGTGGTCCCAGCCGCGCGGCGTGTGCCCCGTGAGCGCGCCGCCGTAGTCGATGCGCACCAGGTCGCCGCGCTGGATGCCCGTGATCGGCGCCGCCGGCATGCCGTCGTCGTCGAGCACGACCGCGCCCGCGATCATCGTCGCGTAACGGGGCAGCCCCGCGACGTTGGTGTACGCGACGTCCTTGCGGCCGCTGCGTCGGATCGCGCCCACCATCACGTCGGCGCAGTCGGCGCCGGTGAAGCGCTCGGTCTGATGGTTCGCGCCGCCGCCGGCCGAGCCGAACACCTCGGGCACGAGCAGGTACGCGGCGAGCCAGCCCATGAAGTCGTCGCCCTGGCGGATCGACACGCGGTGCACCGCGCGCGTCAGCCCGAACCCATCGCGGCTCTCGGCGCCCGGCGTCGCCAGCCGCGCCTCGCCGAGCTGGACCTCGGCCTTGTAGCGGACCGTCCCGACCCCGGACACCTGGATCGCGTCCGCTTCCCCCGAGCTCACCTCCGCCGGGATCCGCCGCGCCGCCGCATCGTCGGACCACGGCGCGATCACGCGCTCGAAGTAGTCGATCTGGTCGTAGCCCAGCCACCGCCCGAAATCCCGAGGTTCCGTCGACACGTTGGAGTAGAAGGCACTGGTCGCGCCATTCTCGGCCTGACCCTCGCGGAACCCGTGGGGCTCGACCGTCGACCACTGCACGCGGACCTCGACGCCGAGCGCCGCGAAGTCCCGCCGGTCACTCGACTTCACCGGTTTGCCGCCCAGACGCAGCGTCGCCAGGGCGCGGTCGGCAACGATCACGCGGCGTTTGCCTTCGCGGCCGATCACCACCACGGCCAGCTGGGCGCCATCGCCCGCCCGCGCCTCGGTCGCCGCGTCGCTCCACGGCGCGTCGCCGGCTACGCGACCGACGATGACCACGCGCTCGGCACGAATCGTCGAAGCCGCGGCGTTCCCCGCCGTCAGCCCGAGCGCGATCGCGGACATGGCGACGATCCGATGGCGGAAACCCATGCCTCGGGTATGCGCGGTCGCTCACCACCGTGCAAGTTCGCTCGTCGATGCCTGAGGCGCACTTAGCCGTTGGTTACTGCCAGAAAGATCCGGGTGGGGCTGCCGTACGCTTGTGTAAGATGTAGGGGTGACGCGCGAACTGCTGGACGACCTCTCGCTCCTGCAGCGCCGTGCGCTCAGAGTCCAGGCCGTCGACGTGCGCGCGATGCCGGGCTTCACGTCGGATCACGGCGCGATCCTCGACGAGATCGATGGCACCTGCACGGTGCTCGAGCTCATCACCACGTGGGGCCGTCTCGGCTCCGAGCGCGCGCTCGCCGCCGTCCTCGATCTGCATCGCTGGGGCGCGTTCCACCTCGCCGATCCGCCGGCGCCCGTCGACACCGCGCGTCCGCCGACCCCCGCCGAGCTCGAAGAACA
Source organism: Kofleriaceae bacterium (assembly GCA_035525615.1). Lineage (GTDB taxonomy): Bacteria > Myxococcota_A > Polyangia > Haliangiales > Haliangiaceae > UBA2376. The sequence continues at coordinate 9,644 of DATLEB010000306.1, read as the reverse complement.
GCGGCTGCTCGCCGAGGAGGTCGACCTCGATCCTCCGACCAAGCGCCGCATCATCCACGCGACGGCGCTCCTGCGCGAGCGCAAGGTGCTCGAGCTGCTCGGCGTCTCGCGCGGCGCCGATCGCATCGAGCTCAAGCGCGCCTACTACGCGCTGGCCAAGGAGTTCCACCCCGATCGGTTCTTCGGCAAGAAGCTCGGCTCGTACACCGAGCTCCTGCACAAGATCTTCGACGCGTCGTCGCAGGCCATCAAGACGCTGGTCGATCAGCGCACCGTGGTCGGCGCCGAGAGCCAGGCCGCGCAGCGCCAGCGCCGCCGCTCGCCGCGCTACCCGTACACCGCCCCGCTGCGCATGCGCTGCGAGACGTGGCAAAACACGCTCGAGATCTCGACGCGCCAGGTCGGCTCGGGCGGCATGTTCGTCGCGACCGAGCAGGCCGCGAGCGTGGGCGAGCGCGCCGCGTTCGAGCTCGAGCTCCCCGATCACAGCAAGCTGCGCCTGAACGGCAAGATCGTCGCGACGGTGAGCGGCAGCGGTCGCGGCAAGGTCGCCGGCCTGTGCGTGCAGTTCGCGCCGATGGGCGAGCCCGAGCGCATCCGCTACGGCATCCTGCTCGAGGAGGCGAAGGCCGCGGTCCCCTCTCCGGCCCAGGCCACCGAGACGCCGACGCGCCTCGCCCGCGGCTCGGGCTCGCACCGCACGGTCACGCCCGTCATCGGCATCGATCTCGGCACCACGTACGTCTCGGTGTCGGCGACGATCGAGGGGCGCGTCCACGTCATCCCGTTCCCCAGCGGCTCGCGCTCGATGCCGTCGGTGGTCGCCTTCCCGCGCCGCGGTGAGGTGATCGTCGGCGAGCAGGCGCGCGACCGGCTGGGCAAGGATCCGCGCCACGCCATCGCGTCGGCGAAGCGCCTCCTCGGACGTCGCGGCGACGACAAGGAGATCCAGGGCCAGCTCGCGACGGCCGGCTTCGAGCACAAGGTCGGACCCAGCGGCGACATCTTCGTGCAGATGTGGGACGAGCCCATCGCCATCCCGCAGCTGTGCGGACACATGCTGTCGGCGGCGCGCGTCGCCGCCGAGCGCGTGCTGAAGCAGGAGATCAACCACGCGGTGCTCACCGCGCCCGTCAGCTTCGGGCCCGACCGCATCGATCTGCTCAAGCGCGCGGCCGGGCTCGCGCACCTCGACGTGCTCGACGTCATCGACGAGCCGAGCGCCGCGGCGCTGGCCAACCGCTTCCGCCCCGAGTTCGGCGGCCTGGTCGGCGTCTACGACTTCGGCGGCGGCACGTTCGACTTCTCCGTCGTCGACGCGAGCGGCGGCGACTTCAAGGTCCTGTCGACGGCCGGCGACAGCTGGCTGGGCGGCGACGACTTCGACCTCATCGTCGCCGAGGCGGTCGCCAACCTGTTCTGGCGCGCCAACAACCTCGATCTCCGCCAGCGCGCCGTCGAGTGGCAGCAGCTCCTCTTCGCGATCGAGCGCGCCAAGTGCGAGCTCTCGAACGTCGACGAGACCATGGTCGTCATCCCCGAGGTGATGCGCACCGCGAAGGGCACGACCGATCTGCGGGCGCGGCTCAAGCGGCCGCAGGTCGAGCGTATCTGGCAGCCGCTCATCGAGCGCTCGCTCAATACGTGCCTGCAGGCGCTGACGATGGCCGGCATCGCGCCCGAGCACCTCTCCGCCGTGTACCTGTCCGGCGGCACGACGCACATCCCGATGATCCACCACGCGCTGACCAGCTTCTTCGGCTCGGCGCCGGTGGTCGGCGTGCCGCCCGACTTCGCGGTCTGCCTCGGCGCCGGCGTGCACGCCGCGCAGCTCGAGCAGATGCGCGCGCCCACGCTGCGCGCGCGGTGAACTCGCGGTCACGGGCGGCTTCCTCACAGCGGTGCGTAGCGGTCTCGAATCGGAGATGCCAGCACGCACATCCCGAGACCACGACGGCGACGAGCTTCACCAGACCAGGGGTAGCAGCGGAAGCGCCGCCAGCGCGCCCGGGCGTTCTACCCTCACGTCGCGGCTACCACCGCAGCGTGGGGCGACGCCGGCCGCCACGCCCGCACCCAGCGAACAGGAGCGCAGCGCGGACGCGCACCACGGTCGCGAGGACGCCGGCGATCCGTTCGGCCTGCACCTGATCGCGCCGGACGTCGGTGGGCCCGGCTCGCCGGCCGAGGTTGCAAGTCCTGGCGGCGGCGGCGGCGGCGCGGACGCGGCCTTCGAGACCAGCGACGCGCTCAAGGTCGACATCGTCGAGCCCACCTCGGGGTCGTCGCACGAGACGTGGGCGCCCTTCCACTTCGACGTTTTCGGGCCGCCCAACAGCACCGTCGTCGTCTACCTGACGCACTACACGAAGGGCAAGGTCCGGCACAACCACCACGAGGTCGTCTCCATCGACGCCGGCGGCATGGGTTACTTCATGGGCAAGGTCGCCGTCGACAATGACGGGTCTCATCACGCCTTGCACGTGCGGGCGCAACGTCAGCCCGGCGTGTTCTCGCCCCTGCGCGTCGTGGAGTTCAACTCGGTCATCGACACCCATGGCGGCGGCGTGTAAGTCGCGTCGCGACATTCTTGCTCACGGTCGCCGAGGACGGACTCGGACAGGCATGGTCCCGAGACTTGCCACCATCAGCATCCTCACGCTAGCCACCGCGAGCGTGGCCCACGCCGAGGGCTTCGGCGAACCCCAGCGCTGGAACGACTACTTCGCCATCATCGACGGCGTCGAGGTGCCGACCACCGGCGACTTCGACGGCGACGGCCGCGCCGACATCATCGACTTCTCGCGCGGCACCGGAGCGGTCTACGTGTCGCGGTCCGACGGTGCCTCGTTCGGGGCGCCCGAGCAGTGGCACAGCGAGTTCGCACGCGGCGCACATCGGCCGCTGGTCGGAAACTTCGACGGCGTCGGCGGCGACGACATCATCGTCTTCCAGGATGGCCCGGTCCTGGTCGCGCTCTCCGACGGCAGCTCGTTCGGATCGGCGCTGCGCTGGCACGACGAGCTCGGCCGCTCCACCGAGGTGCCGCGCATCGGTGATGTCAACGGCGACGGCATGGACGACGTGATCATCTTCGTGCAGGACACCTGGGGCTGGTTCGGTCTCAACGACGTCTACGTCGCGCTCTCGACGGGGAGCTCGTTCGAGCCGGCGGTCCAGTGGCACGCCGATTTCGCGCCGGGCGGCGAGGTCCCGGAGGTCGGCGACTTCGACGGCGATGGCATGGACGACATCGCCAGCTTCGTCCGCGGTGCCGGCAGCGGCGCGGCCTACGCCGACGTCAAGGTCGCCATCTCGACGGGCGCGGCCTTCGGACCGACGCGCGTGTGGAACGGCTACTTCGGGCAGAGCCGCGAGCTTCCGCTGATCGCCGACGTCGACGCCGACGGCTGCGACGACATCCTGGTCGCGGTTCGCGACACGTGGGGCGGACCCGGCAAAGGCAACATGTACGTCGCCTTCGCCGACTGCGCGTGGGGGTACGCCTTCCTCGGCACGCGGCTGTGGCACACCGGCTTCGGCGTCACCGAGCACGTCCCGTTCGGCGTCACGCGCGAGGACGTCGTGACCACCGGCGACGTCGATGGAGATGGTCTCGCCGATCTGGTCTCGTTCGTCCAGGCCGGCTTCGGCGGCGACGAGCGCGGTGACGTGCAGGTCGCGTTGAACGCCGAGGACACGCCGCAGGCGCCCGACGCGCGCGCCGAGGACTTCGGGTTCGGCGCGATGAACGTGCACGGCACGCCCGCGCTGGGTCAGCGGCCGCTCATGGCGATCTTGATCGACTTCAGCGACCAGCGTTTCCGGCCGCATCACACGACGTCGTTCTACCGGACCCTGCTCTTCGGCATCGAGAAGAGCATCAACGGCTTCTTCTGGGAGAACTCGGTGCATCAGTTCGCCTGGCGGGACGCCGGCATCTACGGACCGTTCACGCACCGCGATCGGTCGTCGACCACCATGCTCGACGAGAGTCGCTACGCGTGCGCCACCGGGGGGCTGAAGGTCTGTCGGGACGCCGGCATCAACGACCGCACGATGCGGGCCGAGGCGATCGCGCTCGCCGCCGAGAACGGCGTCGACTTCGCCGTCTACGACACCAACTTCGACGGCACGGTCACCGAGGACGAGCTGACGATCTTCGTCTGGCTCGCCGAGCCGCCCGCCAACCAGGGGGCGTCGGTGCGCGCGATCGACTGCGTGCAAGTGCCCGCGGCTCGTCCGGGCGGTTACGTGAGCGTCTGCGGGAAGGTTCCGGGCGCCTCCGAGGGTGCGAGCTTCGTCGACATCGCCCACGAGCTCACGCACGTGCTGCAAGGCGACCGCAACCTCGAGCTGTACGGCTCGCGCTGCTACTCCAACGAGGTCTCGCTCATGTCCTGCACCGGTGGCCCGCCCGAAGATCGGCGCGACACGTTTCACCTCGACGGCTGGCACAAGATGCAGCTCGGCTGGGTGCGCCCGCGCATCTTTCCGATGGACGCACCCGGAACCTGCGCGATGCTGCGCTCGGTGCAGACCGAGGGCGGGACGGCGCTCGACGAGAAGCGACCGATCCTGCTCTACGACCGGCGCCGCGGCACCGGCGAGTACTTCATGCTCGAGAACCGCGACAAGCGCGCGGTGACGGGCGGCACGTACGACCTCGATGCGACGACGCCGGGCGCGGTGGTGTGGCACGTGCGCCAGGACGCCGACCATCGGCCGATCCGCGTCCCGTCGGAGATCATCGCGGCCGGCGCCGACAAGATCCTCCAGACCACGGTGCCGCCGGGATCCGATGACCAGACGTTCGACGGGGACGACGACGGAAAGCTCGATCGGCTCGAGGCCGGACCCGATCGCATCGTCCAGTCGGTTCCCGCCGGTGACGACGTCCGCTTGCTCGAGCCGTACATCTGGAGCGTCGGCCCCGGCACGCTGCCGATCGACCAGGCGCGCGGTCTCGTCGATCCGTGGACGGCCTCCGAGGGCCCGTTCACGCTGCGCTGGTCCGACGGCGGCGAAGCCGAGGTCGTGCTCCAGGTGGCGAGCGCGCCCGAGCCCGGTCGGTTCGCGCTGCGCTGGGCATGGCACTCATTCGACGTGATGCGCCCGTTCTGGCGGCTGACGCCAGAGCAGCAGGTGTGCCATGGCCTGTTCGTGCACCCGGCCTCGCCGATCATGACGATCACGCGCGACTTCATCGTCCCGCTCGGCAGCGCCGAGGTCCTGCCACGGAGGTACCGGCCCGACGAGCGGGATCTCGATCACGCGCCCATGTGATCGCGGAGACGCGCCTTGATGACCTCGAAGCGCTTGCGCAGCGCCTGATCGCGCTTGCGCAGCTCGTCGGCGGAGAGCGTCTCGTCGGCCATGATCTCGGCGATCTCGCGCCAGCCGAGCTGGCGATCGACGCGCAGCATGATGATCGTGCGCTCGTCGTCGGAGAGCTTCTCTCGGGCGACGGCGAGCTTGGTCTTCACCTCGTCACGCAGGTAATCGACGGTGGCGCTGCGCACCTGCTCGGCGACGTCCTGGAGCTCGCCGGGCAGCAAGTAGCGCTTGCCGCGCCGGCGGCCGCTGCGGCGGAAGCGAGCGGCGGCGTGGCGCGCGACGGTGTAGCTCCACGTCCGGATCGTCGAGGCGAAGCGGAAGCCGGGCAGCCCGCGCACCACGTCCTCGCAGAAGATCGAGAAGACCTCGGCCAGATCGTCGTCGCTGCTGCGCAGGAGGCTGGCCAGGAAGCGCACCAACTCGGGGCCGTAGCCCCGCACGATCGCTGCGGCCGCCCCGGCGTGATCGGCGCGCTCGCAACGAGCACGGACCTCCGCCTCGAGCGCTTGCCGCTCGGGCTCGGTCATCACTGGATCGCCCGGTTCATCGCCCGGTTCATCGCCCGGTTCATCGGCCGATCCACGCGTACCGCAAGTCGCCGCCTGCTGCCACCGCGACGGCGTGGACTCCGCCCCGGCCGGCGACCATGGCGAAGCCGCTCCCCAGCGCGCCCGTGAGCGCCGGCGAGATGCGGGTTCGCTCGACGTGCACGCTGCGCTCGCCGGTCTGCCGCACGTCGAGCACGAACATCGATCCGGCGTCGCGACCGGCGACGGCAAAGCGGCCGGGCTCGGTCGACACCAGCGCCGGGCGCGTGTCCGAGCGCACGCCGAGGAGCGTCAGCGCGCCGAACGCCGTCGCGTCGTGCGGCTTCTGCGCCAGCCAGAGCTGACCGTCGGAGGCGCGCACCACGACCGAGAGCGCCACGCCGCTCGCATCGTCGGCGGTCATGGCGATGAGCGGCTCCTCGAAGGCGACGCCGAGGGGCAGCTCCTCGGGACGCCAGATGAAGCGTCCGACGAACGCGCCGCCGCGGCGCACCTGCCACGAGAGATGTCCGCGATCGTCGAGCGCCACGACGTCGACCCGATCGGCGTGGGTGCTCGCGACCGCAGACGGCCACGTGGTGGCGACGAGATGCTCGGGCGTGAGCCCCCAGTCGATGTCCTCACCGTCGGCGGACGTGCTCGTCCACCACAGGCGCTGATCGTACCAGTGGTAGAGCGACGGATCGGGCGTGAAGAAGGCGAGCCGCCGGCCGTCGCGCGTGCGCACCGGGGTGGCGATGCGACCGAGCAGACCGTCTCGATCACGCACCAGCCAGCCACCGCGACGCTGCCGCGCATGTACGAGGTGGCCGGTGATGGGCTGGCGATAGAAGATCTCGATGCGGCCATCGGCGGCGATGACGGCCGGATCGAACGCGATCGTCTGAGGGGCGGCCCCGTCCTCGGAGTCGAGGGGGCGCAGCGGCGACCACGCAGCGGGCGTACCCGCGCGATCGAGGGAGCGGCGAGCGGTCAAGAGCGTGCCCGTGGTCGAGCGCACGAACGCGTGCAGCTCGCCCTCGAGCGACACCAGCGCCGGTACCGCGGTGGCGTCGACGGTGCCAGCCGCCGATGATGCCGCGCGCTCGACGGTGATCGTCGCCACGGCAATCGCGCTCGGCGGCGCCTCGACGAGCTCGATCACCACCGGCGGCAAGGGACCTGCACGGCGCGCCTGCTGCTCGAGGATGGAGCCGAGCGTGAACTCGGCGCGCGTGATGATCGACTCGCCGCCGTCGGTGCGAGCGGCGAGCCGCGCCTCCTCGGCCAGCGCGATCGCGCGATCGAGCTCGCCCGAACGGGCGAGGCGCTCGGCCTCGGCGATCTGCTCGCGGATGGGCCCGACCTTGTCCGGCGCGGCCGCGTTCGTGTTCAGGTTCGCTGCACACGCCGCTGCCTCGACGACGCGACCGGCGGCCGTGGTCAGCTGTCCCGGATCCTGGCCGCGCAGCGCGATGACCTCGCCGATGGTGGCGCCGGCGTCGGCGAGACAGATGGGCCCGCCGGCGCGCGCGAGGACGCCTTTGCGGTCGGCGCGCTCGGTGACGTCCTTGCACGAGGCGCGGGCGGCGGCGAGCACCCGCGCCTGATGGTCGATGACCTCGGCGGCCCAGTGCGCCGACTCGCCGGCGGCGGGATTGCCGACGATGAAGGCGGTGCGCGCGGCCGGGGTCCATCCCGGCACGAGGTTGGCCGGCAGGCTCGCGCACGTCGGTCGCGCGGCGGTCTCGACGATGACGCGCTCGGCGGGCGGACGGGTGCTGGCGATGGCCGCGACGATCACGGCGACGACGACGACGAGGGCCCCGGCGATGGGCGACAGCGTCTTCCAGCGCGGGCGCGCCGCGCGCGTGAGCGCTGCGAGCAACGCGTCCATCGTCGGGAACCTTGCCGCGGGCGCCGCCGACAGGCCGCGCTCCACCACGGCGAGCACCTTGCGCGGAACGTCCCGCTCGCGACGCGGCGGCGTGATGCGCCCGGCCTCCATCGCCACCACACGCTCGTCGGGATGGGGCGGAAACGGATCGACGCCGGTGATCGACTCGTAGAACGCGATGCAGAACGCGAACTGATCGCTGCGCGCATCGAGCGGCTTGCCGGCGACCTGCTCGGGCGCCATGTAGCGCGGCGTGCCGACCAGCGCCCCGGTCGCGGTCAAGAGCGCGTCGGGGCTCGAGGGATTGGCCGTGGCGGGCTGGGGCGGCCGAGGCGCTCGTGGCCGGTGCTCGTCGACGGTGTCGACGGTTTCCGGAGGCAGCGCGCGCATGGTGGCGCCGGCCCTCGGGGTAGCGGCGGCGGTCGCGCGCACCAGTCCGAAGTCCGCGATGCGCGCGCGCCCGTCGGTGCCGAGGAGGATGTTGTCGGGCTTGACGTCGCGGTGGAGAAGCCCCGCGGCGTGCGCCGCAGCCAGGCCGCGGCCGGCGTCGAGATAGACCGCCAGGATCTCGCGCCACGTGCGGGGCGCCGCCCGCGACCAGCTCCGCACCGTGCCGCCCTCGCAGAGCTCCATCGCGACGAAGGGCACGCCGTCGTGCTCACCGATCTCGTAGATGGTGATGACGTTCGGATGGGCCAGCCGGGCCAGCGCGATGGCCTCGCGGCGCGCACGCACCAGGTCGGTGCTGCCCAACCCGATCTTGATCGCGACGCGCCGGTCGAGCTCGCGATCGAGCGCCCGGTACACGACGCCCATGCCGCCGCGCCCCAAGGCCTGCTCCAGCACGAAGTGATCGCCGATCACCGTGCCGGCCTCGAGCTCCTGTGGGGTCGCGGGCTCGAACGCCGCAGCCAGCGACCCGAGGTCGGCTGCGACGGACATGCGAAGAGGATTCGGACTATCGCTCATCGCGCCGGCGCCGATCGTGCCTCAGCCGAGGAGCTCGCGCAGCTCGTCGATGATGGATTGCGGCGCGCGCACGGTCACCTTGGTGCCGTGCTCGTCGTGCTGCTCGTCGATGACGCGGCCGCGCGTGTGGATCTCGTGGATCAGCTTGCCGCGCGCCCACGGCACCATCAGCTCGGCCGTGACCGAGGCGCCGGCGAAGAACTCGACCAGCTTCTCGCGCAGCGCGGCCACGTCGGCGTTGTCCTTGGCCGACATGAGGACGGCGTCGGGGAACGCGATCGACAGCTCGTTGCGCTGGCCGACGTCGAGGCGGTCGGCCTTGTTGAGGACGATCAGCATGGTGGCGTCGGCGCCGATCTCGCCGAGCACCGCGCGCGTCACCGCCATGTGGTCGCGGAACGCGGGGTCCGACGCGTCCACGACCTGGAGCAGGAGGTCGGCCTCGGCCGCCTCCTCGAGGGTCGAGCGGAACGACGCCACGAGATCGTGCGGCAGCTTCTTGATGAAGCCGACGGTGTCCGAGAGCAGGATCGGCGGCTTCACGTGGCCGTCGAGCACGCGCACCGTGGTGTCGAGCGTGGCGAACAGCTTGTCGGCGACGTAGACGTCGGAGCCTGTGAGCGCGCGCATGAGCGAGCTCTTGCCGGCATTGGTGTAGCCGACGACGGCGATGGTGCGCGCGTCACCGCGGCGCTGCCGGCGCGTCTTGCCGCCGCTCTCGATCTGGGCCAGCTCGCGGCGCAGCTCGGCGATGCGATCGCGGATGCGGCGGCGATCGAGCTCGAGCGCGCTCTCGCCGGCGCCCTTGCCGCCGACTCCGCCGCGCACGCGGTCGCCACCGCCGCCGCTCTCGCGCAGGCGCGGCGCCTCGTAGCCGAGGCGCGCGATCTCGACCTGGAGGCGCGCCTCGCGGG
>DATLEB010000289.1:0-19655 GCA_035525615.1 Kofleriaceae bacterium | reverse complement strand
TCGGCGAGGGCGGCAGCCACGCGATGCTCAACGTCATCACGATCTGCACGCTCCATCACAAGCTGCACCATGACGGCGTCATCACGACCTCCGGCACTGCCGGCGCGCTCGCCGTCACCCATGCCGACGGCCGCCCGTACGGCGCACCGCCTCTACGGGTCGGGCTCGCGGCGGAATCACCTGCGGTCACGCGTGCGGCGACTCACGTGAGTCGCGACGACTCGCGAGTGGACGAACGTGAGGCTGACGCGACCGTCGCGTTGACCGGCCTCGGCTTCAAACCCGCGCAGGCCCGCGCGGCGGTCGCGCGCGCGGCGACTCACGTGAGTCGCGCCGCGACCCTCGAGGAACTCATCCGCGCCGCACTCGCCGAGTGCCGGCCGCCATCGCGACCGAGCTGACCGAAGTCGCAGCCCGGCGGGGTGGCGCGGGGAGCCGCATCACGGCGCGCGGCCTCGCGACGCCCGCGCGGCTCCGCCGTGTATCCGACGAAGGTGGGGGAGTGGCGCAAGCTCGATGGGGCGGATTACCGGCGTGCGTCACCGCCGGGCTCCGTCGTGGGTGATCGAGCTGCGGCTCGACTAGCGCTATCCCGAACGCGTGAGCGCCCGCGGCTACTTCCCCTGCTCCTCGGCGAGCAGCGCGTCGATCGCCGCCATCATCGAGCGCTGGTACGCCAGCCACTCCGGCCGCGCCGCGGCGCCGGCCGCGCGGGCCTGGGTCTCGAGCTCGGCGCGCAGGGCCTCGACGTGGTCGTCCCACCTCGTCGTGCTTCGTACGACGCCGCTCGCCTCGTGATGGATCTCGTCGCCGCGGCGTTCCCAGCCGTGCGCCTCGAGTAATTCCGCCAGCCGCGCGCAGCGCGCGACGGCGCGCGCGACATCCGCCGCCGGGTGCGTCGCGGCATGGCTGGAATCGGCGAGCACCGCGCGGATGACGTCGTGCTCCTCGGGAAAGCCGCGCTCCATGCAGACGTCAGCGAGCGCGCCCAGATACTCGGCGCGCGATACGCGCTTCGTGGTGTCCACGCTGTCGTCGAAGTACAGCTCGACCTCGCCGTGGCCGCCGGTGCCGGCGCGCCCGCCGCGATCGCTGTCGATGTAGGCCACGCCACCCGGGTCGCAGCCCCAGCCGTGGCCGCGCACGACGCACACCACGAGCTCGGCCGGATGCATCTGGCTCGACAGCCACCGCACGTCGCGCAACAGCTCCGGCTCGTCGCCCGTGTCGCCCTGATCACCCATCGGTCCGAGCATACCCCGAGCCCGGCTCGCCCCCCTCCGAACTTCGAGTACTCTCGGCCGGCCATGGCAGTTCGTGACGGCGACGGTGACGGCTCGGCCCCTGGCCTCGCCTCGGGCGAGGGCGTCACGCACCCGGCCGCCAGCGACTCGGCGCCACCGTCGGGCGACACCACGATCGAGCCGCTGATGCGCGAGCTCGCGCGCACGCCCTCGGTCGACATCCGCGCGCGCCTCGCCACGGCCGGCGGCCAGATCGCGCGCTTCGTCGTCGATCGCACGCTGGGCGAGGGCGGCATGGGCGTCGTCGTCGCGGCGCACGACCCCACCCTCGACCGCAAGGTCGCGATCAAGCTGCTCCGCTCCAGCACCACCTCCGCGGCCGCGCGCACGCGCCTGGTCCGCGAGGCGCAGGCCGCCGCGCGCGTCGAGCACGAGAACATCATCGCGATCCACGAGGTCGCGAGCGCCGACGATCACGTCTTCGTCGTCATGGAGCTCGTCGACGGCGACACGCTCACCAAGTGGCAGCGCGGCAAGCCGTGGCGCGAGGTCCTCGCCGCCTATCTGCGGGCCGGCCGCGGCCTCGCCGCCGCGCACGACGCCAACCTCGTCCATCGCGACTTCAAGCCGGACAACGTCCTCGTCGGAAAAGACGGTCGCCTGCGTGTCACCGACTTCGGCCTCGTCGCCGCCTCCGGCCAGCTCGTCGTCGACAGCTCCGACACCAGCACGCCGCCCACCCGAAAGCACGACAGCGAGCCGCCGCACGCGCTGAAGACGCCGCTCACGCGCACCGGCGACGTGATGGGCACGCCCGCGTACATGGCGCCCGAGCAGTACCGCGGCGAGCCCGCCGGCCACGCCGCTGATCAGTTCAGCTTCTGCGTCGCGCTCTGGGAGGGACTCTACGGCCTGCGCCCCTTCGACGCGGCCACGCTCGCCGAGCGCCAGGAGCGCATCCTCCGCGGCGAGCTCGCCGGCCCGCTCCCCGATCGCAACATTCCCCCGCGCTTCGAGCCGCTCCTGCGCCGCGGCCTCGACGCCAACCCCGCGAGGCGCTGGCCCGACATGCATGCGCTCCTCGCCGCGCTCGCCGACGATCCCGACGCGCGCTCGCAGCGCCGCCGCCGCAACGTCGCCATCGTCGGTGGGGTCGCCATCGCCGCCGCCGGCATCGCCGTCACGGGCGTGCTCCTGCTCGGCAACGCACGCGCGCCTGCCGCGCCGCCGCCGTGCCGCGGCCTCGAGCGCGATCTCGACGGTGCGTGGGACCCACCGCGCAAGGACGCGCTCACCCGCGCCTTCGCCGCCACCGGCCGCCCGTACGCCGCCGAGGTCACCACGCGCGTCACCGCCGCGCTTGACGAGCGCGCCGCTGCGCTCACCGCGCGGCGCATCGAGTCGTGCGAGGCGACCAGCGTGCGCCGCACGCAGTCGGCCGAGCTCCTCGATCGCACCACCGCGTGTCTCGATCGACGCCGCGGCGAGCTCGCCGCCACCGTCGACGTCTTCCTCTCGGACGCCGCCGCCTCGATGTCGCGCGCCGTCGACGCCGTGCTCGCGCTCCCCCCGCTCGAAGCGTGCACCGCGGACCGCGTCCTCGCCGCCGACACCACGCCGCCGCCCGGCGATCCCGCGTCGCGCGACACCATCGCGCGCATCCGCGTCGACGTCGATCGCGCCGCCGCGCTCGGTCGCGCCGGCCGGTGGAAGGATGCGCTCGCGCCGGCCGTCGCCGCCGCCACGGCCGCCCGCACGCTCGCGTACGCGCCGCTCGTCGCCGAGACCGTCGCCGTCGAGGCCAGGGCCAAGCTCGTCACCGGCGACACCAAGGGCGCCGACGCCGCCTATCACGAGGCCATCGCCGCCGCGGCGACCGCCAAGGACGCCGCGCTCGGCGCGCAGCTCACCGTCGCGCTCGTCGAGGTCGCCAACCGCGAGGCGCGCTACAGCGACGTCGAGACGCTCGCGTCCCTCGCCGACGCCACGCTCGGTGCCCCGGACGAACGCGACGAGCGCTGGGCCGAACGCGCCACCCTCGCCGCCGAACGCGGCCGCGCCGCTCGCGCGCAGCAGAAGCTCGACGACGCGCGCGCGCACCTCGAGCGCGCGCTCCAGCTCCGCAGCGATCACGCCGGCCCCGACTCCGTGCTCGTCGCGAAGACGCTCTCCGACCTCGGCAACCTCGAGCTCGCCGCCGCCGACTGGCCCAAGGCCGAGGCGCTCTTCCGCCGCGCGCTCGCGATCATCGAGAAGACGTCCGGCCCGCGTCACCCGGACCTGGCCAACGCGCTCGGCCGCCTCGCCGTCACCGCCAAGGAGCAGCACCGCCTCGACGAGGCCGCCGCCAACTTGCGCCGCGGCATCGAGATCCTCACCGCCGCCGAGGGCGCCGACTCGCCCGCGCTCGCGACGATGTGGGCCAACCTCGGTGTCGTCCTCGGCGAACAGGACCAGGGAGCCGACGCGCTCGCCGCCTACGAGAAGGCGCTGGCCGTGCGTGAGAAGGTGCTCCCTCCCGACCATCCGGACCTGGCGTCCTCGATCATGAACGTGGGCATCGCGCTCCAGGAGAACCTCGCCCGCCCCGCCGACGCGGTCCCCTACTTCGAGCGCGCCAAGAAGATCCTGGAGAAGAAGCTCGGCCCCGACCACCCGACGCTGGCCTTCGCCCTTCACGGCCTCGGGTCGGCGCGCCTCGACATGGGGCAGCCCGCCGCAGGTGTCGCGGACCTCGAGCACGCGTACCGCATCCGCAGCGGCCCCGCGGTCGACCCCGGCCTCAAGGCCGACACCGGCTACATGCTCGCCAAGGCCCTCTGGGGCGCGGGGAACCGGAAACGGGCTGAAGAAATCGCACGCGTGACGCGTCGCTCGTTTGTCGACCTTGGCTATCCCGCGGACCCCTGGCTCGATGAGCACGGCAAGTAGCCGTGGTAACTTCAAGGGTATGGGGGTCCGGCTCGCCATCGCGGCGCTCGTCGGCCTGTGCGCGATGTCGCGCGCGGCGGCCGCAGAGCCCACGGAAGCCGAGCTCAAGGCGGAGATGGTGGAGCGCTTCACGCGCTTCATCGACTGGAACGCCGACGACCTGCCGCCCGACAACCTGGCGCTGTGCGTCGTGGGTGACAGCCCGCTGACCGGGCCGCTCCAGAAGATCGCCAGGTCACGCAAGATCAAGGACCGGCAGGCCACCGTCCGCGTGGTCGACGCGGCGGCCACGGTCGACTGTCACATCGTCGTGGTCGGCGGGACTGACCGCAAGCGGCTGGCCGCCGTCATCGCCCGCACCGAAGGTCACGCCATCCTCACCGTGGCCGACTCGCCGGGGGCTGGGGCCGCCGGTGTCATCATCAACTTCTTCCTCGACGCCAAGCACGTCAAGTTCGAGATCAACACGCGCGCCGCGCGCGATAGCGGCCTCAAGGTTCGAGCCAAGCTGCTGCGCCTGGCTCGCGTCGTCGGAGGGAAGCCATGAGCAGCGGCAGCTCCATCGAGCCCGTCAGGCGGAAACCCGCGCGTGGTCGCAACATGTCGATCCGCACGCGGCTCACGCTCATCATCCTCGGCCTCGCGCTGGGATGTCTGCTCGTGGGCTTCGCGGTGGTCGGCGTGCGACAGATCGAGAGCCTGCGCGTACAGCGCCTGCGCAGCATGAGCACGCTCGCCGACGTGGTCGGCGACTCGTCGGTGTCCGGCCTCGCGTTCGACGACAAGGACGACACCGCCGACATGCTCGCGCGCCTGCGCCGCTTCTCCGACATCGAGGTCGCGGTCGTGTTCGATACCGAGGGCAAGGTCTTCGCCAGCTACCGCCGCGAGGGTTCGACCCTCGACGTCACCGCCGCCGCGCCGCTGGCTCAGGGCGCGCGCCCGGTGCGCGAGGTGAAGGACAGCATCTCGCGCGTTCGCATGCCGATCGACTACGAGGGCGAGCACTACGGCACCGTCGAGCTCATCACGTCCAACCGCGCGCTCGCCGCCGAGATCCGCGCGCTCGTGCTCACGCTCGTCGCGATCGCCGCCGCGCTCGTGTTCGCCGCGATCTTCGTCGGCTGGTTCCTCCAGCGTCGCATCACGCGCCCGATCCTCCAGCTCGCCGACGTGGCGCGCCAGATCACCGAGGGCGGCACGCCGTCGCTGCGCGCCGCCACCGGACAGCCCGGCGAGATCTCGACGCTCGCCGCCGGCTTCAACGCGATGCTCGAGGAGCTCGAGGCGCGCGAGCGCGAGATCATGCGCTCGCGCGACATGCTGCGCGCCGTCATCGACGCGTCGCCCGTCGCCATCATCGGCGTCGACGCCGCGCGCAAGGTCACGCTGTGGAGCGAGCGCGCGTCGGCATACTTCGGGACCAACGAGGTCGACGCCGTCGGCCAGGCGATCGCGCGCGCGGCGGTCGATCCCGCGCTCGCCAGCGTGTGGACGCCGTGGCCCGGTCCCGTCGAGCGCAAGGAGGTCGAGCTCGACACCGGTCGTATGCTGGCCATCTCGATCGAGTCCGTCCCCGACGGCGGCGCCGTCGTCATGGCGGCCGACATCACCGAGGAGCGCCACGCTGCGCACGCGCTCGCCGAGCGCGCCGCCCAGCTCCAGCGCGCGCAGAAGATGGACGTGGTCGGCCGGCTCGCCGGCGGCGTCGCGCACGACTTCAACAACCTCCTCACCGTCATCCTGGCGTCGTGCCAGATGCTGTCGCGCCGCAGCGGCGCCCGCCCCGAGCTCCACGGCTACGTCGACAACATCCAGAACGCCGCGCAGCGTGGCGCTGCGCTGTCGCGCCGCCTGCTCGGCTTCTCGCGCCGCCAGGCCTCCGACCAGCGCGTCGTCGACATCAAGGGCGTGGTCAACGACCTCGAGAAGATGGTCCGCTCGATCACCGGTGAGAGCGTCACGGTCGCCAAGGACCTCGCCTCGGGCCCATCGACGTCCCACATCGATCAGGGCCAGCTCGAGCAGGTCCTCCTCAACCTCGTCATCAACGCGCGCGACGCCATGCCGAGCGGCGGCGTGATGACGTTGCGCACGCGCCTCGATCCCGACGGCGACACCGGTCCCGAGGATGTGCGCAGCCCGACCGGCGGGTGGATCGCCGTGTCGGTCGAGGACACCGGCGTCGGCATGGCGCCCGAGACCCTCAACCGCCTGTACGAGCCATTCTTCACCACCAAGAGCAACGGCACCGGTCTCGGCCTCTCGACCGCGCGCCAGATCGTGCGCGACATGGGCGGCGACATCACGGTGCAGACGCGCGTCGGCCGCGGCTCGACGTTCACGGTGTGGCTGCCGCTCCTCGACGGCACCGCCGATCGTTCGACCGAGCTCGCCGCCGTCCCGCTCGTCACCACCTCCGACACCGTGCTCCTCGTCGAGGACGAGGTCGCGCTGCGCAACCTGATCCAGATCCTCCTGACCGAGGCCGGCTATCACGTCATCCCGGCCTCGACGTCGCGCGAGGCGCTCGCGCTCGGCATGGCGCCGGGCGTGACCGTCGACCTGCTCCTCACCGACGTCGTCATGCCCGGCCTCAGCGGTCCGCAGCTCGCCTCGGAGCTGACCCGCCGCCGCCCCGAGGTCCAGGTGCTGTACATGTCCGGCTATGTCGGTGACGCGCTCGCCGAGCAGGGCCTCGACGAGTCGACGGTGACCATCATCTCGAAGCCGTTCAAGCCCGAGCAGCTCCTCCGCCTCGTGCGCGACATGCTCGACGCCCGGCCGATGCCGCGGGCGCACCGGAACAGCAGTACTGACTTCAGCTTGAAGGACCCGCCCAAGGCCTGACAGGACCTCGCAGGCGCCGCGCGGCGCTTGTCAGCGGCTCGCCGGACTGAGCCCGTCGGTTCGCGAGGAATCTCGCCCCGCGATCGCGCAGCGCTGTCGCGATCTGGGGCGCTGGGCCGGTGCCCGGCAGGCCAGGCGCACGAACTCTCGTCCTGGCGCCACTGGCACGGAACGTGATGAATGCCTCCGTCGAGGAGGACGCCATGCGCACGGTCCAAGCTGTCACGACCATCGGTCTGCTCACGGTCACTGCGCTCGCGGCGTCGGCCGAGACGCCAGCGCCGCAGCCGGTCTCTCCGGCCGGCTCGTTCATCGGCGGCGGGCTCTCACCCGACGGCGTTCCGCGCGGCGGCTACGTCGTCACCGGTGACCCGGACCCGTTGCCGCCTCCCGTCGTCGACGACGGCACGTATC
The DNA here is from genome assembly GCA_035525615.1 of Kofleriaceae bacterium. Taxonomy (GTDB): domain Bacteria; phylum Myxococcota_A; class Polyangia; order Haliangiales; family Haliangiaceae; genus UBA2376. Next base: position 12,216 of record DATLEB010000289.1, on the reverse strand, counting down.
ACGCCCCGACCATCTTCTACGTCAACTTCAACGGCGGCACCTACGCGCCGGGCGGGAACGACTCGCGCACCAACCGCTCGACGATCGTGAGCCAGACGCGGTCGGTGCCGGCCTGGACCGCGTCGGCGGCCGGCAAGCAGCAGGTCATGAGCTGCATGACCACGATGTTCGCGCGCTGGAACGTCGTCATCACCGACGTCGATCCCGGCAACGTGCCGCACTACGAGCTGGTCACCGCCGGCCGTCCGCAGGACATCGGCATGCAACAGGGCGTGGGCGGCGTGTCGCCGTTCAACTGCGGCGTCATCCAGAACTCGATCGTGTTCACGTTCGCCGCGATCTACGGCACCGACTACCGCTCGGTGTGCGAGACCAACGCGCAGGAGGTCGTGCACTCGTTCGGCGCCGACCACGAGCGCCTGTGCCAGGACCCGATGACGTACCTCACCGGGTGCGGCAACAAGACGTTCCAGAACGTCGCCGCGCCGTGCGGCGAGTATTCGAACCGCGCGTGTCAGTGCGGCGGCAACACGCAGAACTCGGTCGCGCTGCTCGATCAGCGCCTCGGCCTGGCGCAGCCCGGCATGACCGACGCCGGCGTGCCGCCGATGATCGACGCCGGGCCGTCGCCGATGACCGACGCCGGGACCACGAACCCGCCGGGCCCGGACGCGGGCACCTCGCCGTCGACCGATGGCGGCACCACGCAGCCCGGTGGCGACGCGGCGACCAACCCCAACGATCCGGACGCAGGTCCGGGTCCCTCCGACGAGATCAGCGCAGGCTGCGGCTGCGCGAGCGGATCCAGCAGTGGCGTCTCCCCCCACCTGCTGCTGGCGATAGCAGTGTTGCTGTTCGTTTCCCGCTCGCGCAGCCGGAGTCGCGCCCTTCGCCGCCGCGGCTAGCGACGGGCGCGCGCGGCGGCGTGGATGGCGGCGCCGTGCGTGGCGACGGGTGCGCCGTCGGTGAGGGCGACGATCGGGATCTCGGCGGTGCGCGGCTCGGCTGCGAGCGCGGCCCGCAGCACCTGCTCGTCGCGGCCGTGCCCGATGGCGATCACGCCCGGTTGGAGCAGGCGCGCGAGGCGCAGGACGTCGCCCACGTCGCGGCCCACCGTCGCGCTCAGGCCGAGGCTGCGCAGGTGGCGGCACAGCTCGTCGGCGGCGCGCGCGTCGTCGGTCGACACCAGCACGGTGGCGGGCAGCTCGGCCGACTGTTCCTCTGTGGTCTCGGCCAGCGCCAGCGCGAACGAGAACGTGCTGCCCTGACCGGGCGTGCTGGTGACGTCGACCGAGCCGCCGTGGAGCTCGACGAGCTGGCGGCTGAGCGCGAGCCCGAGGCCCGTGCCTTTGATGCCGGCGCTGGCGCCGGACTCGATCCGCTCGAACTCCTGGAACAGGCGCGGCAGATCCGCGGCCGCGATGCCGATGCCGTGATCGATGCAGCGCACGTGCACGTGGCCCTCCTCGAGCGCGGCGTTGAGCTGGATCGCGCTGCCCGGCGGTGAGAACTTGATCGCGTTGGAGACGAAGTTGAACACCACCTGGCGGATCCGCAGCGGATCGATCCACAGGAGCGGCACCGCCGCGTCGAGCTCGATCGCGAGGGTCTGGTTGCGACCGCGCAGCAGCGGCTGCGCCAGGGAGCGCGCCGCCTCGAGCACGTCGCCCAGCGGGTGCCAGCCGCGCTCGAGCTTCAGGCGGCCGGCCGCGACGCGCGAGAGATCGAGGATGTCGTTGACCAGCGCCAGAAGGTGTCTTCCGCCCTGGAGCACGTTGGAGACGAACTCGCCTTGCATCGCGCTCAGTGGGCCTGCCGTGCCCTCGACGAGCAGCTCGGAGAAGCCGATGACCGCGTTGAGCGGCGTGCGCAGCTCGTGCGACATGTTGGCGAGGAAGCGAGACTTGAAGCGGCTCTCCTGCTCGGCGCGCTCGCGCGCTTCCTCGAGCTCGCGGTTGCGCTGCTCGAGCGCCAGCGCGTAGGCGTGCAGCTGCTCCTCGGCCTGGCGCTCGCTCTGTCGGCGGACCAGCTCCTCGCGCACGCGGCGGTGCTCGGTCTCGAACTGCGTCCGGCGGAGCTGCGCGCGCAGCCGCGCCTTGAGGATCTCGAAGTCGTTGCCCTTGGCGACGAAGTCGTCGGCGCCGGCGTTGATCCCGGCGAGCATCGCGGCGCGATCGTCGAGCGACGTCACCATGATGAGCGGGATGTCGCGCGACTCGAGCGACTGCTTGATGCGGCGGCAGGTCTCCTCGCCGGAGAGGCCGGGCATGACGAGATCGAGCAGGATGCAGTCGACGGGCTGCGAGGCGAGGAGCTCGAGCCCTTCCTCGCCGGAGCGCGCGAGGACGACGTCGTAGCCCTCGCGCTGGAGCTGCGTGCCGAGCGCGTCGAGGTACGTCGGGCTGTCGTCGATGGCGAGCACGCGCTTGGGCGTCAGCATGCTCGCCGCCGGCGGCAGCGGGCTGGCCGCGGCGCGTTCGCCGCGCAGGAGCGCCGCGAGGCGCGCCAGCACGATGTCGAACGACTCCGACTTCGCGAAGTACGCGTCGGCGCCGGCCTCGAGCGCCTGCAGCTCGTCGGCCGCGCCCTCCGACGCGGTCATGAGCACGCACGGCGTGCCGCGCAGGACGGCGTCGGACGTGAGGCGACGGATCACGGTCGCGCCGTCGATGCCGGGCAGGATGCCGTCGACGACCACGGCCTGCGGGCGCGTGGCCGCGGCGAGCGCGAGGCCTTCCTCGCCGGTCCCGGCCTGGAGCACGCGGTAGCCGGCGGCGGAGAGCTGCTCGACCAGCTCCTCGCGGAACGTGCGGCTGTCGTCGATCACCAGCACCGACGACGCCATCGCGCCCGTCACCGGCCGGCGCGCGATCGCGCGGGCGCGCGCGACGATCTGGGCGATGTCGTACGGCTTCCCGACGTACTCGTCGGCGCCGGCGCGCATGCCCTCGACGCGGCTCTTCACGTCGACCTCGGTCGAGAGCAGCATGACCGGCACCTCGCCGGCGCTCCGATGCGCGCGCAGCTGGCGCAGGAAGTCGACGCCGCTGCCGTCGGGGAGGAGGACGTCGAGCACGACCAGCGCGAGGCGCGGCTCGTCGAGGTGACGTTCGGCCGACGCCAGGTCGGCGCACGGGAACGCCTCGAAGCCGGCCTCCTCGAGCGCCTCGGCCAGATCCATGCGCACGGTCAGGCTGTCGTCGACGACGAGGACGGCCGGCTTCATCGCGCGCCTCCGCGTCCGGGGCGCAGCCGCTGTCCGAGCGCGCCGGCGATCTCGGTCAGCGGAAGGACGAGCTGCGCCGCGCCGAGCACCGCGGCCTCGCGCGGCATGCCGTACACCACGCACGAGCGCTCGTCCTGCGCCACGGTCAGGCCGCCGGCCCGACGCATGTCGAGCAACCCGCTCGCGCCGTCCCGGCCCATGCCGGTGAGGAGCACGCCGGCGGCGTGGCTGCCGTAGTCGCGCGCCACGGACTCGAACAGGACGTCGACCGACGGCCGGCAGGAGTGGCGCGGCGCCTCCGACGTGAAGCGCAACACGTGGTCGCGCACCGTCAGGTGGTGCCCGCCCGGCGCCATCACGACGCAGCCGGTGAAGTCGGCGACCGGCTTGCCGTCGACGGCCGGGACCACCTTGCGGCCGCCGGCCTGCGTGTCGAGCCACTCGCCGAGCGTGGCCGCGAACAGCTCGCCGATGTGGATGACCACGATGATCGGGACGCGGAGCGCCGAGGGCAGGCCGGCGAGGACGGTGGCGACGGCGCCAGGGCCGCCCGTCGAGGCGCCGATCGCGAGCACGTCGCAGGCCCCACCCGTCGCGCTCTCGGGCGTGGACGCGGGCGTCGCGCCGGGCGTGGCCGGGCGCGTGCGGCCGAAGGAACCGAGCCGCGCGCGAGGATGTGTGATGACGCGGACGCGCGAGATCAGCTTCACCGTCGACAGGAACTTCGCCTCCCACACGCCCTCGGGCTCGTCGCCGCGCGGCTTCTCGAGCACGTCGATGGCGCCGGCGGCGAGCGCGTCGTAGGTCCGGAACAGCTCGCCGCGGTTGGTCGACGACGAGACGATGAGGATCGGCGTCGGCTGGTGAGCCATGATGTGCTCGGTGGCCTCGAGGCCGGTCATCTCGGGCAGCATCATGTCCATCGTGATCACGTCGGGCCGCGTACGCGCGCACACCGCGATGGCCGAGCGGCCGTCACCGACGGCGCCGACCAGCTCGAGCTCGGGATCGGACTCGACCACCTCGCGTAGGCGCTCGCGCACGCTGATCGAATCCTCGACGATGAGCACGCGGATCACCGGCGCACCAGCCGGTCGATGAGCGCGCACAGCTCGTTCTGATCGAACTCGCTCTTCACGACGTAGCCCTGCGCGCCGGCGTCGCGCCCGCGCCGGCGATCCTCGGGCGCGTTGCGCGACGTCACGAGGATGGCCGGCGTCTGGGCCAGCAGCGGATCGGCGCGGACCTCCTCGACGAACGTGAAGCCGTCGATGCCCGGCATCTCGACGTCGACGAGGATGAGCGCATGTGGGCGGCTGCGCGCCACCTCGAGGCCTTCCTCGCCCGACGTCGCCAGATCGACGTCCCAGCCGGCGGCCTCGAGGATGCTCTGCTCGAGCATGCGCGTCGTGAGCGAGTCGTCGACGACGAGGATGGGCAGGCGCGCCGTCGTCACGGGACGCGCGTCGGGCACGGCGCGGTGCGCGGCCGCGACGACGCCCGCGGGATCGAGCGCGAGCTGAGGGACGCCGGCGTGGTCGAGCGAGGCGCCGGCGACGAGCGGATCGGCGGGGGCATAGCGGGGCAGGGGCCGCATCACGACGCTCGCGCTGCCGAGGAGCCGATCGACGCCGACCGCGGCGCGCTCGCCGCCGCTGTCGACGACCAGCGTGGTCCACGCGCCGCTGGTGCGGGTCGCGCTGCCGCGGAGCGCGCGTGCGAGCGGGAGGAACGGGATGACGCGGCCCTCGTGGATCACCGCGGCGTTGCCGGCCAGCCCGGTGGCCGTGGGCTCGGTGCGCAGGGTCGCGCGCACCGCGTCGAGCGGGATCGTCGACGTCGCGCCGCCGGCCTCGATCACCAGCGACTCCACCGCCGCCAGCGAGAGCGGGACCGCGAGCTCGAACGACGTGCCGGCGCCGGCGCGCGTCGCGATGCGCGCCTTGCCGCCGAGACGCTCGGCGACGACCCGCACGATGTCGAGGCCGACGCCGCGCCCCGAGATGTCGGTGACGGTCGACGCGGTGCTGAGGCCGCCGCGCAGGAGCAGGGCGAGCAGCTCGTCGTGTTCGGGCTCGTGGCCGCCGGCGAGCGCACCGCCGCGCTGGGCCGCGGCCCGCACCGCGGCCACGTCGATGCCCCGGCCATCGTCGGCGACGGAGAACACGACGCGCTGGCCGCGCCGGCTCACGTCGACGGTGATGCGGCCCTCGGTGGGTTTGCCGGCCGCCGCGCGCGCCGCGGGCGGCTCGAGGCCGTGCGCCACGGCGTTGCGCACGAGCTGGACCAGCGCGGGCAGGACCGCGTCGAGGAGACCGGTGTCGAGCCGCAGCTCGCCGCCTCGGGTCTCGACGCGCACCTGCGCACCGGTCCGGCGCGCCGTGTCGCGCGCGATGCGCTCCAGCGGATCGAACAGCGCCGCGGCCGCGACCAGGCGCAGCTGCTCGGCCAGGTCGCGCACCTGGCGCAGCTCGCGCCCGAGCTGCTCGACGCCGCGCCGCAGCTCGAGCTCGAGGTCGCGGTCGGCCACGCCGGCGACGCGGCGCTCGTGGCTGTCCAGCAGCGCCCGACACTCGGCGAGCCCGTCGAGCAGCGTGTCGAGCTCGCGCAGCTCGGCGCGCACGGTCGCGACCTCATCGGGAACCGGCAGCGGCGCCAGCTCCGGCGTCGACGCCGCCGGCTTCGCGGCGTCGGGCGGCGCCGCGACGTCGGCGAGCGCCGCCACGATCGCGTCGACGTGATGGAGGAGCGCGTCGATCTCGGCGCGACCGACCGCGCCGGTGTCGCGGAACGGCTCGAGCACGTCCTCGAGCGCGTGCGCGGCGTCGGCCATCCGCGTCTGCCGCACCACACGCGCCGCGCCCTTGAGCGTGTGCGCCACGCGCAGGAGCCGCGCCACGTCGGCCGCGCTCCCTCCGCCGGCCTTCTCGAGCGCGAGGCTGCCGTGCGCCAGCTGGTCGGCCAGCTCGCGAGCCTCGACGCGGAAGTAGCGGTAGGGGTCCTTGGCCATGACGGTCCGGCTCAGGCGCTGGCCTGCACCACGCGCAGCAGATCCTTGGAGAGGCGGCTCAGCTGTGCCGCGGTGTCGAGCGTCTGCGTCGAGCTGATCTCGGTCTCGCGCGTGGCCTGACCGACGTTGGCGATCGCCACGTTGACTTGCTCGACCGCCGTCGCCTGCTGCTTGGTCGACAGCTCGATCTCGCGGGCCGCGTCGGTCGCGGTGCCGACCTGGCCCGCGATCTGGCGGAACGCGGCGGCGACGTCGCCGAACTGCTTGCTGCCGGCGTCGACCGCTTTCGAGCCGGTCTCGGTCGCCATCACCGTGGTGTTCACCGACGTGCGGACCGTGTCGATGAGCGTCCGGATCTCCTTGGTCGACGTCGAGACGCGATCGGCGAGCTTGCGGATCTCGTCGGCGACGACGGCGAAGCGCCGGCCGGCGTCTCCGGCGCCGGCGGCCTCGATGGTCGCGTTGATGGCGAGGATGTTGGTCTGCTCGGCCAGCTCGCCGACGATGTCGAGCACCGAGCCGATCTGCTGCGAGCTCTTGCCGAGCTCGAGCATGTGCCCGACGATCTGGTCGACCTGGCGGCGGATCGCGGTCACCGACTCCTGCGCGCGATCGACGACGTTCGTGCCGGTGCGGGCCGAGCCCGCGGTGTCGGATGCGATCTGTGCGACGCGCTGCGCGTTCTCGGCGATCTGGCGCGACGTCGCCAGCAGCTCGGTGATGGTCGTCGCGATCTCGTTCATCGCGGTCGCCTGCTCCTTCGAGCCGGCGGCCTGCTGGCTCGCGGCGGCGTGGAGCTCGGTCGAGCTGGTCTGCACGTGGCGCACCGCCTCGCCGATCTGTCCCGACAGCGAGCGCGTGATCAGCCAGCCGAGCGCGACCACGAGCAGGAAGCCGAGCACCGCGCCCCACAGCATGATCGTGGTGGCGGTGTCGGCGGCCTCCTCGGTGGAGCGCTTGCGCTGGGTGAGCAGCCGCTGCTCCTCGGCATCGATGGCGTCGACCTCGGCGCGGAGCCGGTCCATCGCGGCCTTGCCGTCGCCGGTGCGCACGTCGGCGACGGCGGCTTCGAGCCCGCCGCCACGCCGCGCCGCGATGGTGCGGCGGCTCACCGCGAGCTTCTCGGCGACCAGCGCACGGAGGTTGTCGATGCGCTTCTGCTGCGCCGGGTTGTCCGAGGTCATCGCGCGCAGGCGCTCGGCGACGCCGTCGACGACCGTGGAGGCGCGGTTGAAGGGCTCGAGGAAGACGTCGTCGCCGGTGATCGCGAAGCCGCGCGTCCCGGTCTCGACATCCTTCATCAGCGACGCGATCTGCTCGGCCTCGCGCCGCACCTCGTGCGTGTGGGTGAGCCGGCCGGTGTTGTCGATGACCTCACCGGTGCTCCGGTAGCCGACCGCGGCGATGGCAGCGGTGATCACACCGGCGAGCGCGAAGCCCACCCCGACTTTTCGTCCAAAGGTCCACTGTGCCATGTCATGTCTCCCTGGAAGGAACGCCGGCGATCCGGCGCTCGAGCTCGGCGATCAGCGTGACGAGCGAGATGACGGGGCGCGTGACGCCGCCGGCGACGACGAGGTCGGTCGGTCCGCGCGCGACGTCGGCCTCGTCGAGGCGGAGGTGCCCGTCGAACCCGTCGAAGGCGAACCCGACCGGCGCGGCCGCGGCCGTGACCATCCACCGCGGCTCGTCGACGGGGTTGGTGCCGAGCAGGACGCGCAGGTCGTAGAGCGGGACCATCACGCCGCGCAACCCGACCAGGCCGAGGAGTCCCGCGACGGGCGTCGGGATCGCGGTGACGCGCCGATCGACGTGGAGGCCGCCGATCTCGGCGAGCGCGATCGCGCGCGGCTGTCCGCCCGCGCGGATGGCGAGGAAGTCGCTGTGCGCGGTCGCCGGCGAGCTCGCCGCCTTCGCGAACGCGCGGTCGAACGCGTCGCGCAGCGAGCGTGCGCTGTCGCCGAGCTCGCTCATCGCAGATCTCCACACGCCGCGAGCTCGCGCCGGCACAGCGCCACCAGCGCGTCGCGGCGGAAGCCGCCGCCGAAGAGCGCGATGCGATGGACGTCGTCGACCTCGAGCAGGTGTAACGCCTGTCGCAGCGACGCGCGCGCGCCGTCGACGTCGTCCAGGCGCCGGCGCAGGCGGCCGAGGTGGAGGTGCGCCATCGCGAACCCGGCGTCGTCGGCGATGGCGGCCCGATCGTGCTCGACCGCCGCGGCCGGATCGCCGGCGGTCTCGCGGCATAGCGCCATCAGGTAGTGCGCGCCCGCTTCCGGAACGCCGCGGGCGAGGAGTCGCGCGCACGCCGTTTCGGCCTCGACCAGCCGGCCGCGGTTCGTGCACAGGACCGCGCGCAGGAGGAGCGCGTCACGGTCGTCTCCGAGCGTCGGGTCGCCGTCGAGCGCGGCGAGCGCCTCGTCGACGCGCTCCTGCTCGAAGAGCGCGCGCGCTCGCGCGTACGCGGTTGGCCCGGCATGCGCGCCGACGCTCGCCGGGGCCTGGGCGCGATCGCGATGATCGCTGGCGAGCGCTTCGATGCGTCGCGACGCGCGTTCGATCTCGTCGAACCAGCTCGGCATCCCGCCGGTGCCGCCGGCCGTCGCCGGCTCCGGTGCGAGCGGCGGCGGCCACGATGCGGCGCCCCCGCCGGCGTCGGTCGCCTGGTAGTAGAACGTGTCGTGGGTGTGGCAGAGGCGGAAGCCCTCGGCCCGATCGCGCACGGTCTCGGCGTGGCCGAGGAACAGGTACCCGTCGGGCCACAGCGACTGACGCAGCCGTGCGACCAGCTCGGCCGCGAGCGCCGGCGTGAAGTACATGAGGACGTTGCGGCACATCACGACGTCCCAGCGCCCGAACCACCACGCCGCCGCCGGCGCGGCGAGGTTGTGCTCGACGAACGTCACCATGCGGCGGACGCGCGCGTCGAGGACGTGATCGCGGCCCTCGACGGTGAACCAGCGCGCCAGCTGCTCGGCCGGCGTCGCACGCAGCGCCCACGCGCCGTACCGTCCGGCGCGCGCCCGCGCCAGCGATGCCCGATTGACGTCGACGCCGACCAGCTCCACCTCCCAGTGCTCGAGCTCGGGGAACTGCTCGCGAAGGAGGATGGCGATCGAGTGTGGCTCCTCGCCCGTGGCGCACCCCAGCGACAGGAGACGCAGGCGCCGGTTCGCGGCGTTGCGCCGGATGCTGGTGGGCAGCACGTGCTCGGCGAGCGCGCGGAAGTGATCGGGGTTGCGAAAGAAGAAGGTCTCGCCGACGGTGAGCCGCTCGGCGAGGAGGCGCAGCTCGTCACCGCTCCCCGCGAAGCGCGCGTACGCGTCGAGGTCGGGGCTGCCGGTCGCGCGCAGCCGATCCTGCAGCACGCCGGCCAGGTTGCCGAGCCGCGTGTCGTCGTGCTCGAGCCCGAGCCAGCTCCGCACCAGCCCGCGGAAGCGCTCGGTGTCGCCCGACGAGACCACCGCGCGCATCATCCCTGCTCCGCCGGCAGGAGCGCCGAGGTCTCGAGCAACGCCAGGAGCGCGCCGTCGACGGCGCCGAGCGCGACGACCGCGTCGCCGGCCCCGCCGAGCAGCGGGGGGAGCTCGGCGAGCGCGCCGCGATCGACCGCCTCGACGCCGCCCACCGCGTCGACGGCGAGCGCGATCGTGCGGCCGCCGGCCTCCACCGTCACGTAGCGGGTGATACCGGCGGCGTGATCACCGAGCAGCGCCGCCAGATCGACGACCGGGGTCGGCTCGCCGCGGATCACCGCCGCGCCGAGCACGAACGCGGGCGCGCCCGCGACGGGCACCGCCGGCAATGGACGCATCGTCTCGCGCACGGCGGCGAGAGGCAGCGCACACCGGCGCGCGCCGGCTACCAGCACCAGCACGCGTGTCGACCCCGTGGACACTCGATGATGCTAGCCAGTGACGGCGCGCGACGACAGTCGAGGCCATCACCCGAAACCGGTGAATGCCCGGTTTCTGATCTCACGGCGTGAGCCGCAGCCCCGGATTCTTCTCTCTCGCGTATTCGTAGAGCCGCCGCAGGTTGTCGGCGGCCGTGCCGTCGGTGGCGCCGGGCAGGAAGCGATAGTCGGCTGTCGTCTTGCGATTGATCCGGAGGATCGCCCCGCGCGTGGTGATCTCCACGCCGGGCTCGAGGCCGGTGATGAGCTGGACGCGCAGGAGCTCCTCCCAGGCGAAGCTCGTCGAGCCCGCGTCGGTGGTGACGCGCAAGCCGGCGTGGCCGACCTCCGCGGCGCGCACGATCGTCGTCGGCTTGCGCGGGGGCGCCGCGATCGGCTGTGGCTGCGGCCGCGGCTGGGGGAGTCGGGTGTGCGCGATCAGCGCCAGCCCGCACGCCGCCAGCGACGTCCAGGTGCCGCTGCGCGCTCTGAACGTGATGACCACGCCGAGCACGACGAGCGCGAGGCCGACCGCGGACACCGACGTCCAGGCCGCGATCGCCGGACTCCGATGACCGCGCACCACCTGCACACAGGACGCGACGATCGCGGCGACGAGCACGCACGCGACCGCCGACGCGAGCATGGCGAGCCCGCCGGCGAGCCGCATGGTGCCGTCCGGGACGAGCTGAAATTCGGGCAAGAAGAAGCCGAGAAGCGTCAGAACAGCCGCAGCCGCGAAGATGGTGAGACGGGCGATCGGCCCCATCGCCGCCATGTTACAAGTCCGCCCATGGCTAAGATCAAGGTCAAGAATCCCGTCGTCGAGATGGACGGCGACGAGATGACCCGCATCATCTGGGCGAAGATCAGGCAGGAGCTCATCCTGCCGTACCTCGAGATCGATCTCCGTTACTTCGATCTCGGCATCGAGCACCGCGACGCGACCAACGACAAGGTCACCGTCGACGCCGCGAACGCGACCAAGGAGCACCGGGTCGCCGTCAAGTGCGCCACGATCACGCCCGACGAAGCGCGCGTGAAGGAGTTCAACCTGAAGGAGATGTGGAAGTCCCCGAACGGGACGATCCGCAACATCGTCGGTGGAACCATCTTCCGCGAGCCGATCATCTGCAAGAACGTGCCGCGCCTCGTGCCGGGGTGGACCCGCCCGATCGTCGTCGGCCGCCACGCCCACGCCGATCAGTACAAGGCGACCGACTTCCTCGTGCCGGGCGCCGGCACGCTGACCATGACGTTCACGCCCAAGGACGGCGGCAAGCCCACCGAGTACAAGGTGTTCGACTTCCCCGAGGCGGGCATCGCCATGGGCATGTACAACCTCGACGAGTCGATCATCGGCTTCGCGCGCAGCTGCTTCAACTACGGCCTGGCGCGCAAGTGGCCGGTGTACCTGTCGACCAAGAACACGATCCTCAAGAAGTACGACGGTCGCTTCAAGGATCTGTTCCAGAAGGTCTTCGACGCCGAGTTCGCCGACAAGTTCAAGGCGGCGGGCGCGGTCTACGAGCACCGCCTCATCGACGACATGGTCGCCAGCGCCCTCAAGTGGGACGGCGGCTTCGTCTGGGCGTGCAAGAACTACGACGGTGACGTGCAGTCCGACTCGGTGGCGCAGGGCTTCGGCTCGCTCGGCCTCATGACGTCGGTGCTGCTCACGCCCGACGGCCAGACCGTCGAGGCCGAGGCCGCGCACGGCACGGTGACGCGTCACTACCGCGAGCACCAGAAGGGCAAGCCGACGTCGACCAACCCGATCGCGTCGATCTTCGCGTGGACGCGCGGCCTCGAGCACCGCGGCAAGCTCGACAGCACGCCGGACGTCACTAGCTTCGCGCAGACGCTCGAGCGGGTCTGCATCGAGACCGTCGAAGGCGGTCAGATGACCAAGGACCTCGCCCTGCTGATCAGCAAGGACGCTCCGTGGCTGACCACCCAGGACTTCCTGGCGGCCATCGACACCAACCTCCAGAAGGCCATGGGCTGATGTAGGCAACGGCACGCCGCATGCCGCCAGATGCGGAGATCAACGCCCGTCAGGGGCCCTCTCGACCGACTCGAGAG
>DATLEB010000259.1:0-42660 GCA_035525615.1 Kofleriaceae bacterium | reverse complement strand
TCGGCGATGTTGCGGACCTGGCCGGTGAGGTTCGACGCCATCGAGTTGACGTTGTCGGTGAGGTCCTTCCACGTGCCGGCGACGCCGGGCACCTGGGCCTGGCCGCCGAGCTTGCCCTCGGTGCCGACCTCGCGCGCGACGCGCGAGACCTCGGAGGCGAAGCCGTTCAGCTGATCGACCATCGTGTTGAGCGTGTTCTTGAGCGCGAGGATCTCGCCCTTCACGTCGACGGTGATCTTCTTGGAGAGGTCGCCCTTCGCGACGGCGGTCGCCACGTCGGCGATGTTGCGCACCTGATCGGTCAGGTTCGACGCCATGAAGTTCACGTTGTCGGTCAGGTTCTTCCACACGCCGGCGACGCCGGGGACCTCGGCCTGGCCGCCGAGCTTGCCGTCGGAGCCGACCTCGCGCGCCACGCGCGTCACCTCGCCGGCGAAGCCGTTGAGCTGATCGACCATCGTGTTGATGGTGTTCTTGAGCTCGAGGATCTCGCCTTGCACGTCGACGGTGATCTTGCGCGACAGGTCGCCACGCGCGATCGCGGTGGCGACGTCGGCGATGTTGCGGACCTGGCCGGTGAGGTTCGACGCCATCGAGTTGACGTTGTCGGTGAGGTCCTTCCACGTGCCGGCGACGCCGGGCACCTGGGCCTGACCACCGAGCTTGCCCTCGGTGCCGACCTCGCGCGCGACGCGCGAGACCTCGGACGCGAAGCCGTTGAGCTGATCGACCATCGTGTTGATGGTGTTCTTGAGCTCGAGGATCTCGCCCTGCACGTCGACGGTGATCTTGCGCGACAGGTCGCCACGCGCGATCGCGGTGGCCACGTCGGCGATGTTGCGGACCTGACCGGTGAGGTTCGACGCCATCGAGTTGACGTTGTCGGTGAGGTCCTTCCACGTGCCGGCGACGCCGGGCACCTGGGCCTGACCGCCGAGCTTGCCTTCCGTCGACACCTCGCGCGCGACGCGCGAGACCTCGGACGCGAAGCCGTTCAGCTGATCGACCATCGTGTTGATGGTGTTCTTGAGCTCGAGGATCTCGCCGCGGACGTCGACCGTGATCTTGCGTGAAAGGTCGCCCTTGGCGACGGCGGTCGTCACCTCGGCGATGTTGCGGACCTGGCCGGTGAGGTTCGACGCCATCGAGTTGACGTTGTCGGTGAGGTCCTTCCACGTGCCGGCGACGCCCTGCACGTCGGCCTGACCGCCGAGCTTGCCCTCGGTGCCGACCTCGCGCGCGACGCGGCTCACCTCCGACGCGAACGCGTTGAGCTGATCGACCATCGTGTTGATGGTGTTCTTGAGCTCGAGGATCTCGCCCTTCACGTCGACGGTGATCTTGCGCGACAGGTCGCCACGCGCGACGGCGGTCGTCACCTCGGCGATGTTGCGCACCTGTCCGGTCAGGTTCGACGCCATCGCGTTGACGTTGTCGGTGAGGTCCTTCCACGTGCCGGCGACGCCGGGGACGACGGCCTGGCCTCCGAGCTTTCCTTCGGTGCCGACCTCGCGCGCGACGCGCGTGACCTCCGACGCGAACGAGCGGAGCTGCTCGACCATCGTGTTGATGGCTTCTTTGAGCTGCAAGATCTCGCCGCGAACGTCGACGGTGATCTTCTTCGAGAGGTCGCCGGACGCGACGGCGATCGTCACGTTGGCGATGTTGCGGACCTGGTCGGTGAGGTTACCGGCCATCTGGTTCACCGACTCGGTGAGGTCCTTCCACACGCCCGACACGCCCTTCACCTGCGCCTGGCCGCCGAGCTTGCCTTCCGTACCGACCTCGCGGGCGACGCGCGTCACCTCCGACGCGAAGACCGAGAGCTGCTCGATCATCGTGTTCACGAGCTTGGCCGAGCGCAGGAACTCGCCCTCGAGCGGACGGCCGTCGACGTCGAGCGCCATCGCCTGTCCGAGGTCGCCCTTGGCCACCGAGCCGACGGCGCGGGTCACCTCGGTGGTCGGCCATACCAGGTCGTCGATGAGCGTGTTGAGCGCGCTGATCTCGTCGGCCCAGCCGCCGACCGCGCCCGGCACGCGCATGCGCTCCTTGAGCTTGCCTTCCTTGCCGACCACGCGCGACACGCGCGCCGTCTCCTCGCCGCGCCGCGCGCTGACCTGGAGGATGTCGTTGAAGACGTCGGCGATCTTGCCTTCGATGCCCACGAAGTCGAAGGGCATCTGCGCGCTGAAGTCGCCGTCCTTGTAGCGGACGAGCGACGCGAGCAGGCTCCGGCAGAACGCGGGCGACGCACCGGCGTCGCCGTACACGAGCGGGCTCGGGTCGAGAACATTACGAGACGGCGCGCTTCCGCTGTCGAAGTCGGTCATACGAGTTGCCCCCAAGGCATCGGTGCTCCGGCCTTGGTACTCCGCGCGTCTTTCGCGAACAAGCGCCGAGCGCTAGCGCTCGATCGATTGACAATCGAGCACACCGAGCGCTGGTGCCACAGTGCGTAAGCACTGGTCTTTGCTCGGGAACAGGCCAGGGTTGGTGAGAGGAAAAAGAGGCAAAACCGATGACGTTCTATCCAGGAAAGTTCGTCTGGTTCGAGCTCGAGACGGCCGACATCGGGGCCGCGCAGGCCTTCTTCGGAGAGGTGTTTGGCTGGGGCACGAAGACGCAGCCGGCCGGCGAAGCGCCCTACGAGATGATCGAGGTCGCGGGTCAGCTGATCGGCGGCTATCGCAGGCTGCACACGCGCAGCGATCCGCACTGGGCGTCGTTCGTGTCCACGCCGGATCTAGATGAAGCGATCGCGCGCGCCAAGGGCGCCGGCAGCCGCCACATCGGTGAGGTGCTGGACACGCCGGGGCTCGGCGCGAGCGTCGAGATCATCGACACGGTCGGCGCCAAGCTGCACCTCGTGACGCGAAAGGGCGGTGACGAACCCGAGCGCACGCCGCCACCCGGCGCGTTCATGTGGACCGAGCTGGTCACGCGGCTGCCCGATCGCGCGGTCGACTTCTACAAGACCGTGTTCGGTTACAGCGTGAAGCCGGTGGAGATGCAGACCGGCGGCACGTACTACGTGCTCGAGACGAGCGCGACCGGACGCGCCGGCATCCTCCACAAGGAGGCCAGCCCGCAGTGGTTGCCGTACGTGAGCGTGAACGACTGCGATCGCACGCTCGAGCGCGCGGTGCGCATGGGCGCGAAGGCGATGATGCCGCCCACCGACATCCCGAAGATCGGACGCTATGCGGTCTTCGCCGATCCGCAGGGCGCGGAGCTGGCGATCATGACGCCGGCGCCGATGTGAGCCGCGCGCGGCGTGATCAGGCGAGCGGCAGCGGACCGAGATAGTCGCGCTTGCCGACGTCGACCCCGTTGTGGCGGAGGAGCGCATACGTCGACGTGTAGTGGAAGAAGAAGTTGGGCGTCGCGTGCTGGACGAAGTACTCGCGCGCCGTCATCGACTTGCCTTCCCAGCGCGGCGTCGTGACCCGGCGCTCGTCCGCGCCCTCGAAGTCGGCGGCGGTGAAGCCCTCGAGGAACGCGACCACCGAGGCGACGCGCTTGCGCAGCTCGTCGAACGTCGTCTCGGTGTCGGGGTGCGACGGCACGTCCTTGCCGGTGGTGCGCGCCGCCGCGAACTTCGCCTGATCACAGGTCGCCTGGATCTGACGGACCAGCGGGAACATGTCCGGCGCGAGCCGCGCCTGGAGCAAGGTGTTCACGTCGAACTTGCGGGCGGTCGCGTGGGCCTGGGTCTTGTCGAGCCAGCCGTCGATCTGCCGCAGAAGCTTCTGCATCTCGAGCACGAACGGATATAGGGACATGTTGGGGAGTGGCGTATCACGCGCGCTGGCCGAGCGCGAACGCCGCGCGCTGCGGGTCCTCGCAGACGGCGATGGCGAAGCCGCCCGGTCCCGGGAGCGGGCCGAACACGACGCGCCCGCCGTTGGCGGTCACCGAAGCGGCGGCGGCGGCGAGATCGTCGACGCCGAAGAAGAAGAGCCAGTGGGGGTGGATGCCGGGCGTGCGCGCGCTGTCGACGAGGCCGCCGACCGCCGGCCCACCCGTGGTCCACGCGAAGGTCTGGTACGTGCCGAGCTCCGGACCCAGATCGAGCGTCTCGCCGCCCTTCCATCCGAACAGGTCGGCGTAGGTCGGCCACACCGCGACGCGATCGGTGGTGTTGAGCTGGTGCCACACGACCTCGCCGGGCGGCGGCGGCGCGGGTCCGGTGAGGTCCTCGCACATCCCGACCACGGCGCCGAGCGGATCGCGCACGACCGCGACCTTGCCGCCGTCGATCTCGGCGCGCACGGGACCGAGCGGTTCGCCGCCGGCGCCGATCATCTGCAACACTCCCGCGCTGACGTCGTGCACGCTGGCCTGGCCGAGCCAGTGAGCCGGTGCGCCGCGCGACGCGGCCTGCTCCGGAAGCCCGACGATCTGCAGCGACGTGCGTCGTTCCACGTCGATCACCGACGTGTAGAAGGCGCGCGCCGCGCCGGTGTCGGTGGTGCGCAGCTGATAGCGACGGAACATCGCGCGGGTCTTATCACACGCGTGTGCGTGTTAGCGTCGCGGCCATGAGCGCCTCCCCGACGCCGCCGACGAGTAATCGCCAGATCCGCCTCGCGCGCCGCCCCGAGGGTCGCGTGAAGCGCTCCGACTTCGAGGACGTGACGAGCGATGTCCCGGCGATCGGTGCAGGGCAGGTGCTGGTGCGTACGAAGTATCTGAGCCTCGACCCCACGAACCGCGTATGGGTCGAGCGCGACAGCTATCTGCCCAAGGTCGCCATCGGCGAGGTCATGCGCGGCGTCGGGCTGGCCGAGGTCGTCGAGTCACAGAGCGCCGAGTACAAGGCCGGCGATCTGGTGGTCGCGATGGTGGGCTGGCAGGAGCTCGCGGCGCTCGACGCGACGGGGCCGAACAAGCCGATGCGGCTGCCGCCGGGCCTACCGTTTCCGCAGCCGGCGTTCCTCGGCGCGCTCGGCGTGACCGGCATCACCGCGTACTTCGGGCTGCTCGAGCTGGGCAAGCCGAAGGCCGGCGAGACCGTGGTCGTGTCGGCGGCGGCCGGCGCCGTCGGCACGGTGGTCGGACAGATCGCGAAGATCCAGGGCTGTCGCGTCGTCGGCATCGCCGGCAGCGCCGACAAGTGCGCGTGGCTGACCGGCGACCTCGGGTTCGACGCCGCGGTCTGTTACAAGGACGCCGACTGGAAGGCGCAGCTCGAGCGCGCCTGTCCGAGCGGCGTCGACATCAACTTCGAGAACGTGGGCGGCGACATCATGAACACGGTGATCGGGATGATGAACCTGCACGGACGCATCGTCCTGTGCGGCCTCATCTCCGAATACAACGAGAGCAAGCGGATGCTCGGCCCGTACGACGTGCTGCTGATGAAGCGCCTCACGCTGTCGGGGTTCATCATCCTCGACTACGCGCCGCGATTCATGGAAGCCGTCATGCAGCTCGGACAGTGGATGATGCAAGGCAAGCTCCGGCACGCCGACACGATCGTCGACGGGCTCGAGGCCGCTCCGGAGGCGCTGAACATGCTTTTCGATGGCGGCAACCGAGGAAAGCTGTTAGTCAGGGTCGCGCCATGATCCGTGCCTTGATCGTCGACGACGACGCGCTCGTGGCGCGCACCATGGGCCGCCTCCTGTCGCGCCACCTCGAGGTGGTCGACGCGGTGTGTGACGCCGAGACGGCGATGCGGCGCCTCGAGATCGACCCCATCGACGTCGTGATCACGGATTTCGATCTTGGCGATCTCAGCGGCGGCAAGACCGGGCTCGATCTCGCCGAGGAAGTGCGCAGGCAGTTCCCGCAGATCCGCATCATCATGGTGAGCGGTTCGTACGGCGCGCCGCGCGACGACTCGGGTGTGATCGACGCGTTCTTCGCGAAGCCGGTGCAGGTGGCAGATCTGCTCGAGCGCGTGCGTGGAATCGTTCAGCCGGCCGACCACGCCGCCGACTAGTCCTTGCGCCGCTGCTTCGCCGGCCGGTGCTTTTTTTCGGCCGCGATGTCCTCGAGCTCCTCGTTGACCTCGTGGTCCTTCATCTCGCCGATGCGCTCGTAGTGGTGCTCGAGCGCGAGCAGCTGCTTGTCGGAGAGGCGCGCGAGGTCGATCACGCTGTTCTCCGCTCCCGTCGTGGCGCGGATGAGCTCGTCGAGCTTGATGTGGATGCCGCGCGCGTCGCGGTTCTGTGCGTTCTGGATCACGAACACCATCAAGAACGTGATGATCGTCGTGGTGGTGTTGATGATGAGCTGCCAGGTGTCCGAGAAGTCGAACAGCGGCCCTGAGAGCAGCCAGCCGATGATCAGCGCGATGGCGGCGACGAAGGCGTAGGGCGTGCCGACGACCTCGGCGGTCCCGCGAGCGAACCTTCGGAAGATTTCCATGGTCGAAGTCTACGACTGGTGAATGCGTCCGCGTGGCACGTGCGGTGCAGCCGTGCGCTACCCGATGGCGTCACGGCTGCAATGCCGCGGGCGCACAGGCGGGGTCCTGTGCGGTGGCGCTCTGCGAGCGAAGACGCACGGGCTCACACGACCACGGCGAGAAAATGGAGGAGGCGACGATGCTGCAGATCTGGAAAGTTCCGGGCGCGATGATCGAGCTGATGGTGGGAACGATGATCGTCATGGTTCACCTCGGCCTCAACGGCGCGTATGCCAGCCGCATGCTCGCGCCACCAACGAAGCCTCGCACTCCCGTTCTCTTCGACTGATGTCGAGGCGACGATGAAGACGATGGTGATGGTGCGATCCGCAGACCGAACCCCGACGTCGCCGGCACGTCCAGTCCACCGCGAGGCGAGGCTGGAGCCGTCGAAGGCGCGAACCGTCTTGCTCGCGCAGCACGAGCGGTTGCGTCAGCTGCTGGACGAGATGCAGCGCGTCGCGACGCGCGTGCTCGCCGGCGAGGCCGTGCTGGCCGACCTGGCGGTGCGGCTCGAGGCGGTGCGCAACGCGTTCGCGCTCCACAACGCGACCGAGGAGGCGATGCTCGAGCCGATCCTGCGCATCGATTTCGCGTGGGGACCGGCGCGCATCGCACGGATGCTCGAGGAGCACGCCGCCGAACATACGTCGCTGCGCGCGGCGCTTGCAGGCGCCGACCTCGAGGTGGCGGCGGGGATCGCGGAGCTGGTCGAGGACATCGACGCTCACATGGCGGCCGAGGAGCGGACCTTCCTCAGCGCCGGCGTTCTGCGCGATCCGGAAGCGTGACCGAAGCCTGAAACGCCTTGCTGGCGTGGCACATGCACCAACGAGGGATCATGACCTTTCCAGTGAGCGTGACCTTTCGTGACATGGACACGAGCCCCTCGGTCGAGATGTTCACGCGCCGATGGGCCAGCCGACTCGAGCGCGTCGACGCGCGCGTCTTGCGCTGCGACGTGACGATCGAGCGGCCACACAAGCATCACGAGCGCGGAAACCGATTCCGCGTGCGCGTCGTCGTGGCCGTGCCCGGAAACGACATCATCGTGAGCCACGATCCCGGCGAGGACGGTGCCCACGGTGACGTCCGCGTGGCGGTGCGAGATTCGTTTCGCGCCGCGCGGCGGCAGCTCGAGGACTTCGCGCGCAAGCAGCGGTCGCACTCGGTCGCCCTCGCGCCAGCCCGCGGCTGACGATTCCGGGTGCGATCTTCGCGGGGTGGTGGCCCTGTGCTTGCACCACATGGCGTCATGAGCCCGTTCAAGAAGCTCCTGGCGCCGATCGATTTCTCGCCGCATTCCGACGAGGCGTTGCGTGTGGCGTGTCAGCTGGCGGAGACGTTCGACGCGCCGCTCACGCTCGTGCACGTGTTCGCGGCGCCGGTCTATCCGACGCCCGACGGCTCGGTCGTCGCGTTCCCGAGCTCGTATGCCGAGCTGGTTCAGGCCGCGAACACGCAGGTCGAGAAGGTGGTCGCCGCGATCAAGCGCGACCACAACGCGGTGCGCGTCGACGGTCGCACCCTCGAGGGTGTCGCGTTCCGCGAGATCATCGGCTTCGCGCGCAAGAGCGACACCGACCTCATCGTGCTGGGCACGCACGGCCGCACCGGCATCAAGCACGTGCTCCTCGGCTCCGTCGCGGAGCGCGTGGTGCGCAAGGCGCCGTGCGCCGTCCTGACCGTCCGGCTTCCCGGACACTCCTTCGAGCACCCCTGACGACCCTGAAGACCCTGAAGACCCCGACGACCCCGAGGACCCATGAGCAAAGCCCACATGATCAGCAATCGTTCCGACGAAGATCCGCACGGCGGGTTCATCCTCGCCCTGACGATCCTCATGATCCTGACCTTCGTGATGGGGCTCGCCGGGGTCGTGGCCGCGCTGGTCGTCACCTAGGGTCCGGCGCGCTCGCGGTCAGCGTGCCCAGATCCTTGCGCTCGCCGCCGGCGAGCTCCACCTGCTGCGAGACGACCGGCGCCATCTGGCCGACGTCGAAGACGAGGAGCTCGCCCTTGCCGGCGGCGAGGCGACCGACCTCGAAGCGGCCGGTGTCGTCGGTCGTCGGGCCGCCGCCGGTGATGAGCTCCGCGAACGCGCCGCCGTCGTCGCGGTCGCCCACGGAGACGGCGACCTTGAGACCGGCCAGGGGCTTACCGTCCTTGTCGACGACGATGCCGGTGACCGAGGCCCAGCCGACGAGGGTGAGGTCGAGGCGTGCGCCGCCGGTGCTGACGCTGGCCGAGCCGCTCGCCGTGCCGTCGGCGGCCTGCACGTCGCAGTGATACGTGCCCGGCGCGAGGCGCTCGATCGTGTAGGCGCCGTCGGACGCGGTGACGTGGCGACGCGGGTCGCCCGACGGGCCGCGGCACTGGATCTCGTAGTCGGCGACGGGCGCGCCATTGCGGGTGACGGCGCCGGCGAGCGAGCCGAGGCGCTCGAGCGTGAGCGTGACGGTGTCGCCGGTCTTGACGCCGTTCTTCTGCGCGCGCGTCCCGCCCTTGCTGGGCTCGGCGACGACGCTGTACGTACCGCGACGCAGCTTGGTGATCGTGAAGCGGCCACCCTCGTCGGTGAGCGCGGACTTGCCGCGGCCCCACATCTCGAAGGCTTCGCCGCCCTCGTCCTTCGCGTCGTCGCCGGTCTCGGCTTTCACCTCGATCTTGACCTCGGTCTTGCCTTCGGACTTGCCGTCGGTCTTGTCGTCGGTCTTGTCTTCCGCGGCCTGGGCCTGCGCCTTCGACTCCTCGGTGCGCGCGTTGATCTCGCGCATCCACGGCGACTGCGTCGAGCGCGCGGTGATCCACACGTCGGGCGCCGGCTTGCCCGACGCGTCGAGCACGAGGCCGCGGATGACGCCGTCCCGGGCCTCGACCGCCAGCGTCACGCCGGTGAGCTCCTCGGCGCCGTCGAGCTTCTTGCGCACCGGCGAGTCGCGGCTGTCCTGCTTGTTGCCGCCGATCGGCTCGGCCCACGCCAGCGGTCCGTCCTCGTCCTCGACGGTGAGCGAGATGTCGCCGGGATCGAGGCCGGACACCTCGTAGCTGCCGTCCGCCGCCGTGACCGCATGGTTGGGACCGCTGTCCATGTCCATGCGGAAGCCGCCGCCCACGCTCTGCGCCTGCACCGTCACGCCTGCGACCGCCGCGCCGCCGGGATCGACGACGCGCCCGCTGATCGAGCCGCGCGCCTCGAGCGCGATGACGAGGCCGGTCTGATCGGCGGTGGTGATCGTCACCGGCAGCTTGCCGGTGCTGCCGTCGGTGGTCTGCGCGACCAGCGTGAACGTGCCGGGGGGCGCGCTCTTCAGCGCGAACGCGCCGGTCGCGTCGCTCGCGCCGTGGACCAGCGCCGCCTTGGCGACGTCGAACATGTTGCCGAGGCCAACCTTGGTTGGATCGATCTCGAGCGAGAGGCTCGCGACCGCGGGCGGCGTCACCTTGCCCGAGAGCGTCGCGCCCGTCTTCATGGTGACGAGCACGTCGGTGAGATCGCGATCGACGACCGCGACGGGCCGGCCGATCTCGAGCATCACGCCCTCGCCGAGGGCGGCGATCATGTAGCTCGCGGGGCGGACGCCCAGGATCTCGAAGTAACCGTCGTCGGCCGACGGCTGCTGCGCGAACATGCCGGTCTCCTTCGCGATCGAGAACACGCCGACGCGCACGCCGGGGATGCCTTCGCCGTTCTTGCCGTCGCGCACGACGAAGCCGGAGATGGTGTACGCGCGATCGACGACGACGCGGACGCCGTCGAGCTCTTCGCCGATGGCGACGTCGACCACGGTCGGGTCGGCGGACGCGTAGCCGCGGCCGCTGGCGCGCAGGGACAGCGAGCCCGACGCGAGCCCGCGCAGCGTGAAGGCGCCGGTGTCGTCGGTCGGCGTGCCGCCGAGGCCGCCCAGGTCGCCGTCGTTGTCGTCGCCGTGGCCGCCGCTGACCGAGACGCGCGTGCCCGGCACCGGCTTGCCGGTGTCCTTGGCGACCACGACGCCGCGGATGACGCCGCCCGGTGTGAGCTGGAAGTCGAGCGTCGCGGGGTGACCGCGCAGCTCGAACTCGCGCGTCGCGCTGGCGTACTCGTCGTGGGTGACCGTCGCGTGCCAGCTGCCGTCGGGGAGCTGGAGGCGGTAGGTGCCGTCGTCCCGGGTGATCGCGACCAGCTCGTCGGACGAGTCGAGCGCGGCGATGCCGTATGGCCGCGCGGTGACGCGCGCCTGCCCGATGCCGCCGCCGCCGATGTCGGAGACCGTGCCGGTGACCGCGGCGCCGCCGGCCGCGAGCGCGAGATCGATGCCCGTGCGCGTCGAGCCGGGCGCGACGTCGACGGAGAGCGTGGCGGGAAGGAGATCCGCCGCCGCCGCGCTCACGACGTGGGGACCCGGCGTCACGCCGGTCGCGGTCCACGCGCCGCTCGCGTCGGCGACGACCACCACGGAGCGGCCGCCGCCCGCGGTCGCGAACAGCGAGCCCCCGAACTCGCGCACGGTCACCGACACGACCGCGCCGGCGACGCCGCTGCCGTCGGCCTCCCGCGTGACGCGGCCGGCGAGCGTGGCGGGACGCGTGTCGGCGGGCGCGTTGCCGCGCGCCGCGTGCTTCCTGGCCAGGATCGCGCGCTTCGCCTCGGTGTCGTCGCCGGCCCAGGGATCGTCGCCGGCCGCGACCTCGGCGCGTTTGCCGCCGCCGCCCCGGAGCTTCCACCACGCCACGCCGCCGCCGAGCAGGAGGGCGACCAGGATCGCCAGCGCGAGGCTGCGGCGCTTCTTCACGCGCCGAAGGTATCGCGATAGGCTCGGGGCAAGGAGGGAACGGATGGGACATCGCCATTCAGCGGCATTCGCGCGCGCGCTGCGCGCCGCGGCAGCAACCACGGGGCTCGTGCTCGCGGGTTGTAGCGGAGGATCGAAGAGCGCCCCGGCGTCGACACCGTCGGGCACCGGGTCGAGCACCGGGTCGAGCACCGGCGGCGACGAAGGCTCGGCGGCGGCATCGGGCGACGCGCCCGACGCGGCGGTCGCGGCCGAGCGCACGTGCGACGACGATCCGGGGTACGCGAGCAAGTGCTGCACGGAAGAGCGCGAGGCCGGCCGCTCGCCGGTCGCGTGCACGCCGTGGGGACCGCCGGCGCCGCCGGCGTACAGCGGCGAGCGGCTCGCGTGAACGCGGCGGTCACGCCGGTGAGGCTCGACCTGCGCGCCGAGGCCGCGGCCGCCGCCCTGCCGCTCGAGGTCGCGACGCTCACGGCCGTCGAGCGCGACGCCGCGATCGGCACGTGGCGCGGGCGCATGGTCAACGAGCACATCTCGGCGCGCGTGTTCGCCGGCATGATCCCGCAGATGATGGCGGCAGGCGTGCCGGCGTCGTCGATCGCCGAGGTCGCCGACATGATCGCCGAGGAGCTGCGTCACGGCGTGCAATGCGCCGCGGTGGTGCACGCGCTCGGCGGCGACGCGGTGGCCGAGCTGCCGCCGCTGCCCGCGGTGCCGCTCCACGCCGACGCGGAGCCGCTCGAGGCGCTCCTGCGCAACGTGCTCTCGATCGCGTGCCTGTCGGAGACGGTCGCCGTCGCGCTCATCGGCGCCGAGCGCGAGCTCGCCGGTCCGCCCGCGATGCAGTCGACGCTCACGGCGATCCTCGCCGACGAGGTCGGGCACGCGCGCTTCGGCTGGCGGTTGCTCGAGACGCTCCGCCCGCGGCTCACGCCCGAGCTTCGCGCGCGGCTCGGCGACTATCTGGTCGCGGCGTTCCGACACCTGCGTGACCACGAGCTGGCGCACCTGCCGCCCAACCCGGCGCCGTCGGAGCGGGCCGAGTCCTACGGCGTGTGCGACGGCAACGACGCGCGCGCGCTCTTCTTCGAGACCGTGCACACGGTCATCATCCCGGGGCTGGAGCAGCACGGCCTCCCGGCCGAGCGCGCGTGGATCGCTAGCGGCGGCTCATCAGCCGCGTGACGAAGTCGTAGGCGAGCGTGGCCTGCTCGAAGGCCGAGCGCGCGTTCTGCTCGAACTCGAGCGCCGCCGCGGGATCGCCGTGCTGCCGCGCCTCGACCCCGAGCGACTCGAACGTCGCCCCGCGCTCGTTGAGGGCGCGCACGGCGCTCCACATCGCCGCCTCCGCCTCGCCGTGGTACCTCTCGAGCCGGTCGGTCGCCGACATGGCGTGACCGAGGTAGCAGCGAAATCGCAGCGGGCCGGGGCCGGGAAGGCGCCACAGGGGCCCGCCGCACTCGTCGCACGTGACCGTGGCCCGCTCCGCAAATCGGTCGAGGTCCTCGGGGAGCGACGCGTGTTTGTCGGCCTCCGATTCCAGCCGCACGTCCTCGGGGATGGGGAGCGAAGGCGCGCTCTCACGGGAGGCGTCGACGATCGAGCGCGCGATGCGGTCGAGCGGGACCACGCGACTGGTGGGCACGGCGGAGAGGCCGTTGCGAGGCAGCTCGGGCGCGAGCGCGGTGTCGGGATCCTGGACGATGGTCCCGCCGCCCACGCGCGAGATCGCGACCAGCCCGGCGACGCCGTCGTCGAGCATGCCGGTCAGGAGCACGCCGAGCGTGCGGCTGCCGTAGTGCGCCGCCGCAGATCGGAACAGGCGGTTGATCGACGGCCGCGCGTAGTTCTCCTTGGCGCTGGCCGTGAGGTTGAAGTGTCCGTCGGAGAAGGTGACGTGCAGGTCCGGGGGCGCGAGATAGACGTGGTCGTGCTCGTGCGGCCCGCCCTGCTCGACCCACGAGATCGGCAGCCGCGTCTCGCGGCGCAAGAGCTCGATGAGATGGGGAAGCGCGTTCGCGGGCCGGTGCTGCACGACCACGACGCTGGCGCCCAGCTCGCGCGGCAACCCGCGCAGGATCGTGGTCAGCGCGTCGACTCCGCCTGCCGATGCTCCCATCACCACCAGGTCGCGACGAACCGTCGTGGGCAAGCCGGCCATGGGCTCTTGGACTGCAAGATGCGGCCCGCCCCCAAGGACTCGCACATCGCCGCGCGAGCGTCCGCGTTCGCGGGCGGCTTCGCCCGTTCGCGCGCCTCCGCACGCCGTGAGCGCGCGGTCAGCGTCCGTTGCCGGCAGGCGCGGCGGGCAGGACGATCCGGAGCTCGGAGCCACGCCCTTCGCCGTCGCTGTGGGCCGAGACGTTGCCGCCGTGCAGCTCGACGAGCCGCCGCACCAGGTTGAGCCCGATGCCGAGGCCGCCGCTCGACCGGCCGGCCACGTCGGCGCCCTGCACGAAGAGATCGAACATGCGTGGCAGCAGCTCGGGCGCGATGCCGATGCCGTTGTCGCGCACGGTGATCGTGACCTTGCCGGTGCTCGCGTCGTGCATGGCGCCGAGCTCGATGATGCCGCCGCGCGGCGTGTACTTGATGGCGTTGGTGAGCAGGTTGACGACGATCTGCGTGAGGCGCGTGAGATCCCCGACGACGGAGACGTTGCTCGCCGGCGGCGACACGATGAGCGTGTGGCCTTCGTGATCGGCCATCGGCTTCACCGACTCGACGGCGGCGCGGAACACGTCGGCGATCTCGATGGGCTGGCGATCGAGCTGGATCTTCTGCTCGGTGATGCGCGACACGTCGAGGAGGTCGTCGACCAGCCGCACCAGGTGATCGATCTGCCGCTCCATGATGGCGCGCGATCGTGCCACGCGGTCGGGATCGGTTGGGGCGAGCCGCTGGATGTCGAGCGCGGCGCGCAGCGGCGCGAGCGGTGCGCGCAGCTCGTGCGAGATGGTGGCGAGGAACTGATCCTTGCGCGCGTCGGCGTCGCGGAGCGCGGCCTCCGCGACCTTGCTCGGCGTGATGTCGAAGCCCATGGAGCGCAGGCCCGAGATGCTGCCGTGATCTTCGGTGGGCTCGATGCGGAAGTCGAAGGTGCGCTCGACCCCGTCGATTATCATCGGGACCTCGACGCGCACGCCCGCGCCGGTGGCGAGGATGTCGCGCTTGATCCGCGTCAGGCGCTCAGCCTGCGCCGGGCCGAAGAGCTCGGCGTCGGTCTTGCCGCCGATATCGACCTCGCGGCCGAGGATGTAGCCCCACGTGCAGCGCAGGTTGGCGTCCTGGCTGATCGCGACCAGCGGCGCCGAGCGCAGCGCCAGCCGGAACCGCTCCTCGCTGACGCGCAGCGCGGCCTCGCTGGTCTTGCGGGCGTCCTCGGCGGCGCGCAGGTCGGTGACGTCGACGAAGGTGAGGACGACGCCCTCGATCCGGTCGTCGACGGAGCGATAGGGCAGGAGGCGCGCGAGGAAGCGGCGGCCGTCGCTGCTCTTCACCTCTCGTTCGAACACGCGCAGCGTCTGGAGCACGGACGCCGCGGCCGTCGGCAGCTCGTCGTAGTCGAGGCGGTGGGTCAGGTGCCCGAGCGGGCGGCCGATGTCGGTCGCGATGACGTTGATGAGCTCCTGCGCGCGCGGCGTGAAGCGCTTGATGTTGAGGTGACGGTCGAGGAAGAGGACGCCGATGTCCGTCGACGTCATGAGGTTCTGCAGGTCGCTGTTGGCGCGGCTGACCTCGTCGACCTTGCTCTTGAGCTCGTGATTGACCGTGGTGAGCTCCTCGTTGATCGACTGCTGCTCTTCCTTGCTGGTCTCGAGCTCCTCGGTGGCCGAGCGGAGCTCCTCGTTGATGGCGTGGAGCTCCTCGTTGGAGGCCTTCAGCTCCTCGAGCGACGTCTCGTACTGCTCGATCGTGGTGCGCAGCTGCTCGCGGGTGCGGTGGAGCTCGTCCTCGATCTCGCGCACCACCGGCTCGATCGTGGGATCGGCGGCGGCGCTCACGATGGCGACGTCGGTGGCCTCGGCGGCGCGCTCGTCGAAGAGCACGAGCACGAGATCGCGGTCGAGCTCGGCCAGGTCGACGACGCGGGTCTCGAGATGGATGACGCGGACCCGGCCGTCGTCGTCGAAGCGGACCACGCGCGTGTCGGAGCCGCTGCTCTGCGGCTGGCGCGCGGCGTAGATCGCGGTCCGGAGATCGAGGCGGAGCGCGGGGAGCACCAGGCGCAGGAGCTGCCGCGTCGGCTCGCCGCCCGCCATGAGCAGGAACTTGCCGGCGTGCTCGCTCACGTGGACGACGTCGAGCTCGTCGTTCACGAGGACGCTGGGCGGCGCGTACTTCTCGACCACGCGGTGGTGCACGTCGCCGAAGGCAAGCGAGCGCTCGGGGCCGCCCAGGCTCGGCGACGCGGGTGGGACCTGCCAGCGGCCGCTCGTGTGGACGGCGTCGAAGCCGAGCGCGGTGGTGGTGAGTCGGCGGGCGTAGATGCGCTGCTTGGCCTCGACGACCGAGAACTGCATGGCCGTCGATTCGGCGGTCTCCGACGACCCGAGGAACAGGTAGCCGTCGTGGCGCAGGCCGAAGTGAAACATGTTGAGGACGCGGTCCTGCGCGTCGCGGTTGAGGTAGATGAGCAGGTTGCGGCAGGTGACGAGATCGAGGCGCGAGAACGGCGGATCGCGCAGCACGTTGTGCGGCGAGAACAGGATGATCTCGCGCAGCTCCTTGCGGACGCGGTAGCTGCCGGCGTCGCGCTCGAAGAAGCGCTCGAGGCGGTCGGCGCGCACGTCGAGCGCGATC
Organism: Kofleriaceae bacterium; assembly: GCA_035525615.1. Taxonomy (GTDB): domain Bacteria; phylum Myxococcota_A; class Polyangia; order Haliangiales; family Haliangiaceae; genus UBA2376. The sequence continues at coordinate 26,664 of DATLEB010000259.1, read as the reverse complement.
GACTCGGGATAGCGGCCGGCGCGGGCCTCGGCGAGCGCGGCCTCGTCGATGTCGGTGGCGAAGACCTGCGGCGGGGGCGCGTTGACCATGGCCGCATGCTCGGCGAGCAGCATGGCGATCGAATACGCCTCCTCACCGGTGGCGCAGCCGGCGACCCACACGCGGACCTGCTCCTGATCGCGGTGCTGGAAGAGGCGCGGGATGACGTGCTGCTCGAGCGCGGTGAAGGCTTCCGGGTCGCGGAAGAAGTTGGTGACGCTGATGAGAAAGTCGCGAAGCAGGCGGCCGAGCTCGGCCGGCTCCTCGCGCAGGTGGCGGTGGTAGTCGAGGATCGACTCGGTGCCGCAGACCTGCATGCGGCGCGCGACGCGGCGATAGAGCGTGGCGCGCTTGTAGCTCGAGAAATCGTGCCCGGTGCGGACGCGGACCAGGGTGAGCAGGTCGCGAAGGCCGTCGTGGATGGCGTCGTGCGAGCGGGGGTCGTCGTCGAGCAGGAGGGCCTCGCCGCCGCGGCGTTCGAACGCGGTGAGGCGCGTGGGGAGCTCGGAGACGGCGATGACGAGATCGACGGAGCCGATGTTGGGGCTGTCGAGGCGCGCGTCCTCGGCGAGGTCGGGGACGAGCTGGATGCTGAGCCCGCCGGCTTCCTTGACGCGCTTGATGCCGAGATCGAGGTCGCCGGTGGCGCCCGGCATGATGACGACGATGGTCTCGCGGCCGAGGCCGTCGGCGAGGGAGCGCACGAGGCCGTCGGTGGTCGCGGGCGAGCGACCGCCGTTGCGCTTGACGATCTGGATGCGGCCGTCGTGGAGGCGCACCTCGTCGTGGCTCGGTACGACGAAGACCTGGCCGGTCTCGAGCGTCACGCCGTCGCGCGCGTCGACGAGCGGCATGTTGCTGGCGCGGCGGAGCGACGAGAGACCGGGAGCGTCGACGTCGCACGAGAGGAGCACGGCGGCGTCGAGCAGCGGGAGCGCGCGCACGACCTGCTCGATCGTGGACTGGCTGCTGCCGCCGACGAGGAGCACTCCGCGCATGCGACGTCGGTTCGGTTCGGCCTGCTGCTGCTGCTCGTTCATTGCGTCTCGTTCGGTACGGAAACATCACTGTGCGGCGCCGACAAGACGCACTCCCGGCGAACGTCGTCGGTGCGTGAGGCGGGAGGCGCACAGTTGAGATCCCTCGTGCGCCTGCCTCATGGTAGCGCCGACGAGACACGGGGGAACCGATGGTGCACAGGAGAAAGCACGTGCTGGTCGTCGAGGACGACCGCGACACGCGAGAGACGCTGAGCGAGGTGCTCGAGCTGCTCGGCCACGACGTGCGCGCCGTCGGGACGGGAGCCGAGGCGCTCGCCGTCGCCGCCGCCCACCCGATCGACGTCGCCTTCGTCGACATCGGCCTTCCCGATATCTCGGGCCACGACGTTGCCGTGCGGCTGCGCACGCTTACCCCCCCTCCGGGGTTGGTTTCGACCCCTCCGGGGTTGGTCTCGACCCCTCCGGGGTTGGTTTCGACCTCTCCGGGGTTGGTTTCGACCTCTCCGGGGTTGATGATCGTGGCGCTCTCGGGACGCTCGCAACCCTCCGACATCGCGCGATCGTTCGCGTGCGGGATGGATCTGCACCTGGTCAAGCCGGCAGGGCATGCGGATCTGCAGCGCGTCGTCGGCGACGCCTCGGACGCACGCCAGTCCGTGGGATGGCGTACCATCCCCGAGGATTGCGCCAGGTCAAAGGCATCCTCTTCGTCGACTACGTGCGCATGCTCCGCGGAACCAAAGGCGTGGACTGGGCCACCCGTCTACCCGCAGAGGACCTGGCCTACCTGAACGCGCAGATCGAGCCGGACGGCTGGTATCCGATGGCGACGTTCGAGCGCCTCGGCAACCAGATCCTCCATCACGTGGCCAAGGATGATCTGCAGGCGGTGAGGATGTGGGGCCGGTTCTCGGTCGACGTGCTGCGCTCCAGGTATCCGATGCTGCTGGCGCAGGGCGATCCGATCGAGACGATCAATCGGTTCCGCGTGCTGCGCGCGACGTTCTTCGACTTCGAGGCGCTCGAAGTGCCGATGCTCCACGACGACGAGGCGGAGATCGTGATCCGGTATCACATGGGGATGCCGGCGGAGGAGGCGGCGGCGATGCAGACGCTCGGGTTCTTCGAGCGGCTCGTCGAGCTCGCGGGCGGGAAGAACGTCGAGGCGCGGCTGCGCGAGCGAACGTGGGTCGGGGACGCGCGGACCTTGCTCGCGCTGCGCTGGACGACGTGACATGGCGTTCCAGCTCTCCGAGGAGGTGATCGGGCGGTTCCAGGTGAGCGCCGCCGAGCGAGTGACGCAGATCGCGAACGCGTGGCAGCGCCTCAACCAGGCGCCGGATGACGAGCAGCTCAACCGGCTGCGGCGCGAGCTGCACACGCTCAAGGGCGACGCGCACGTCTTCGGGTTCCGTGACGTGTCGTCGCTGTGCCACAAGCTCGAGGAGCTGATCGAGGCGGCGGCCCAGCACGTGTTCCGGGTCTCCGACGACGTCGAGACGGTGGTCGCGATGGTGCTCCGCTACATCGGCGCGCTCGTGCTGCGGCGGCCCGCCGGCTCCTCGGGCGGCGTGCAGCGCTTCATCAAGGAGATCGACGAGGCGCTCGACGGCCTCAAATCAACCCCGGTACCGTCGGGGACGAGCGGTCGGCGACGGCCCACGACCCTGAGCTCCAGTCACGAGGGCGGCGAGCGCGACCGGCTGTCGGCCGAAACGCGGGCGCGGCTCGCCGTGATCGCCACCGAGCTGTTCGTGGCGTCGCTCGAAGTGCGCGCAGAGACTGGCTCTCGCCTCGACCGGGGTTGGCGTGCGCTGGTCGGCGAGATCGGGAGGCTGCGCGCCGTGCGGCTCGATCAGCGGCTGGAGCGGCATGCGCGCGCGGCGAGCCTCCTGGCCGATGACCTGGGCAAGCCGATCGAGGTGACGTACGCGATGCCGGCCGAGGTCGTGAGCGCCCGCCTCGTCGAGGTCATCGATCAGGCGGTGCTCCATGCGGTGCGCAACGCGGTGGATCACGGCATCGAGGCGCCGGAGTGGCGGGAAGCGCTCGACAAACCGGCGCAGGCCTCGCTCGCGATCCGCGGCAAGGTGACCGACTCGCACGTCGAGGTGCTGATCGAAGACGACGGCGCCGGGGTTGATGTGGCGGCGGTGCGACGGCGCGCCGTGGAGCGCGGGATCGTGAGCGCGGCGCGCGCGGCGGCCATGAGTGAGGAGGACGCGACCGAGCTCCTGTTCGCGCCCGGGTTCTCGACCCGTGATCGCGCCGGCGAGCTGTCTGGGCGCGGCATCGGGCTCGACGCGATGCGCGCGGCGGTCGCGGAGGAAGACGGCACGGTCACCCTGGCCAGCCGGTCGGGGCTCGGCAGCACGGTCACGGTGCGCGTCCCGCACGAACGACCGTTCGTCGATGTCACGCGGCTGCCCATCGGAGGCCCGGGGTTCGTTGCCGTGCCGAAGGAGTGGGCGGTCGAGCGACCGGGCGCCGACGCCGACACGCGCGACATCACCAGCGAAGATCTCGATCCGTGGTCGCGCTTCGGGCTGGTCCCGGTCCACGGGGAGGGCGCGGGAGCGGTGCTGCTGTCGCGCGGCGACGAGCGCATGTACCTGCGCGGCGTGGGTACGCCCGTGTCGGGAAGTGCGCAGCGCCTGTGCCCGACGCCGTACGGACACCCCGTCGAGATCGTGCGGATCGACGGTGCGGAGGGGCTCCTGGTGCGGCCCGACTCGCTGCTCGCGGCGCAGCGACGCGGCGGGCGGAGCCGGTGACGGGCCGGTAGCTTCGTACTTGGGGTACTATCGAGGGCGGGGGAACGATGGCGACCCGCAAGGATAACGAGACGTCCGACGCGTTCGCCTTGCGCGTGGACTTCGATGGGTCCGACGATCTGGTCGCCGAGTTCGATCAGACGCTCTCGGGGGGGCGGGCGTTCTTCGCGACCGATCACCCGTACGGCGAGGGTGCCCGGGTTCGGCTGATGCTGACGTTCACCGGGCTGCGCGCGCCGATCGTCGTCGATGCGCGCGTGGTGTCGGAGCCGCCGGCCGACAGCGATCCCGGCGTCATCGTGGAGCTCGAGGAGCCGGCGCGGGCGGCGCTGGCCGCGGTGATCGAGCGGTTGCGAACGCGGGATCCGGCGCTGGTGCGCCGCGTGTTGCGCGTGCTCCTCGTCGAGGACAACCATCACGTGGCCGACCTCATCAAGGGCGGGCTGCGGACGGTGACCGACGACCTGATGTTCGAGCTCAAGACGGCCGGCGACGGGCGCGAGGCGCTGAAGCTGCTGTCGACGACGCCGTTCGACCTGGCGATCGTCGACATCTATCTGCCGGTGGTGGACGGGGCGGAGGTGATCCGGCGGGCGCGCAACGAGCTGGCGCTGGGGCGGCTGCCGATCCTGGCGGTGTCGGCGGGCGGGCAGTCCGCGCGCGACGCGGCGGTGTCGGCGGGCGCGAGCGAGTTCGTCGACAAGCCGGTGCGGCTCCGCCAGGTGGTGGAGCTGGTGAGAAAGCTGTGTGCGGCGTGAGCGTGGTGCGAGCGCGCGCGTGAGGACGTACGAAACGACATGAGCGAGTCGACGGCGATGCAGACGCAAGAGCAGAACCAGAAGCAGAAGCGAGTGTTCGTGATGGACGACAGCGCGTTCGCGCTGGAGCTGGCGCGTACGGCGCTGGCCGAGGCCGGGATCGTCGCCGTGTGCGGGCGAGACCTGCAGGACCTGGCGAAGCTACCGGGCGCGAACGCCGACTTGATCCTGATGGACGTCGAGATGCCAGAGGCGTTCGGCGACGACGTCGCGAGCATGCTCGGCGGCGAGACGAGCGTACCGGTGTACTTGCTGTCGAGCTTGCCGGGCGAGGAGCTCGAGCGGCGCGCGCGCGAGTGCGGCGCCGCCGGGTACATCGAGAAGCAGCTCGGGATCGCGGGCGTGGTGGCGTACGTGCGGTCGGTCCTCGGGGTCGAGGGGCCGTCGACGATCGAGGTGCCGACGCGGTTGATCGCCGAGCTGGTGTCGACGGCGAACGGGCGCATCCGGCGCGCCGAGGGCGCGTTCGAGCGGAACGACCCGTCGGCGGCGGGGATGGAGCTGCACACGCTGGCGGGCGAGGCGGCGCTGCTGGGGTTGCTGGACGTGGCTCGGGCGGCGAGCGCGGGGCGCACGGTGACGAGCGAGGGGCGCGAGGCGTTCGAGGCCGCGCTGGTGGTGTTGCGCAAGGAGCTCGAGGCGGCGGCGAAGGTGGCCAACGTGCCGCGGCCGGCGGCCGTGGCAGCGGCGCTGGGGCGCGTGCTGTTGCTCGACGACAGCGAGCTGTACCGATCCGTGATGATGTCGATGCTCGAGGACGCGGGGTTCGAGGTGGTGGAGGCGCGGCGGCTCTCCGAGGCGCGGCATCGGATGCGCGCCGGAACGTACGACGTGGCCGTGCTCGACATGCAGCTCGAGGACGGTCACGGTCACGAGCTCATCGGCGAGCTGCGCGAGCACGTGCCGGGCGTGCGCATCGTGCTGCTCTCCGCCGATGCGCAAGACGCCGCGGCGCGGGGCGCCGACCTCGCCCTCTCGAAGCTCCAAGAGCCGGGCGACATCGTGAAGGCAATCGGCGGGTTGGCGCGTCCGTGACCCGTCCGGGGTTGATTCAAAAGGTCACGTGATCGGGACGATCCAGGAGGGTCGGTATCGGATCCTGCGCAAGCTCGGCGCAGGCGGGCAGGGCGAGGTCTACCTGGCCGAGCACGTGCACCTGGGGCGGCACGAAGCCATCAAGGTGCTCCGCGAGGACGTCGCCAAGGACGAGGACTTCGTCTCGCGTTTCCGGCGCGAGGCGCGCGCCACCAACCGCGTGCAGCACCCGCACATCGTGGGCGTGTACGACTTCGGGCGCCTCCGCGACGGCCGGTACTTTCTGGCGATGGAGTACGTGGACGGCGAGCGGCTCGATCACGTCATCGGCGGCGCGCCCCTCGGCGTTCGCCGTGCCCTGCGCGTCGCCGCGCAGCTCGCGCGCGCGCTCGGGCACGCGCACACGCTCGAGGTGGTCCATCGCGACCTCAAACCCGCGAACATCATCCTGACGCGGCACCGGACCGAGGTCGACGTCGTGAAGGTGCTGGACTTCGGCATGGCGAAGATCCTCGAGAGCGCCGGGGTTGATAACGTCGTACGGACCCTCGGCGGCACGCTGCTCGGGACCGGCCCGTACATGGCGCCGGAGCAGTTTCTCGATCAGGCGAACGCCGATCCGCGCATGGACGTCTATGGCGCCGGCTGCATCATGTACGAGATGGTCACCGGCGCGACGCCGTTCGACGGCGGCATGGTCGCTCAGATGGACCAGCACATGCGCAAGCCGCCCGAGCGCCCGTCGCGCCGGCAGCCGGCGGCCGGCATCACGCGCGAGCTCGACGAGCTGATCCTGCGTGCGCTCGCCAAGCGTCCGTCTGAGCGGTTCGGGGACGGCAACGCGCTCGCCGACGCCCTCGACGCCCTCGTCGCCGCATCAACCCCGGCAGTTGCGGGCCGCAAGACGAAGCTCGGCGTCTCCGTGCCGCGCCCGCTCGACGACTTCGCGAGTGACACCGACACGGGCGTACCGAGTAACCGCACCCCCACGACAGGCCCGCCGACCGGAACCGACCCCGGCGCGACGTCCGGGGTTGATTCATCGTCGACAGACCGCATGACCCGCGGCGACGCGATCGAGATCGCGGCGGCGTCGCTCGAGCAGATCGCCGACGCCCTCCTGGACGCGCGGGCCGCCGATCCGGGGTTGGTTGGTCTGGCGGCGCAACTCCGCGATTTGCGCCGGAACGCCGCTCGCCTCCGGGCCGAGGCGGTCGCACTGGAGGCGCGCGCGAGTGCGCTCGAGCACTCGGCGCGAGAGCGGCAAGCCTCCCTCAGCTTCGCGATCGGCGAGCTCACCTTCGATCGCGACGCGGTCGATGATGTCGCAGGGGCGGACGTCGATGTTCAGATCGAGGCCCTGAGCGCGAGTCTGGCCAATCTCGGCGCCGAGACGCGTGCGGCGCTCGTCGCGCTCGACGAGCAAGCGCTGGCGTGCGCCGGCGGCCTGCATGACGCTCTCGAGGCGGAAGCGGAAGCGGCTGCCCGCCTGGCGACGATGATCGGCCCGGCCCTCGGCAAGCTCGACGACGCACGGTCCGTGCCGTTGCTTCGTCAGCTCGATCAAGCTCGTGTCCTGCTCATGACGGATTGATCTGGCTACAATCATCCGGTGACGCGCCGGTCCGGGGACGACGCCACGTTGGCGCTTGGCAAGGGCGCTCGCGCGCCCGGTGCCACTCCGGAAGGTGCGAAAATCAACCCCGGTGCGGGCGAAGCCGCCCACGCATCGGGCGCCGCGCCCGACGAACGGCCCGTGATTCCAGCGCACTCGAAGCTCGGTGGCCGCTATCAGGTCATCGATCTCCTCGGGAAGGGCGGCATGGGCGAGGTGTACCTCGCCACGGACGAGGTCCTCTCGGGCAAGGCGGTCGCGCTCAAGGTCGTCACGCGCCACGTCGAAGCGGAGGCCACGCTCGACGAGCTCCGGCGAGAGGTGCTGCTGGCGCAGCAGGTCACACACCGAAACGTCTGCCGCATCTACGATCTCGAGAAGATCGACGACCGCTGGATGATCAAGATGGAGTGGATCGCCGGCGAGACGCTGGCGAACCGCATCGCACGCGGCCGTCTCGAGGTCGACGAGGTGCTGGGGATCGCCCGCCAGATCGCGGATGGCCTCGAAGCCGCGCATCGCGAACGTGTCATCCACCGCGATCTGAAGTCGAGCAACGTGATGATCGAGGAGAGCACGGGACGCGTGGTCGTCCTCGATTTCGGCATCGCCCTCGCTGCGAGCAGCGACGCAGTCTCCGACCGAGCTGGAACACCGGCGTTCATGGCACCCGAGCAGGTGCGCGGTGCGCAGCTCGACTCGCGCAGCGATGTCTTCGCACTGGGCTGCGTCCTTTACCACATGCTCGTCGGCGAGGTCGCCTTCCCCGCGAGCACCCTCGATACCGCGGTGCGCGTCGTCGCGAGCCACGGCGCACTTCCAGATCCGCGCGCGCGCCGCCCAGACGTTCCGCCCTGGCTGGCCCGGGCCGTGATGCGCATGCTCGCGCCGGATCCCGACGCGCGCCCGCAGGACGCCGCCGCTCTGAAGCGACTCCTGGCAGGTCCGCGCCGGTACGGACTGGCGATCGCGACCGCCGTGGCGGGCGCGCTCGTGACGGCGGTGGCGGTCGTCGCCGTCGTGACCGTGGTGACGCGGCCGGTGCCGCGCCGGACGTGGAAGCCGCTCATCCAGGAGCTCGAGCCGGCGTACGACGAGAACGTCGACTCGGTTGCCTTCTCCCCCGACGGGACGCGCATCGCGTTCTCGTCCGACCGAGAACGACCGGGGTTGCTTCGTGGGCGGGTGCGGACCGTCCGTGGCCCGGGGGCCGACAAGGACGAGGTCGCCGTCACGCCGCCCGACAAGAACGCGCTGTTCGTGACCTTCACGCACGACGGCACGTCGCTGCTCTTCACCGACATCGGCGACAACATGTCGACCTGGCGCGTGCGGATCGACGGCAGCGCCCCGGCCGAAAAGATCGGCGCCGGATATGCGATCGATTGCGGCGGCAAGCTGCTCCGCTTCGAGTTCAGCTCGCCCGGCTGCCCCAACTGCCCACGCTTCGTGGTGCGTGACGAGCGCGCCGGCGGCAACGAGCGTGAGGTCCTCCGCCTCGATAGCCAGGCCTTCGTCTCGACGTACCGGTGCGATCTGGCTGGCACGCGGTTCGTCTGGGGTCGCGCCGAGCAGGGCGCGCCGTTCTACCAGCCTTCCGATCTGTGGATCGCGGACGTGGCCACCGGTACGGCGCGACGGCTCACGACCGACCGACGGCGCAACTCGTACCCGTCGTTCACGCCCGATGGTAGGAGCATCGTGTTCGCGTCCGCGCGCGGTGGCGGCGTGACCAACCTGTGGGAGATGCCGCTCGACGGCGGTGCGCCAGTGCAGCTCACGTTTGGCGACGGGAACGATCTGCTCCCCGACGTTTCGCCGGATGGCACGATGGTCGCGTTCTCGGTCGACGTCTCGTCGGCTCCGCTGTTCGCGCATACCGGCGCAGGCGCACGCACGCGCGTGACCCCGGCACGTGTCATCCTCATCCATCCGCAGGCCACGCCCGACGGGCGCGAGGTCGTGGCGGCCGACTACGGGCCTCTCGAGCCGCGCATCGTCGCGGTGTCGGTCGCGGACGGTAGCGTGCGCGCGCTGGCATCAGGCGCGGTGGCGACGGTGACGACCGATGGCAAGGACGTGGTGGTGGCGAGCGGTGGCGACCACGCCGTCTTGTCGCTGGTCCCGCTCGCAGGCGGTGTCGCCCGCCCCCTGGCCGGGCCGCTGGATGGTCGTGTGCGCGCGATGCGGGCGGGCCCCGATCGCGTCGTGCACGTGATGCTCGACCGCGAGGCCACGATCGAAGCGTGGCGCGTGCCACTCGACGGGGGCGCGGCGAGTCGCGAGGCCGATGCGCCCTGGTGCTTCGTGCACCCGGCGCCCGTGGGTGGGACGACGCTGTGGACGCGCTGCTCCGCCGACGGCCCCATCGCCGGCGTCTTGGTGCGGCATGGAGCAACCCCGGACCCGTCGGCAGCGGGGCTACGTATGGATGGTCAGCTGTTCTTCGGAGGCGACTTCGATGCCTCGGGTTCCGCCTACTTCGTCTACCAGGAGCCCAAGGTCGATCGCATCGACGTGGCCACTGGGGGCATCACGACGCTCTTCGAGGCGGCCCTCTTCGGCGCGACCGTGTCGCCCGACGGCAAGACCGTCTACTCGACCGAAGCCGTCGGCCGCTCGCGGCGCCACGTCATCACCAACTTCGCAGAGCGCGTCCGTCCGTAGTCCCGGCACGACGGGGGTTGATTCGTGAACGACCGGGGTTGGTTCGCGAACGACCGGGGTTGGTTCGTGAACCGCGCGAGTGTCCGAACTTCGGACAGGAGCGGCCGGTGTGCCGGACGCAGTGTCCGGAAATGCCTCTCGGCGCCGCGAGAGTACGCGTGGATGCGCGTGGCACGCCGCGTGCTGTTCGTCGCGCAAAGCCATGTCACTGCCTCGACAGATCGTTCCCGGGAGCTTCTACAAGATCACGCGGAGGACGGCACATCGGCAGTTCCTGCTGCGGCCCGACGACGTCACCAACAACACGTACAAGTATTGTCTTGCCGAGGCCGCGCAACGCTTCGACATCGAGATCATCGCGACGAACGTGGATTCGAACCACCATCACACCGACATCTTCGATCGGTACGGACGGATCATCGAGTTCGTCCAGCACTTCCACCGGATGCTGGCCGTCGCGCAGAACGCGCACCTCGGTCGCGAGGAGAACTTCTGGTCGAGCGACCCGCCCAGCTACGTCCGTTACGACGATCCGTCGGAAGTGTTGGACTCGGTCGTCTACACCATCACCAATCCGGTGAAGGACGGGCTGGTCGAGCGCGTGAGCCAGTGGCCCGGTGTGAATAGCCTGCAAGCGCTGCTGGAGCAGCGACCGATGCGCGCCGTTCGTCCCGCGCACTACTTCCGCGCCAACGGTCCCATGCCCGAGGTCGTCATGCTCGAGCTCGTGATTCCTCCCGAGCTGGGAGACGGCGAGACCGTGCGCAACGAGCTGCGCAAGCGTGTCGCGGCCGCGGAGCTAGGCTTCGAGAAGGAGCGCGCCATCACCGGTCAGCGTGTGCTCGGTCGAACCGCCGTACTCCGGCAGTCATGGCGGGCCGCGCCCAAGACTGTTGCGCCGCGGGGTGGGCTGCGGCCCAGACACGCGGCCCGTAGGCTGTGGCGCCGCATCGAGGTGCTACGACGCGAGCGCTTGTTCCTCGAAGCCTACCGGGCTGCGCGCCTGCAGTGGCTTGCCGGCTTCGATGTCGTGTTCCCGTACGGTACATACTGGTTGCGGCGCTTCGCCGGCGTCAAAGTCGCGCCGGCGCACATTGACGTGCGCGCGCTCGAGCCTGACACGGGCGAGCCCGGCGGTGCGGGCGCCGAGCGCGCCGCTGCGAAGGTCAGCGCCTAGCGTCGCGCGTGGCTCGAATGAGGAACGCGACAACCGCGGCGACGAGCACGGCGCCGAGGACCTGACCGGCGTCGCCAGAGATCATCGTCGACGTCGGTTTGGGGACGACCTGGCCGCCGAACAAGCCCGCGACCACCACGCCAGCGAGGCCTTCGCCGGCGACGAGGCCGGATGCGGCAAGGATGCCCGCCGTCGCGGCGCTGCCGTGGCTCGAGTGGCTACCACCAACCCCGGACGTTGGGGCTCCGTCGGCGATCCGCCGCGCGATGCCGCCGATGAAGATGGGCATCATCGATCCGAGTGGCAGGTAGACGCCGATCGCGAACGCTAGACCCTGGAGGCCCGCGATCATCGCGCCGGCAGCGAGGCCCGCACCGGCGAGGACGCGGCCCCACGGAAGCGATCCGTCGAGCTGCCCTTCGATCACCGTCTTCATGAGCGTCGCCTGCGGTGCGGGGAGCTCCTTCGTTCCGAAGCCGAACTCCTCGCCGAGGAAGAGCAACGTCGCAGCGACGGCCCAGCACGCGGTTGCGGCGCCCAGATACTGGCCCACCTGCTGGATCGCCGGGGTTGCTCCGACGAGATGGCCGGTCTTCAGGTCCTGCGAGATATCGCCGGCCTTCGATGCCGCCGTGGCGACGATGGTGCCGCACGTGAGGAGCGCGAGCTTGCCCGCGTGATCGGTGAGCCCGAGCTGCTGGAAGACCAAGCCCATGCCGAGGAGCGTCACCAGCGTGATGCCCGACGTCGGCTGCGACGAGACCCCGACGAGACCTACGATGCGCGAGGCGACGGCGACGAAGATGAGGCCGAACACGGCGACACCAGCCGCCGGGACGAGTCGCTGCGTGAGATCGAGGTTACCGCCCAGCAACCCCGGAACGGCGATCACTGCCACCACGACCGCGAGCAGGCCAGCGCCGATGACCCAGCCGGGAACGTCGCGGTCGGTCCGGTCCGGGGTTGATTGGCCACCGGAGCCGAGGCCGCGAACGACGGCGGCGAATGACGCTGCCATCGAGGGCAGGCCGCGGATGACGGTGACGATGCCGGCGCACGCGACGGCACCCGTGCCGAGGTAGCGGATGTGGCTCTTCCAGATGTCATTCGCGCTGGGGACCGGCTGGTGCGCGTCGGCGAGCATGCTCGCTACCAGCGGAATGATCATCAGCGCCGAGATGAGGCCGCCCGACACGCACACGGCTGCTTGCCGATAGCCGAGGATGAAGCCGACACCGACGAGCGCCGGCGCGACCTCGAGCGCGAGCTCCCCGCGCGGCAGATAGGGCAGCTCCCAGTGCACGCTGGACGGGACGACCGCGAGGAGGGCGAGCACCAGCTTCGCGCCCGCGCCGATCGCGAGCCCGTAGAAGATCCATCGCCCTGCGCTGTCACCGGCCTCCGTCGCGCGGAGCACTTCCGCGCACGCGCGACCCTCCGGGTATGGCAGCTCGGCGCCGCCCTTCACGATGAGCAGCCGCCGCAGAGGAATCATCGCGGACACGCCGAGCACACCACCGCACAGGGCCAACCCTGCGATCTGCCCGTACGACGGTGGAGTCATCCAGAGCCACAGCGCGGGCAGCGTGAAGATCGCGCCGGTTGCGAGGGACGTCGACGCCGAGCCGATCGTCTGCGAAAGGTTGGCCTCGAGAATCGACACGCGCGCGCCGAAAAGTCGGGGCACCGCGACAGTCATCACCGCGACAGGGATCGACGTCGCGATCGTGAACCCCACGCGCAGTCCCAGATACGCGTTGGCGGCCCCGAAAAGCGCCCCGAAGACGACGCCCATCAGCACCGCTCTCAGCGTTGCTTCACGAACGGTGACTCCGCCTGACGAATCAACCCCGGTCGTCGTCGGCGGGGGTAAGCCTCCCGAATCAACCCCGGAGGGGGGCGGGGTGGGGGTCACGGTGTGCCGCCTGGCGGCACGGTATCGACGGCGAGAACGCCAAGGTCGTCGGTGCCGTGCCCGCGCTTGATGAGCTCGTCGGCGCGCGCCGCGATGGTGCGCAGCGCAGCCAGGGGCGCGTCGCCGACCGCGTCCAGCATCAAGCCGAGATCCTTGCGCGCCATCGCCAGCTCGAACGTCGCCGCGAAGTCGCCCGACGCCATGCGCTTTCCGCGGATGTCGATCGCGCCACCCGGCTTCAGCCGCGCCAGCACGCTGAACGCGTCTGCGGCCGACAGCCCGACGCCCTGGCCCACCGCCAGCGTGTCGGCCACGCCCGCCGCCAGCGCGATCAGCATCGCGTTTCCGACGAGCTTCATCCCGGCCGCCCGCCGCAAGTCCTCGCCCACGTACCAGAGGTCGCCCGTCATCGACGCCAGCGCACCATCAACCCGGGAGAACACGGCGCTCGGCCCGGCGCACAGCATGATGCCCTTGCCGTCCCGCGCCGCCGCCGGCGACATGAACACGGGGGCGTGCAGGAACGCACGCCCTTCGGCCGCCAGCCGCGCCCCCCGCGCCGTCGCGCCTTCGGCCGAGGTCGTCGTGTGATCGATGATGACCGCATCCCGCGGCGCCTCGCTCAGCGCCGCCGCGAGCACCTCGTCGACCGCCGCGTCATCTTTCAAGCACATATGGATGCGCTCGGCCCCCCGGACTGCATCTCCGGGGTTGGTTTCGAGCTTGGCGCCCGCCTCCGCCAGCGGCGCCGCCTTCGCGGCCGTGCGATTCCACACCGTGACGCCGCCCGTCGTCGCGAGCAGATGTTGCACGAAGCCGGAGCCCAGCATCCCGGTGCCGAGAAACGCGATGCGCATGGGCCGCACGGTAGCCGCTCCACGTGCGGTAGAACAACCCCGTGGACAACTCCGAGCGCCTCATCGAGACGATCCGCTCGAGCATCATCGGCGACGACCAGGCGCTCGACGGCCCCTACGGCCCGCGCCGCGTCACGTACGCCGACTACACCGCATCCGGCCGCTCGCTCACCTTCCTCGAGGACTACATCCGGCATCACGTGATGCCCCTCTACGCCAACACGCACACCGAAACCTCCGGCACCGGCCGCCAGACCACGCGCTTCCGCGAAGAAGCGCGCGCCATCATCAAGCGCGCCGTCGGCGGCGGCCCCGACGACGTCGTCATCTTCTGCGGCTCGGGCGCGACCGGCGCCATCAACAAGCTCATCGACATCCTCAACCTCCGCATCCCCGCCGACCTCGACGCACGCTACGACCTCACCGCGCGCATCCCCGCCGACGAGCGCCCCGTCGTCTTCATCGGCCCCTACGAGCACCACTCCAACGAGCTCCCCTGGCGCGAATCGATCGCCGACGTCGTCGTCATCGGCGAGGATCCCGACGGCCGCGTCGACCTCGCCGCGCTCGAGGCCGAGCTCGTCCGCCACGCCGCGCGCCCGCTCAAGATCGGCAGCTTCTCGGCCGCTTCGAACGTCACCGGCATCGGCAGCGACACCGCCGCCATCGGCGCGCTCCTCCACCGCCACGGCGCGCTCGCCTTCTGGGACTTCGCCGCCGCCGGCCCGTACGTGAAGATGGAGATGAGCCTCCACAAGGACGCCATCTTCCTCTCCCCGCACAAGTTCATCGGCGGCCCGGGCACGCCCGGCGTGCTGGTCGTCAAGCGGGAGCTCTGCAAGAACCGCGTCCCAACCAACCCCGGAGGGGGGACGGTGGCGTACGTGAACACCGAGGACCATCGCTATCTCGTTGATCCTGAACACCGCGAGGAGGGCGGCACGCCCGCCATCATCGAGTCCATCCGCGCCGGCCTCGTCTTCCAGCTGAAGGAGGCCGTCGGCGCCGCGACCATCCGCGCGCTGGAGGAGGACTTCATCCACCGCGCCATCGCGTCGTGGTCGGCGAATCCCAGCATCGGCATCCTCGGCAACCGCGACGCCTGGCGCCTCTCGATCGTGTCGTTCGTCGTCCGCCACGGCGCGCGCTACCTGCACCACAACTTCGTCGTCGCGCTCCTCAACGATCTCTTCGGCATCCAGGCGCGCGGCGGCTGCTCGTGCGCCGGTCCCTACGGCCATCGCCTCCTCGGCATCGACCTCGCCACCTCCAAGGAGTTCGAGCGCGAGATCATGCGCGGCTGCGAAGGCATCAAGCCCGGATGGGTGCGCGTCAACTTCAACTACTTCCTCTCCGAGGCGCAGTTCCAGTTCCTCCTCGACGCGATCCACATGGTCGCCGAGCACGGCTGGAAGCTCCTCCCCGACTACCGCTTCGCGCCCGACACCGGCCTCTGGCACCACGCCAACGGCGCGCCCGACGCCGCCATGCGCCTCGCCGACATCTCGTATCGCGCCGGCAAGATGGAGTATCGCTCGCGCCAGGCCACCGAGCCCGAGTCCGCGCTCTCCGGATACCTCGACGACGCGCGCCGCATCTTCGCCGACGCCGTCGTCGGAACCGGCGGGCGCACGCGCACGCAACCCCCGCGCGATCCGGCGCTCACCGCCGACTTCGA
Source organism: Kofleriaceae bacterium (assembly GCA_035525615.1). Taxonomy (GTDB): domain Bacteria; phylum Myxococcota_A; class Polyangia; order Haliangiales; family Haliangiaceae; genus UBA2376. Next base: position 11,088 of record DATLEB010000259.1, on the reverse strand, counting down.
GCATCTGCGCTGGTTCTGGCTCCCACGCGAGATCGCCAGCGAGCTCGAAGGCCGCGAAGTCTCCGCAGGCGCCGGCATCTAGCCCGCGTCTGGGCCACGCCGGGCCGCCGCCGACCCCAGGCGACACGTTGGGGTGAACGTCCCCAACTGCTGCCGCCCACACGCGGATGGTACATTCATCCTGCGTGACTCAAACCCTCGAGACCGCCACCTGGATCACCCCGCACGCCTCGGGCCGCTCCACGTCGCTGTCCGTCCGTCGCTGTCGCCTCGAGGTCGTCGCCGGCCCCGACGTCGGCGCCATCGTCGAGCTCGCGCAGCCCGCGATGGTGATCGGTCGTGCCGGCGGAAGCGCCGATCTCGCGCTCAACGATCCCAAGGTCTCCGGCCTCCACTGCGAGCTCCGCCTCGAGGCCGGCGGCTATCGTCTCCGCGATCTGTCGTCGACCAACGGCACCTTCGTGCGCGGCGTGCGCGTCGTCGAGGCGTGGGTCGCGCCCGGCGCCACCATCGCCGTCGGCAAGAGCGCCGTCCTCTTCACGCCGCTCGCCGACGCCGTCGATCTCCCGCTCTGGGGCGAAGCCGGCCTCGCCGGTCTCGTCGGTACGTCGGCGCCCATGCGCCACCTCTTCGAGATGCTCGAGCGCTTCGCACGCAGCGACGCCACCGTGCTCGTGCAAGGCGAGACCGGCACCGGCAAGGAGCTCGTCGCCGACGCGATCCACCAGCGCTCGCAGCGCGCGGCCGGCCCGTTCCAGGTGCTCGACTGCTCCTCGCTCCCCGAGCAGCTCGTCGAGGATCAGCTCTTCGGGCACGAGCCCGGCGCGTTCACCGGCGCCGCGCGCGCCACCGTCGGCGTGTTCGAGGCCGCGCACGGCGGCACGCTCTTCCTCGACGAGATCGGCGAGCTCCCCCTCGAGACGCAGGCCAAGCTGCTCCGCGCCGTCGAGAGCCGCCGCATCCGCCGCATCGGCTCCACCAAGCAGATCGCATGCGACGTCCGCATCGTCGCCGCCACCAATCGCGATCTCGCCGTCGAGGTCAACCGCGGCACCTTCCGCGCCGACCTCTACTATCGGCTCGCCGTCGCGCGCCTCACCGTGCCGCCGCTCCGCGATCGCCGCGACGACATCCCGGTCCTCGTCGAGCACTTCCTCCGTCAGCTCGACGGCGCCGGCGTCGCGCCGCTCCCCGACGACTTCCTCGAGCGCGCGCAGGCGCACTCGTGGCCGGGCAACGTGCGCGAGCTGCGCAACGCCGTCGAGCGCGCCGCGCTCCTGCCGCACCATCCCACGGTGCTCGCCGCCGAATCGGCGCCGCATCCCACCGGTACGGGCGCGCCCACCATCGACGTCACCGTGCCGTTCAAGGTCGCCAAGCAGCGCATGATCGATGACTTCGATCGTCGCTACCTCGAGGCGCTCCTCGCCGCCAACGACGGCAACATCTCCGCCGCCGCGCGTGCCGCCGGCATCGACCGCATGTCGATCTACAAGATGATCAAGCGGCTCGGCCTCGACCAGCGCGGCGACGAAGAGCACACGACGAACGAGACCTGAGCTCGCGCGCGCGCTAGTTCGTCGCCGCGGTCATCATCACGACGGTCGCGCTCGTGCCGCCGGTCATCACGCGGCGCGGGGCCATGCCCGCCTTGTTCACCTCGATCAGCGCCGGCCGGTTGCTCAGCACCACGAACGTGCCGGAAGCATCCGTCGCCGCACCGTCGTTGAGCGTGAACCCCGCGCCCGACGGCGTCGCGAACCGCACCTGCGCGTTGGGCGACGTCGTCGTGATCGTCGCGCCCACCACCGGCCTCCGCTGCGCATCGAGCACGACGCCGAACACCGCGCTCGGGTGCTCGATCTGATCCTCGATCGACAGCGACGCGTTCCGCACCACGTCGAACGGGATGTAGTGGTACTCCGCCTCGGGCCCGCACGCGCCGCGCCCCGCCGGCGTCACACACCCGTCGCCGCGGTACACGCCGTCGTCGGTGTAGAGCCCCACGCACGACCCGCTCGACGCCGCGTTGAACGTGTACGGCACCTGGATCATCCCGTCGGCCGGCGTCAGCTGCGGCGGCGCCCAGAAGTAGAACCACCACTGGTAGCCCGAGTAGTTGTTGTAGAGGAGGGTCGGAAACAGATCGCCCGCGCTCGCGTTCAGGCCCTCGACCGGCACGCAGGAGCCATCCGCCACGAGCGACTGGAAGTCGACGACGCGCACCGGCGCCGGCTGGTCGACCTTGTCGGCGCACGAGAGCACGCCGCGCATCGGCAGCTCGATGCTGTCGTCGATGTTGTCGGTCGACGCCACGAAGATGGTCGGCCCGACCGCGGCGCCGCTGGTGCAGCCGCCCGGTGCGGCCACGCCACGCACCTGCACGCCGATGATGTCGAACGGCGGCAGGTCGAGATCGAAGATGCCCGACAGGTTGTGATCCTGCAGCGACCGCACGGAGCCCGCGTCGACCTCGACGCAGTGATACGTCTCCTGCTCGACCAGGCGTCCCGTCAGCGTCAGCTCGACCGCCGTGACGCAGCTCGTGTCCACGGGGTCGTTGGCCGGTGGCACCAGCTTCATCTCGACGGCCTTGTCGCACCCGGCGGCGAGCGCGGTGACGACGACGATGGCGGCGATGGCGATGGTGCGCATCAGAACCCCCGGATGGACGTCGGTTCGCGGTGGGTGAGCTCCCAGGTGGCATAGCCGCCGCCCGCGACCGCGGCGACGCCGACCCAGACGTACCAGCGCTCGTACCAGGCACGATCGCGCTCGCGGCTGAAGCCTGCGTCGACGCCGAGCAGGTCGGCGAGGACGGCGGTGCGCGACGCATCGCGCAGGGACATCGGCGCCGACACGGTGCGGGCGTCGAGATCGAAGACGCGGACCGTGAGCTCTTCTTCTCCTTCGATGACGAGCAGCTTGCGCGCGCCGGTGATCTTGGCGATCGGGCGCGCCTTCTTGAGGCGAGCCTGGTCCGAGCGCGCGGCCATCACGGCGTCGCGGGCGCGGCGCGCGCGGGCGACCTCGCTCTCCGGCGAGAGCTCGACGGCGAGGTCGACGGTGCGGTTGGGGCCGACGCGCACCAGCTTCGCGAACGGGCTCTTCCTGGGCGCGGTGACGATGACGAGGTGGTACCCCGCGGCGACGGCGAGCGGACCACCGAGGCGGGCGAGGGGGCCGCCGTCGACGGCGATCCGCACGTCCTCGTCGGGGAGGTCGACCAGCTCGATGGCGATCTTGCCGTCGGGGCGCTCGGCGCTGCGCGCCTTCTCGATCACGCGGCGCACGCGCGGCGGCGTGGTCTCGCGGTCGATCGGCCGCTGCGGATCGAGGCGATACGACGCGGCGAACCAGGTCTCGGCGTCGGTGGCGTCGTCGAGCTCGTCGGCGATCAGGCCGCGCCAGTGGAGGAGCTCGGCCAGCGGCGTGGCGATGCGCTCGGGATCGCCGGTCGTGAGGAGGTCATTGATCGACTGCTCGAGCAGCTCTTCGGCGCCGTCGTAGTCGAACTTCTCGAACGCTTCCTTGATCGGGCCGAGGTCGGTCCCGGCGGTGCCGTCGAGCGCGGCGGCGAGGTCGGGCGGCGTCGGGTGCAGCGCGCCGAGCGCGTCGAGCCGCTTGCGCAGGCGTGCGAGCTGCCGCTCCGATGACGGCGCGACGCCGGGCGCGGCCGCGTTCACGACCGCGACGCCCTCGTCGCCGAACTCGTCGTCGCGGTCGTCGGCGATGGCGACGCCGGGCGCGACGGCGACCAGCGCGGCGCATGTCGCGAGCGCGAGGCGCGCGCGGGTCGACGCGAGCGCGCGGGTCGACGCGAGCGCGCGCATCGACGCGAAGGCGCGGGGCGCGCTCATGGCACGAGCCTCACGTTGAGGGTCTTCGGCTTGCCCGGGCGGATCGTGACGGTGACCGTCTTCCGGATCTTCGACTCGGGGTTGTAGAGCGAGAGGTCGTGCACGCCGGCCGGCAGCGTGAGCGTGGTCGGCGTCTCGAAGCGCTTGCCGCCCGACTCCACATAGGCCCACGGCTTGGCGTAGATGCGCACCGTGCCCGTGCCCGACGGCGCGCCAGCGTCGTCGCGGTCGCGGCCGTCGTCGTCGTCGCGGTCGTCGCGGTCGCTGCTGCGCGAGGAGCCGCGATCGGAGCCTCGATCGATCTGGACGTCGTCGCTCTCGTCGCGCGTCACGGCCGCCGCGACCTTGGCGCGCGGCTTCTCGACGGTGCGCTTCGCCGCGTGCGTCCCGCGCCTGGGCTGCTTCGCCGCGCCCGGCGTCGTGGGCGTCGCCGGGTCGAGGACCGTGTCCGCCTCCATCTGGATCTCGTCGGCGGGAGTCCCGGTCGGCGCGGCCGCACGGGCGCGCGATCCCGTTTCGGACCCGGGTCCGGTTTCGGGTCCGCTTTCGGTTTCGGTTTCGGTTTCGGTTTCGGGTCCGGTTTCGGTTCCGGTTTCGGATCCGGTTTCGGTCACGGCCGCGGTGACGGTCACGGGTGTCGGTGCGGTCGCAGCGCGGGATGGGGATGCCGATGCGGTCGCGGCTCCGGCCGCGCTCGCCGTCGACGGCAGCGACTCCGGCGACCGCGTCACGATCATCGCCGCGATCGCCACGCCGACCACGCCTGCCGCCGCCAGCACCGCGGCCGCGCCCCGCCACTTCCCGCGCGCCGGCGCGGTCTCGCTCGCCCACGCGTGCGGCGTCGGCGATTCCCCGCGCATGGAGGCCATCGACGCCATCGACGTCGACGCGCTCGCCCACATCGCGCCGACCACGCCCATCTCTGCGCCCGCGCCCGCGCCCGTGCCCGGGCTCCCTCTTCCGCCACCGCCACCGCCGCCGCCGCCGCCCCCGACCACCGTGCCCATCGCCATCACCGCCGCTTCGCCACTCGCGCCCGCGCCACTCACGGCACTGACACCACCCGCCTGCGCCGCCTTCGGGTGCGACGGATCCGTTCCCTCGAGGATCAGCGACTTCGTCACCAGCGTCACCGGGTTCGACGTGACCTGCGTCTTCGACGGCGCCGGCTTCCGGTCCACCGCGGTCTCCTCGCCCGCGCTCACGCCCAGCTCCGCGATCACCGCCGCCAGCTCGGCCGCGCCCTCGCGCCATCCGCACGCGAACCGGATCTCGGCGAGCGCGTCGTGCAGCTGCTGCAGCCGCGCGTACCGGTCCGCCGGCTCGGGCGCCATCGCGCGCAGACACGCCGCCTCGAGGTGCAGCGGAATCTCCGGCCGCAGCGCGCGCGGCGGCCGCACGTTCTCGACCGCACCTTCCTCGCGACCGTGCTCGCTCACGCGCCGCGCGAACGGGTGCACGCCCGTGATCAGCTCGTACAGCACGACGCCCAGCGCGAACTCGTCGCTGCGCGGCGTGAGCGCCTCGCCGCGCGCCTGCTCGGGCGGCATGTACGCCCACTTGCCCTCGACCGCCGCCGCGATGCCTTCGCGCCGCGCGATCCCGAAGTCGGCGACCTTCACCTCGCCCGCCTTCGTGAGCAGCACGTTCGAGGGGCTCACGTCGGCGTGGATGATCGCGCCGGTCGGCCGCGCGTGCGCATACTCCAGCCCGGCGCATGCCGCCTGCACCACGTACGCCGCCAGCCCGAGCGACAGGTGCGGCGCGCCGTTCCGCATCCGCCGCACGTTGAGCAGCTGCCGGAGGCTGGGCCCGTCGACGAACTCCATCACGAGGAACACGTCGTCGCCCTCGCGCACGAGATCCAGCACGCTGATCACGTTGGTGTGCTGCAGCGCGACCAGAAGCTTCGCCTCCGCCACCAGCCGACCGACGAACTCTTCGTCGCGCGCGCGCTCCGGCAACAGCCGCTTGATCGCGACCGGCTTCTGGAACCCGAGGCTGCCGAGCGCCTGCCCGGCGAACACCTCCGCCATGCCGCCGCGCCCGAGCAGCTCGCCGAGGACGTACCGGCCGCCCGCTGCGCGCCGCGTCAGCGCCACCGCAGCGGTCCGCCCCGCCTGCGGTCGGGCCGCGGCAGTCGGACGCTCGGGTGGCACGGACGTGATCCCCACAGCCCGCAGTAGAGCAAGGCACGGGCCAGCAACATCTCGGTCTGATGACGCGGATCTACGTGCGCCGTTGCCGACCGTCTATCTCAGGTGGGGGGGAAAGTCCCGCCACCTCGGGGCGAACCGCTGGAGTCAAAAGACCCGCGTGAGGACCGGCAGCACCAGCGGGGCGCTCCGTGCCGTCCCGGGGGCATCGTTCACGGCGAACAGCCGGTCGTGCCCGCGCCACACCAGGTAGCCCAGCCCGACCGACGCCGCCGCGAACCCGACCCGCACCGGAAGCCGCTGCCATTCGGTCCGCAGCCCGAGGATGCTCATGGTCTTCACGAGATCGTTGTGCGGCGAGAACGCGAGCGTGTCCTTCGCGAAGTCGATCCACCATCCGGTCGCGAGCACGGTCAGCACGAGCTGTCCGTACGCGCCGTCGGGATACGCGCTCGTCTCGTACAGCGCGACGTAGCCGCCGAGCAGCACGACGTCGGTGAGCTTGGGCGCCATGAAGAAGAACACGCGCTCGCCATCGCCATGGATCCCGCGCACGCGCGTGAGCCCGAGCTGGAACGCGCCCGTGATCGGCGCGCGCCCCGGCCACGGCCGGAACTGGATCGTGTCGCCACCGACGAGCTCGGCCGCGAGCGCGTGACTGCCTTCGTGCGTGACGGTGCCGAAGAACCACGTCGGCAGCGCGAGCGCGACACCGACGCCGAAGATGCGCCGATCGCTCGGCTCGTCCGCGCGCGCGCGCGCCGGCGCCGCCACGAGCAACGCCGCGGCCACCGCGATCGCCGCGCACAGCTTCACGGCTGGACGCCCGCGAGGAACGTGATCGCGGCCTTCGCGTCGTCGACGAGGCACTCGTTCACGTTCTTGCCCTTCCACTTGCCGACCTTGCCCTTGCGGAACAGCGCCTGCTCGAGCGCGGGGAGCGCGCGCTTGTCGCCGAGCGCGCGCAGCTTCGCGACCGCGTCCTTGCGCTGCGTGCACAGATCGCGCTGCTCGAGATCGTAGAGATAGCTCTGCAGCCAGTTGACCTCGTGCCCGAGGCCGAGCTTTTCAGCGACCGCCGCCGCCGGACGACGCCGCGCCATGTCGCTCCCACCCGCGAGATCGATGAGCGTCTTCTTCGCCTCGCCGTCGTCGATCTTCACCCGCAGCGCGAGCGCCGCCATCGCGGCGTCGATCTCGGTGTCCGTCGAGATCGTGCGCAGCGCCGAGCGCATCGACGTGTCGCTCACCTTGCGCGGATCGAGCTCGACCGCGCGCTTGTACGCTGCGACCGCGTCGCCGTTCTTGCGCTGCGCCTGGTACGCGTGACCGAGCAAGAGCTGCGCTTCCGGATCGGTCGCGGTCTCCTTCTTCGCCGCCTCGATCACCTTGATCGCCTCGCCCGCCTTGCCGCGATCGAGCAGCGCCGCCGCCTTGCCCGCCGTCGTGGTCGGGTCGAGGCTCTTCGGTCGCGCCGGCGCCGGATCGCGCAGGAGCACCGCGATCAGCACGCCGAGCGCCGCCGCGCCGACCAGCGCGAGCCCCGCGATCACGTGCAGCGACGGCCCGCTCTTGCCCTTGCCCTTGCGCTTGTTGTGCGCGAGCAGCACCGGCCCCGACGAGAGCGGCGTGCGCGCGTCGAGCGCGAGCGCGGGCGTCGGCGTGAGCCCGCCGTCGTTCGTGCTCGGCGGCGCGCTCGGTCCTTCGTACGTCGGATCGACGAGCAGCGCCTGCACCTGATCGATCGCCGCGATGTACTCGCCCGCCGTCGTCCACCGCTCCTCGCGCCGCTTGGCCAGGCCCTTGCGGATGATCTCCTCGACCGCCGCCGGCACGCCGCGCGACTGGCCCTGCACGCGCGACAGCATCTCCACCATCGACGGCGCCGGACGCGACGTGTGCATCGACAGGATCTCGAGCTTGTCGTCGGACCAGAACGGCGGCCGCCCGCAGATCATCTCGTACGCCATCACCGACGCGCCGTAGAGATCGCTGCGTCCGTCGAGCGGCGAGCCGAGCGCCTGCTCGGGCGACATGTACACCGGCGTGCCGAACGCGACGCCGGCTTGCGTGAGCCGCACGCCGTCGTCGACCTCGCGCCCGTCCATCATCTTCGCGATGCCGAAGTCGAGGATCTTGGCGAACTCGGACTCGGTCTCCGTCGAGACGACGTACACGTTCTCCGGCTTCACGTCGCGGTGCACGATGCCCTGCTGATGGGCGTGTCCGAGCCCCGACAGCACGTGACGCAGCAGCCTGAGCGCGCGCTCCGCCGGTAGCGGCGCTTCGGCGTCCATCAACTCTCCGAGCGAGCGCCCATCGAGCAGGTCCATGACGAGGAAAAGTGTGCCGTCGCCCAGCCGGCCGAAGTCGGAGACCCCCACACAATTGGGGTGATCGATGCGGCCGATGGCGATCGCCTCGCGCTCGAAGCGCGCGCGCAGCTCCGGAATGGCGGCCAGCGAGGGATGGAGCAGCTTGATCGCGATAGGACGTCGAATCGCGATGTGCTCGGCCTTGTAGACCACCCCCATACCCCCGCGCCCCAGCAGCTTGTCGAGCCGGTAGCGCCCATCGATGAGCTGGCCGATCCGGGCGAGGTCCTCACCCTCATCGGGTGTCTGGACCTTCGTCTTGGGCTCGGTCGACGGCATGACCCCACCGTTCTAGCACGGGAGGGAGGTGCATCTCGGCGCCCGGAACGGCGTACGATGGTCGTGCGTGGACGAGTCGGTCGAGCCCGGCAGCGAGCGCGCGCAGGCCATCGCGCTGGCAGCAGCGGGCGTGTCGGTGTGGGTGTGGGACGCTCGCGGTGAGACCTGCCGGGTGAGCGGCGGCGCGCTCGTCGGACTGCCCGCCGACACGACGATCGGACGCGACGATCTCGTCGAGCGCGTCTCACCCGACGATCGCGACGCCGTGAGGCGCGCGTTACGCGAGCTGCCGGCGCGCGGACGCATCGACGTGCGCTTTCGTGTGGCGCCCGACGGCGTCGAGCGCTGGCTCGAGCTGCGCGGCTGGCGCGAGCACGGCGGCACCGTCGTCGCCGCGTGCAAGGACGTCTCGGACGAGGTGCGCGTGCGTCAGGTCGAGCTGCGCCGCCGCCAGGTCGTGATCCGCCAGAACCAGGCGCTCCGCCGCATGGCCGGTCGCCTCGTCGAGGGCACCGACCTCGGCACCATCCTGAACGCGAGCTGCACCGACATCGCGCACGCGCTCGAGGTCGCGCGCGTGGGCGTGTGGATCTTGGACGAGGGCAATGAGCTGCTGCGCTGCCTCACGCGCGTCGACAGCGGCGCCGGGATGATCGTGCCCGGCGACTCCATCGAGGCGTCGGCGTGCCCGCGCTACTTCGAGGCCATCCGCCGCGACCGCGCCATCGTCGCGGACGATGCGCCGCGCGATCCGCTCACCGCCGAGCGCGCCGCGTACTTCGCGGCCAACGGCGTCACGTCGGTGCTCGATGCGCCGTGCCGCATCGGCGGGCGCGTGATCGGCGTGGTGTGCCACGAGCACGTCGGCGAGCAGCGCTCGTGGACCCTCGAGGAGCAGGCCTTCGTCGGATCGGTCGCCGATCAGGTGTCGCTCGTGATCGAGGGCTTCCGCCGGCGCGAGGTCGAGCAGGTGCAGGTCACGCTCGAGGACAGCCTGCGTCAGGCGCAGAAGATGGAGGCGGTCGGGCTCCTCGCCGGCGGCGTGGCCCACGACCTCAACAACCTGCTCACGCCCGTGCTCATGTGCAGCGAGATGCTGCAGGAGGATCTGCGCGAGCAACCGGCCAGCCTCGAGCTCGTCGAGTCGATCGTCACCGCGGCGCTCGACGCGCGTGGCCTCGTCGGGCAGCTGCTCGCCTTCTCGCGCAAGCAGGTGCTCGAGCTGCGCGACCTCGATCCCGCGGAGGAGGTGCGCCGCACCGTGAAGCTCTTGCGGCGCACGCTCCCCGAGACCATCACGATCGAGCTCGAGCTCGAGGCCGGCGTGGTCGTGCGCGCCGACGCGATGCAGCTCCAGCAGGTGCTGCTCAACCTCGCCATCAACTCGCGCGACGCGATGCCGGGCGGCGGCGTCCTCAAGATCTCGGTGCTCGACGACGTCGACGAGGTGCGCATCGTCGTCGCGGACACCGGCTGCGGCATGGACGAGGAGACCGTCCCGCACATCTTCGAGCCGTTCTTCACGACCAAGGGCCTCGCGCGCGGCACCGGCCTCGGGCTGTCCACGGTGTACGGCATCGTCCAGCAGCACGGCGGCTCGATCCGCGTGACGAGCGTGGTCGGGCAGGGCACGCGCTTCGAGATCCGTCTGCCGGCCAGCGGCGGCGTGCCGTCGAAGTCGAGCGAGATCCGGATCATCCCGGCGGCGCTCGCGTCGAGCGGCCGCGCGTCGCACACCATCCTCGTCGTCGAGGACGAGCCGGCGGTGCGCGGCCTCGTCATCCGCCTCCTCGGCCGCGAGGGCTACCACGTGCTCAGCGCGCCCGGCCCCGAGGACGCCATCCGCCTCGCCGCCGGCCACCCGCACGACATCCACCTCGTCCTCACCGACGTCGTCATGCCCGGCATGAACGGCCGCCGCATGTTCGACGAGATCAAGGCCGTCCGCCCGGCGACGCGCGTGGTGTACATGAGCGGCTACGATCAGGACGTCCTCGCCCCGCAAGGCGTGCTCGCCTCGTCGGTCCGCCTCCTGCGAAAACCGTTCACCGCCGCCGATCTTCTGCGAACCGTGGCCGAGGCGCTTCGCACCGAAAACGGCGCGTCCCCGGTGGACAAGCCCCCAGTCGCCTTGTAGCTTTCGCCTCCCACGCCCAGGTAGCTCAGCTGGTAGAGCAGCGGACTGAAAATCCGCGTGTCGGCGGTTCAACTCCGTCCCTGGGCACTTCAGAAGTGCACCGGCGTCGTTCGGGACGGCGCTATCATCGCGCGATGCTCGCTCTTCGGCGTTCGGGGGTCTCGCAGGTCATCGCGATCTTGGTCGGGCTCGGCGTGGGTGTCGGGCCGAGGGTGGCGCGCGCTGATGACGCCGGCGCCGTGGCGTTGACTGCGGCCGAGGCGGCCATGAACAAGGGGCAG
>DATLEB010000255.1:0-2404 GCA_035525615.1 Kofleriaceae bacterium | reverse complement strand
GCCGCGACCACGAGATCGCCGGCGACGTTCACCGTCGTGCGGCACATGTCGAGGAGGCGATCGACGCCGAGGATGAGCGCGAGCCCTTCGGCCGGGATCCGGTACATCGCCATCATCATCGCGATCACCGGCAGCGACGCGCCGGGGATGCCCGCCGTCCCGATGCCGCCCAGCACGCAGATGAGCATCACGACCAGCGACTGGCCGAGCGTCAGGTCCACGCCGAAGACCTGCGCCAGGAAGAGCACCGTCACGCCCTCGAAGAGCGCGGTGCCGTTCTGGTTCATGGACGCGCCCGCCGTGAGCACGAACCGGCTCACGTGACGCGGCAGCCCGACCTCCTTCTCGGCGACCGCCAGCGTGGTCGGCAAGGTCGCCGCCGACGACGACGTCGCGAACGCGGTCGCCATCGCCAGCCGGATCTGCGAGAAGAACGCGATCGGCGAGCGCCGCGCGATCAGCTTCACGATCACCGAGTACGTGACGAAGTTGTGGAACGCGAGCGCGAACACGACCACGCCGACGTACGCACCGATCCGCTCGAGGAGCCCGATCCCGAGGTTCGCGAAGCTCGCGAACAGGAGCCCGGCCACGCCGATCGGCGCGATGCGCATCACGACGTCGACGAGCCAGATGCACACCTCGTTGAGCCCGCTGATGGCCTCGCGCAGGCGCCGGCTGTTCTCCGTCCGCACCACCGCCAGCCCGACGCCGAGCACGAGCGCGAAGATGATGACGCCGAGCGTGTTGTCGTTCGCCGCCGCCGCGATCGGGTTGGTCGGGATCATGGTCACGACCCCCGTGATGCCCGCGCCCTCGGCCGGCTTCACCGGCGGCTTTCCGGCCGCCAGCTCCTCGGCGAGCTTCACGAGCGCGGTGTTGTCGCCTTCACCGGGCGCCAGCCCGATCACGAGCGCGAGCCCGGTCACCACCGCCAGCGCCGAGACGATGGTCGTGAACCCGAGGGTGCGCAGCCCCATGCGCCCGAGCGCCTTGGGCTCGAGCTCCGAGATGCCGCTCACCAGCGCCGAGAAGATGAGCGGGATCGACAGCATGATCAGCAGGCGCAGGAAGATCTGCCCCGCCGGGAACGCCGCCCACTCGATGATCCCGTCGATCACCCACTTCTCGACCACGCCGCGCGCGACCAGCTCGTTGGCGACGAGCCCGGCCGCAGCGCCGACCACGATGCCGGCCAACATCAGGATGTGGCGCGACTGCTTCAATCCTGGAACAGATTCTCGGCGGTCGTGTCCACGCCGTGCTTGTCGCCGTGGAGCGCGTCGCTCAGATCGCTCGTGGTCTTGCGCAGGCGTGCGCCGAGCACCTGCACGAAGCTCCACAGGAGCTTGGTCGCGAGCTCGGGCTCCTTCTTGATGATCTCGTAGAAGTCCTTGCGCCGGACGACCACGAGCATGGTGTCCTCGGTCGCCGTCGCCGACAGCGACCGCGTCGAGCGATCGATGAGCGCCATCTCGCCGAAGTGCTGGCCCTTGCCGAGCTGCGCCACGGCGACGCCGGCCTTCGACAGCTTCACCGAGCCGGTCATGACGACGTACATCGACTCGCCGGGATCGCCCTCGGCGAAGACCGGCTCGTCCTTGGCGTGCTCGCTCACCGTCGTCGAGTTGGCGACGCGCACCAGCTCGCGATACGAGAGGTAGCGGAACATCTGCATCGCCTTGAGCGCGTCGAGCTTGAGCGACGCCTCGCCGACCTTGGGCTGCGCCTGCGAGGCCGCGCCGTCGCCGACGCGGATGACCACGCCCGTGATGTTGTCGTGGCCGCCGCCCTCGTTGGCGAGGTCGATGAGCTTCTTGGGGACCTCCTTGACCTCGCCGTCGCCCAGGATCCCCGGCAGCGTGGTCTCGTCGAGATAGGCGTACAGCCCGTCGCTCGACAGGAGGAAGCGGTCACCCGGCAAGATGTCGAAGTCGAAGGTGTCGACCTCGACCGACGCGTACACACCCACCGCGCGCGTCACCGCGTTCTTGAACTGCTTGTACGGCGAGCTCTCGACCTGATCGCGCTTGAGCTTTCCGCGCCGCACCAGCTCGTTCATGAGCGAGTGGTCCTCGGTCAACTGGTGCGACTGGTTCTGACGCGCCAGGTAGATGCGGCTGTCGCCGACGTGCGCGATGAAGCCGCGCAGGTGGTCGGGCGCGCCCGCGATGAGCAGCACCGACGCCGTCGTGCCCATGCCGCGCTTCTCGGCGTCGGTCTGGGCGCGGTTGTAGACCGTCGAGCACGCCGACTGGACCGCGTGCTCGAGCATCTGGAGGATCTCGAGCGCCTGCACGCCGGCGCCGTCGGCGCGGTAGCGCTCGATCAGGTCGCGGTTGCCGTACACGGCGTCGCGGATCTCGTGCACCGCGATCGACGAGGCGACCTCACCGGCCGCGTG
>DATLEB010000226.1:0-49375 GCA_035525615.1 Kofleriaceae bacterium | reverse complement strand
AAGAGATGCGCCCCGCGTGAGCATCAGTCGAGCGATGCGCTTCGAGCTCTGGCGCCAGGACGACAACGGCAACCGCGTGCGCATCGACGTCTTTGCGAGCGAGGCGGAGGCGGAGGCGGAGCGGGCGGGGTACGAGGCCCGCGCGCACAAACAGTTGTACTGGGTGCAGCCCGCGCCGAATCCTGAGAAGTCCGCCGGTTGACACGTCGCCGGCGTGCCCGCGGCTGCCGGAGCGTGCCGGGGGCTGCGAGCGTCCGATCGAGCGAAGGGCCGGCGACGAGCCCCGTGAAATCAGCCGGTTAGGGGGGCGACGGGATCGCCGCAAGAAAGATCGGAAACCGCGGCGGGGTGGCGTCGATAGGGGCCGCCAAACCATGCCTCGCGGAGCATCCATGTCCGAGCTCATGTATCCAGGTGCGAAAAAGGTCGCCATCGTCGGGATGGAGATCGACGTCACGTTGACCGCTCAGTACAACCCGAAGGAGATCTCCTTCGAGAAATCGGCGGAGTGGGCGCCGCACAAGACGACGAAGAACAACGGCGCGGACCTGGAGTACTCGAGCTCGCCGGCGCGAACGCTGTCGATGGAGCTCATGTTCGACGGCTACGAGGAGGACCTCGACGTCAGCAAGGAGTACGTCGACAAGTTGATGCAGCTCATCGAGGTGATGGACGCTGACAGCAACGACGAGTCGCGCAAGCGTCCGTCGATCGTTCAGGTCGTGTGGCCCGAGAAGGCGACCAAGTTCCAGGGCGTCCTGCAGTCGGTGTCGACGAAGTACACGATGTTCAACCCGGACGGGAAGCCGGTGCGAGCGACATGCAACATCAAGGTCCTCGAGGTCGCGAAGCTGCGCGAGTTCCTGGCCAAGGCATCCGCAAAGGAGCGCTCGGGCTGGTGAGTCACTGCGCGCGGGAGGCGTGCACGCGGAGGCGGCGGCGCTCGTCGCGCTCGACGGAGACGAGCCAGGGACGGCAGCAGACGGCGCAGTCCTCGACGAACGAGCCGGTGGTGTCGGGGTCGACGTAGAGATCGACCATCTCGCGGCAGTACGGGCAGCGGAGGCGGACGGTGTCTTCCATGTCACTGCGCCGTGAGGGAGCCGGAGTAGGCGAGCGTCGAGCCCGACAGGCGCACGGACCAGCCGAACGTGGAGAGCTCGGCGAAGTCGGACGGTGAGATGACCGCGCTGCCGCTGAACCTCGGCGACGTGCCGGCGGCGTCGATGGTGAACGTGGCGGCGACCGTCGATCCGTCGAACTTCACGAGCTGCGCGGACACGAGTGATTCGGCGAGCGCGATGGCGCTACCGCTGCAAGAGAGCTGGGTGCGCGCCGCGTTGGCGATGCACCCGGCGAAGCCGCGGCCAGCGCCTGCGCCGGTCATCTGCGTGGCGTAGAGGATCTCGCTGTCGCGGATGAGCTGGCCGCGGATTTCTCCGCTGGGCGAGCCGGTGGTGTGGATGTTGAGGTACTGGTGACCGGCCTCGAGGTCGGCGACCTGCTGCGCGGTGAGGTTGAACGTCTGCGGGTCGGTGACCGGCAGCGTGAGGCCTACCGCGACGCCCGCATTCTGGGCCGCGGGTGCGGGGCCGTGGATGTGAGCCGCTTGCACGTCGGAGAGCATGGAGACGGTGATGGTGCAGACCAGCTGCATTCCGGTGAGCGCGCAGGTGGCGCTGGCCGAGGCGGTGCTCGATACCGGGGGCTCCTGGACCTCCTGGCGAGGCGTGAGACTCGCCTTGAAGGCCTGCGCCGGGGTCGCGTCGATCTGGGAGGCGTCGATCTGGGCGGCGTCGATCTGGGCGGCGTCAATCTGCGCAGCGTCGATCTGCGCAGCATCGATCTGCGCCGCGTCGACCGCTGCCGCGTCAAAGGCGGCGTCGAGCAACGTGGCATCGACCTCGGCGGCGTCGCTCTGCGCGGCATCGAACTGCGCCGCATCGACGCCCGTGACCTCGTCGTTCCCGCAGGCGGCGACGAACAGGACGAGGGCGACGGCGCCGAGAGCTCTCCCCATGCCCGGATTCTAGCGGGAACGCGAGGGCCGGGTACGATCGGCGGCATGGAGGACGCTGCCCCCGACGAGGGTCCCGACCGGTGGTGCTACGACGCGCTCGAGGCGCGCACGTGGCGGCGAGATTCGTGGCAGCTGTCGCTCCTGCGCTCGCTCGAGCTGGTGTGGATCTACTTCGACAGCAACCCGGCGTGCTTCGCGAACATGGTGGATGGCGAGCAGGCGATCGAGGACTTCCTGGTCGGCGAGCCGGCCGCCGCGACACCGCCCGAGATCCTCGACGAGGTGCGCGCGTACCTCCGCGGCGCGCGCGCGCCGGGCCGGTCGACGTGGCTCGCGCTCGAGGTCGCGCCCGGACATCCGCCGTTCCACGGCGTCTGGTGGCGCATCGACGGCGAGAGCCCCGAGAGCTGCGGGCTGCCGGGCCCCGACTACGCCGGCGTCTACGGCGGCGCATCCGCGATGGGCCGCCGCGGAATGCGGGCGCTCGTGCGCCCCGGCACCGTCGAGCTTCAGGTGGGCATCAGCCTCCGCGGCGACGCCGCGACCCCGACGGCGCCGCGCCTCGTCGAGCTCACCCGCACGATCGCCATCGCTCCCCACGTAGGGAATCGCGTGCAGATCACCTTCGATCCGGCGCAGCTCGTCGTGACGCCGATCTGACCCAACACTTCCGCGAGCGGCGGCAGGACACTGGCGGAGCGAATGGGACGTCACGACCCCGAGACGACGGCCGAGGAGCTGCTGGCGCACAGCGGATGGTTGCGTGCGCTCGCGGTGCGGCTGGTCGGTGATGCGGATGTTGCCGAGGACCTGGTGCAGGAGACGTGGATCGCGGCGGCGCGGCGCTCGCCGGAGGCGCGCGAGTCGTTGCGGCCGTGGCTCGCGAAGGTGCTGCGCGATGCGTTTCGCATGCGCGCGCGCAGCGAGGGGCGGCGGTCGGCGCGCGAGCAGGCGGCGACGCTGGTCGGCACGGCCGAGCCCGACGAGGTGCCGACGCCGGAGAGCCTCGTCGTGCGCGCGCAGGCGCAGCGGCGGCTCGTCGATCTGGTCCTGCGACTCGAGGAGCCGTATCGCAGCACGGTGCTCTTGCACTACAGCGAGGGCGTGTCGCTCGCCGACATCGCGCGCGCGCAGGGAGTGCCCGCGGGCACCGTGCGCTGGCGCATGAAGACGGCGGTCGATCAGCTGCGCGCGTGGCTCGACGAGACCGGCGGTCGCAAGCAGTGGGTCGTGACGCTCCTCGCGCTCCCGAAAGGGGCTCTCGTGGCACAGAAGACATCCAAGGTCGCGATCGCGATCGTCCTCCTGCTCTTGCTCGCCGTCGGGGCGGCGGTGTTCGTCGTCGTTCGCGGCAAGGACGACAAGCGCGCCTCCAACGCCGCGCACAACGGCGGCCGCGGATCGGGCACCACCGCCGGTGACCCCGGTGGCACCGCCGGCGAGCCCGGCGGCGCGGCGGTCAACGTCATCACCGCCGGAACGCCGCCGCTCGAATGGTTCGGTCAGCGGGGCGTGAAGCCTCGCCGCGTCGCCGGTCGCGTGCTCACGCTCGACGGCAAACCCGTCGCCGGCGCCGCCGTCGAGCTCGGCAGCATCTCCACCATGGGCGGTCTCGGTGTCCCGCCGAGCGTGAGGACCGACGCGGCCGGCGCGTTCGACTTCGGCGCGCGCATGGCCGCGTCGTACACCGTCACCGCCTCGGCGCCCGGCTTGACCGGCGACACGCGCAGCGTGGATCTGCGCGATCCGACGATCGCGCCGCCGCCCGACCACCTCGAGCTCCGCCTCGGCCCGTGCGACAACGCCGTGTTCGGCACCGTGCGCGACGCGTCGGGTGGTCCCGTCGAGGGCGCGCGCGTGCAGTGGCTCTCGAACAGCGCCTCGGGCGACGGCTCCGATCCGTCGCTGGCGCGCGGCAGCAGCGTGCTCTCGAGCGCGACCGGCGCGTACGAGCTCTGCGTCGTCGGTGGGCGCAAGTTCGTGGTCACCGAGGTCACCGCGGAGGGTTATGGCGCGATCATCTATCAGACGCAGGTGTGGGGCCGGCGCAAGCTCGACTTCGCGCTCGTCCCCGAGGCCATCGTCGTCGGGCGTGTGATCCGCGAGGACACGCGGGAGCCGGTCGCTCACGCCGCGGTCGCGCTCGTGAGCGGGCAGTGGGGCGTGGAGCGCACCGCCGCGCGAGGCGCGGTGACCGGCTCCGACGGCACGTTCCGCATCACCAACGTCGCGCCCGGTCCGCACTTCCTCGACGCGATCGCGGACAACCTCGCCACCGCGCGCGAGACGCCGATCATCGTCGAGGCCGGCCAGACCTCCGAGCCGGTCGAGCTCGTCCTCGAGACGCGCTCGGTCGTGCGCGGCACCGTCGTCGAGGATGGGAAGCCGGTCGCCGGCGCCACCATCACCGCCCGCGTCGGCGACACGCGCCGCCCGTCGGCGGACGCGGTCTCGCAGTCCGACGGAACGTTCGTGCTCGATCGCGTGCCGCGCGGCACGGTGCGGTTCTTCGCCCGCCCGTACGACGTCGAGAAGCCCACGACCTTCACCGTGTCCAAGCCGGAGCACGACGGCGTCGTCCTTTCGGTGAAGCCGCTCGGCGCCATCGTCGGCACGGTTCTACGCAACGGCAAACCGGCGACCGGCGCGCTGATCGAGCTGCAGGGTATGAGCTCGCAGGAGCTCGGCCCCATCGTCAGCGATGGCGACGGGCGCTTCGCGGCGCGCGGGCTCCGTCCCGGCAAGTGGGTCGCCTTCGCCTCGAGCGATCGCCAGGGGGCGTTCGGCCGCGCGAAGGAAGACATCGAGCTCGCCGCCGGCGAGACCAAGGAGGTCACGATCGACATGCCGTACGGCGCCGCCATCTCCGGCCGCGTCGTCGATCAGGACGGCGCGCCCGTGCCGAACGTCTCGGTCGCGTTCCGCCACACGTCGGTCGACGACGTCGGCCTCGCCACGACGTCCGCCGACGGCAGCTACCGCGCCACGATGATGATCGGCGGCACGTATCGCCCCCTCATCAGCCTGGGCGTGCGCACCGCGACCACGCTCCGACCCGCTCAGGGAGACCAGTTCCCCGTCTTCACGCTCGCCGATGGCGCGTCGGAGCTCACCGGCATCGTGCTCGCCGTGCGCGTCGATCACCTCGCCATCAGCGGCCGCGTCGTCGACGAGACCGGCGCTCCCGTCCCCGACGCGCACGTCGCCGCCGAGCGCACCGAGCCCGGGGCCGAGCCGCACTTCTGGCGCTGGTACCAGCAGACGACGACGATCACCGACGTCGACGGCCGCTTCACCGTCGACGATCTGTCGAGCGGTCCGCACGCCATCCAGGTGCGCACCGCGGCCGGGCTCGAGACCATCGTGTCGAACATCGCCGCCGGTCGCCGCGACGTGAGCATCGTGCTGCCCTCCGCCGGATCGATCGAGGGCACGCTCGCCGGCTTCGACGCCGTGGTGCGGGTCATCGCGGTGCGCGACGAAGCGCGAGGTGCCGAGGCTCCGCTGCGCGGCACCGTCACCGGCAACACGTTCACGGTGCCGTCGCTCGGCCCCGGCGCGTACCTCGTGTCCGCGTTCACCGACACCGAGGTCGCGAGCGCGCCCGTGACCGTCACCGCCGGCAAGGCTGCACGTGTCGCGCTGACCGGCGGAGGAACCGGGTCGATCACCGGTACGGTGCGCGACTTCGAGACCGGCCGTCCCGTCGAGGGCATGCGGTGCAACGTGTTCGCGCGGGCCGGCGAGTCGCGCACGAGCGGCGCGATCGGCACCGGCGCGCAGAGCGATCGCAACGGCGTCTTCGAGCTGCCGGCGGTCGCGGCCGGTGACGTCGCGATCGCGTGCTGGCCGTCGGGGGCCGTCTACACCCAGGGCCTGCGCCTGATCACGGTCGCGCCCGGCGAACGCCTCCAGCTCGAGGTGCCCGTGGTCGCGATCCGCCAGGATCCGACGCAAACCATCGGCGGCTTCGGCGCCGACTTCGATCCGCCGTCGCTGGTGTCGCGCCTCTTCCGCGTGTCACCTCGCGGCCCAGCGGGCCTCGCCGGACTCGCGGACGGCGACGTGATCACGGCCGTCGACAACAAGTCGGTCGTCGAGCTCCACCATCAAGGCGTCTGGTTCCTCCTCATCTATCATCCGCCCGGTACGTCGGTACCGGTGACGGCCCGCCGCGGCGCACGGTCGTTCACCGTGAATCTCGTCATCGGGCCAACAGATGACTGATGATTGCGCTTCGCGTGCCAACGTGCGTAAGCGCGCGACGATACACGCGCGCAACTCGAATGCCAGTATTCTGCTAGGCGAGGATCGTCTCCAGAACTTGCCTTGTCAGGCCCCTGGGGCAAGGTACCCCTCCCATGAACGAAGAAACCAACACGTCCGTCAGCGCGGAGGCCCCCAGCATGAGCCGTTTCGAGGAGCTGAAGGCGCTTGTCGCGGCCGCCGAGGCCGACTTCAACAAGTTCTACGCCGAGGGTAACAAGGCTGCCGGCACGCGCGTTCGCGCGGCGATGCAGGAGCTCAAGAACCTCGCCCAGACGATTCGCACCGAGGTCCAGACCATCAAGAACGAGAAGGAAGGCACCCCGAGCTGATCTGGGCGATCGGGTTTCAGGGGCGCGCGCTCCGTGAATCATCCACGCATGACCACGAGCGCGCGCCGCAATGCGGCGTTCTTCGGTATCGCGGTCGCGCTGGCCTTGCCCAAGCAGGTGCCGTGCGAGGTCCCGGGTCGGTCCTGTGAGATCCATCGCCCGTACGGCGTGATCTGCAGGCCGGTCGATGTGGAGCCTCTGGGCGTCTACATGATCGAGTGGGTCGTCGGCAAAGATCTGCCGGTGGCATACAGCCAGCGGATCGACTGTTGATGATGGTCACTCATGCTCGAGATCCTGGAGATCGAGGAGGCGGCGGTCGCAGACCTCCGCTACCTCAACGCGTCACGGCGCGGAGGCACCGAGGTCTGTCACCTCGTGGTCGAGCGCGCCCGTGTGCGCGGGCTGCCTGACACGCTCGACGCCATCATCGCGACGAGCGACCTGCAGGGCATCGTGCCCGATCCGCGCACGCGCGAGAGCACGCTGCTCGGCGTCGCCGTGGCCGAGCTGCTCGAGGAGCTCGCGTTCGACGCCAAGATCCCACCGGCGCAGCGCAGCGGCGTGATCATGGCCGGCGACATGTACAGCGTGCCCGCCGCCAACGAGCGCGGCGGGTTCGGCAGCGTGGCGTCGGTGTGGTCGGCGTTCGCCGGGCCGTTCGCGTGGGTGGTCGGCGTGGCCGGCAACCACGACGACGTGAGCGACGTGGCGCGCGACGAGCGCGTGATCGTGCTCGACGGTGACGAGGTCGCGCTCGACGGCTTGCGCATCGGCGGCGTCGGGCTCATCACCGGCAACCCGGCGAAGAAGGGCCGGCGCGCCGAGGACGATCAGCTGGAGCTGATCGAGTTGCTCGCGTCCGACGGGATCGACGTGCTCGTGCTGCACGAGGGGCCGCGCGGCGACGAGGCACAGCTGGGGCATCCGCTGATCGGCGGCCTCGTCGAGAAGCACCGGGTGCCGCTCACGATCTGCGGGCACGTGCACTGGCCGTCGCCGCTCGCGCGTCACCCGCACGGGCAGATCCTGAACGTCGACACGCGCGTCGTCGTGCTGACGCGCTGACGCTCACGCTGACGCGATCAGCGGCAGCGGAGGTCGATGGTGTGGCTGTGGCCGCCGCCGACGGACGACATCACCTGGATGCTCGCGTTGGTGGCGAGCATGGCCATGTCCGCGTCGCTGATCGCGACCGTGTGCGAGTGGTCGGCGCCGCCCGTGATGTCGTAGCTGCGCGGCGTGCCGGCGGCGATGTCGGCCGCGGGGATCTCGAGCGTGTGACCGTGGTTGTACGGGATGATCGAGCGCGCGCCGTTGTCGGTGCAGCTCGGCGGCGACGCGTCGATCGCGTCCGCGTCACCTCCTCCACATGCCGCGAGCGCGGCGCCGAGGCCGGCCGCTGTGGCGGCGAAGAGCTCGCGGCGCGACAGGTCCATGCGGTCAGTGTGTCACGAGCCGGCGCTGGTGAAACGGGGCGCGAAGCGTTCGAGCGGCAGGCGCAGCGCGTTGGTGAGGTACGACACGGTCCGGTAGAAGCCGCACAGCATGAGGATCTCGAGGAGGGCGGGCTCCGAGAGGTGAGCTCGTGCGGCGCTCCACGTGGCG
Source organism: Kofleriaceae bacterium (assembly GCA_035525615.1). Taxonomy (GTDB): domain Bacteria; phylum Myxococcota_A; class Polyangia; order Haliangiales; family Haliangiaceae; genus UBA2376. The sequence goes on along the minus strand of DATLEB010000226.1, from coordinate 41,149 downwards.
GCGGTCAGGTCGCACGAGCGGTCGAGCTCGTCGCAGACCCGGAGGATCGCGCGCTCGTCGTCGGACCAGCACGCGTCCTCGGGCGAGCCGTTCACCAGCGACGTGAGCTGAGCGGGCGTGACCCCGACGCGCGCGCCGAAGAGCGCGACGTGCACGCCCCACTCGTACTCGGAGCGGCAGCGCGCGGTGATGCGCAGGATCACGAGCTCGCGCTGACGGAGCGTGAGGTTGCCGCGGTCGAGCAGCCCGCCGCCGAAGAAGCGCTGGAAGAGACGCGGATCGCGGGCCAGCGTCGTGAAGAGGACGAGCGGCGGGACGCCCGGCGGCATGGTCTTGTCGAGCCAGGCCTGGATCTCGGCGGGGTAGGGCGGCACGGCGGGGGAGATGCGAGTTCCGGTTTCGGTTTCGGTTTCGGTTTCGGTTTCGGTTTCGGTTTCGGTCGCGGTTTCGGTCGCGGTTTCGGTGAGCACGGGGCCTCCTTGCTATGGTATCCATAGCACCGCATGATCATTGCTGCTATGGATTTCATAGCGTGGCAGTAAGCCCGCGACCCGGAAGGCGTGTCCGTGGCTCGACCACGGGCCGCCCGATCATGGCGCTGCTCGATCTGCTCGGGCGGCGAGCGGCCTTGCGCGTGCTGTGGGAGCTACGCGGCGAGCGGCTGACGTTCCGCGCGCTGGTGGACGCGGCGGACACCAACCCGAGCGTGCTCAACGCGCGGCTCGCGGAGCTCCGCGACGTCGGCGTCATCGATCACGACAGCGACCGCGGCTACGGCCTCACCGGCGACGGCCGCGGGTTGCTCGACAGGCTCGCGCCGCTTCACGCATGGGCCGAGGCGTGGGCGAGGCGTCAGTCGTGACGGACCGTGTCGCCGTGGCCGACGGCGACGAGCTACGGGCGCGCGGCGCGTAGCTCGGCGGCCCGCGCCTCGGCGTGCGCGCGCACGTCGGCGAGCGCCTCCTCGAAGCGGTCCATGTCGACCTCCTTCTTGGGGTCGGTCATGACGTGCGGCCGCACCTGCGCGCCCCACGTGTCGACGAGCGCCGGCAGGCCCAGCGCGTCGATCCGGTCGGCGGTCGCGCGCACCTCGGCCTCGTACGCCGCGCGGCACGACGCGCCGTTCAGGCACTTCTGGAACAACAGGCTGCGCGCGTCGAACGGATCGAGCGCGTCCGGCTCGTACGACTTCCACGACATGTCCATGCCCCACGGGATGAAGTGGAAGTGTCCGGTCGACGGATCGTGATAGAGGCGAAAGTTGTTGGGCCCGAACCGCGTCTGGCAGTAGCCGTCCCACTGCAGCACCGCCGCCTCGTACGCGCAGTACCGGAGGAACGCCGGCCCGTCGAGCACCGCCGCCAGGTCCTCGAGCAAGGTCTCGTCGTCCGCCGCCGCCACCGCCGCGAACAGCGCCGTCAGGTCCGACTTGTCGTTCGCCAGCTCGTTGGTCTCGAGCTCGAACGCGCCCTCGTTCCCGACGACGAGGTCCTCCATGTTCTCCTCGTACAGGTTGCCCGAGACATCGTCGAACCAGCGCCGCAGGAACGTCTTGTCCTCGGCCTCGAGCACCGTGTAGAGGCCGTACGCCTCGCCGTTCACCGTGACCCACACCGACGCGGCGCGCGGCGCCGGCAGCCCGGCCGAGCGGAACGCGTGGTACGTGAGCCGCTCCGCCACCCACGACGGATCCTCGTGCACGTTGTTGAGCACGAGCCGCCGGAGCCCGCGGAAGGTCTGGCCGGGGACGAGCTCGTCGAACTTGAGCTTGAACGCCGCCTTCATCCCGAGCGGCCGGAAGTTCCACTCGCCCTTGAGGCGCACGCCGATGTCCGCGACGGTCTCGCCGTCGACGGTGAGCGCGCCTCGAACGTACGTTTCGGGGTCGGACTGGAGCGCCGCTACCGACTCGGCCGGCAGCGCGATGTCGAAGGTCGACACCTTGCCCGGATCGAACACCGTCTCGCTCGGGTCGGGGCCGCCATCGTCGTCGTCGCCGTCGTCGTCGCCCGTCCCGCTTCCGGTACACGCCGCCGTGATGACGACCGCAGTCAGCAACATCGACCGCCGCATTCCCGCGACTATAGGCACATCTTGCCGGTGCTGACAGGAGCGATGCCTGCAGTCGCTCGTAACTCGTAAGCTTTCCTCAAGAGTTTCTGTCTTAGTATCGCCTCGTGCTCGCGGCGAAACCGACACGTCTGGCGCTCGTCATGTCCGCGCTCGCGCTCTCGCTCGCCCCGGCGTGTGGCGGCGGCGACGACGATGGCGCGAGCTGCGATCCGTCGATGGGCGATGGCGCCACGCGGGTGGGCACCTTCGAGATCGAGCTGGTCCCGCCCAGCTCGGGCACCCCGGGCCGGACCACCGTCGTCGGCGTGGTCTACGACGGCGCGTCGCCCGAGAACGTCATCTGGGAGACGGCGATGATGTCGGGCGACTGCAAGCTGCTCACGCCGCGCGTCCCGTTCTGCGCGACGCCGTGCGGCTCGGGCGCGGCGTGCATCGAGGACGACACGTGCGCGCCGTATCCGACCAAGCAGGCGGTCGGCACCGTGCACGTCGCCGGGCTCGCGCTCACCGCCGGCGGCACGGGCGGCGGCTTCGACATGACGCCGATCTCGAACAGCTACTCGCCGCCGGGCAGCGTGATGATCGCGTATCCCGGCTTCGCCGAGGGCGACGACGTCTCCATCGAGACCAGCGACGCCGACTTCGCGTGCGCGTTCGCCGTCGACGCGCGCGGCATCCCGCCGCTCGCCGTCACGACCAGCCAGCCCGCGCTCGCGCAGGCGACCGCGCTCGACCTCGCGTGGACCGCGCCTGTCGACGCCGCCGCCGCCACCGTCGACATCAAGCTCGACATCAGTCATCACGGCGGCACCAAGGGCAAGATCGAGTGCACCACCACCGACGACGGTCAGCTGACGATCGCGTCGGTGCTCGTCGATGGTCTGCTCGCGCTCGGCGCCGCCGGGTATCCGACCATCGTCTTTTCCCGCGAAGCAGTCGGCTCGACGGTCATCTCCGCCGGCCGCGTCGACCTCGCCCTGCGCTCGCAGGTCGAGATGCCCATCGTGGTGCCCGGCGTGACGTCGTGCACCGAGACCTCCGAGTGTCCGAAAGGCCAGATATGTCGCGACGACCTCACCTGTGGCTAGCCCTCGCCCTCCTGATCCCCGCCGCGTGTGGCGGTGGCAGCGGCGATGACGACGACGACGGGCCGAGCATCGACGCGGCGATCGACGGGCCACCGCTCACGAACTTCAGCTTCTTCGTCACCAGCCTCAGCATCATGCGCGAGCTGTCCGGCAGCCAGGACGGCTTCGGCGGCGATCTGCGCTTCGGCGAGACCGGCCCCGGCGCCGGCCTGCGCGGCGCGGACAAGATCTGCACGACCATCGCCGAGCGCTCCATGCCCGGCTCGGGCGTGAAGCAGTGGCGCGCGTACCTGTCCGTCGCCGACGGCGGCAACGGCCAGCCGGTCCACGCGATCACGCGCATCGGCAACGGCCCCTGGTACGACCGGCAGGGCCGCATGCTCGCGCCGACGCTCGCCGACCTGATGGGCGACATCCGCCCCCAGAACGGCGACCCCACCATCAAGAACGACTTCCCCAACGAGGACGGCGTCCCCAACCACGATCCCGACGGCACCGGCGACGTCGACAACCACGACTTCCTCACCGGCTCCGATCGCAACGGTCAGCTCTACGGCGCGCGCTACACGTGCCTCGACTGGACCGCCAAGGCCGGCAACGAGTCGCTCGAGGGCGAGCCGCGCGTCGGTCACTCGTGGCCGCGCCTCGGGTTCCCCGGCGACGAGACCGCCGAGATCAACGGCTGGAGCTCGTCGCTCACCGAGTCGGGTTGCGCGCCCGAGGTCGCGATCGTCGAGATGGGCCCGCCCGATCCCAACTCGAACACCGTCGGGTCGGGCGGCGGCTACGGCGGCATCTACTGCTTCGCGCTGATGCCGTGAGCACGCGCGCGCTCGTCACCGCCGGGTTCGCCGCTGCGCTCGCCGCGGCGTGCCCGGGATGTGGAGAGGACTACGACGGCGTCACCGAGGGCGCGTGTGTCGTGCCCGCGGGCGACGCGGCGGCCGTGCCCGACTTCCTGGCGCAGGTCGTGTGCGAGGACGACTTCATGGCGCTCGCGTCCGAGCCGCTCGACGTCACGCTGCCCGGCGCGCGCTCGGGCAAGGTCGTCCTCGATCAGGCCGACGCCGACACGCTCTACTTCCAGAACTCGACGCGCTACGAGATCCACTTCGACTTCGTGTCGATGCACCTCTCGGGCGGTGACCTGCCGGTGGTCGGCTCGCTCGCCAACTTCAACGCCGAGATGTACTTCACGCCCGACCGCCGCTTCCTCCTCGGGGCGGTCACGTATTACGAGCAGCCGCAGCGCTGGACGCTCGAGCTCGCGCCGTACGACACGGCGTCGGTGGAGATGGTCACCAAGCTGTTCGACGCGGTCCGCAAGAACGGCTACTTCGGGCGGCAGCTCGCGTTCCATCCCACGTCGGAGCAGCTGGCCGACATCGCCGAGCAGCTCCCCGAGCGCATCCCGGTGGTCACCACCGACGAGCTCTACGCGGGCATCGACTATCAGCCGCTGTCGCTCGGCACCGCGGTCGGCCGCCTCCACTTCACGACCGCCGCCGCGATCGCGAGCGAGTACCTCTCGTACCAGGATCTGGTCGTCCTCGACGAGGCGCCCAACGACATCTCGGTCGTGCAGGGCATCATCACGCAGGAGTTCCAGACTCCGCTCTCGCACATCAACGTGCTGTCGCGGAACCGGCACACGCCCAACATGGGGTTGCGCGGCGCGCTCGACAACGCGGACCTCACGGCGCTCGACGGCAAGCTGGTCAAGCTCGAGGTCGGCGCGTCGTCGTGGACCATCGTCGAGGTCACGGCGGCCGAGGCCATGGCGTGGTGGGACGCGCACGCGCCCACGCCGGTCGTCCTGCCGCCGGTCGACACCAGCGTCACGGCGATGATCGATCTCGACGACGTCACGCCCGAGCCGACGACCGGCCAGACGCTGCGCGGCAACATCCGCACCGCGGTGGCGGCGTACGGCGGCAAGTCGGCGCAGTACTCGATCCTGCGCCGCACGCCCGACGTGCCCATCAAGCGCGCGTTCGGCATTCCGCTCCACTGGTACGTGAAGTTCATGACCGACAACGGCTTCTTCGCGCGCATCGCCGCGTTCGAGAACGACCCGGCGTTCGTGACCTCGCCGTCGGTGCGCGACGCGGCGCTGGCGCAGCTGCGCGCCGACATCATGGCCGCGCCGCTCGACGCCGGCTTCCTGTCGGCGCTCGCCGTGAAGGAAGCCGAGTGGCAGGCGATGGGCGTCACCAAGCTGCGTTTCCGCTCGAGCAGCAACAGCGAGGACCTCGACGGGTTCCCGTGCGCCGGCTGCTACAACTCGTACTCGGGCGTGATCACGGATCGACCCGACGTCGAGGCGGCGATCAAGAACGTCTACGCCGACGTGTGGACCTTCCGCGGCTACGAGGAGCGCGAGTTCTACGGCGTCGCGCACGACTCGGTCGCGATGGCGCTCCTCGTCCACGAGAACTTCGAGGACGAGGAAGCCAACGGCGTCGCCGTGACCAGCAACCCGTTCGACCCGACCGGCAACGATCCGGCGCTCTACATCAACGTGCAGCTCGGCGGTGGCGCCGAGGTCGTGTCGCCGCCGCCCGGCGTGTACAGCGATCAGATCCTCTACTACTTCGGGTTGCCCAATCAGCCGGTGGCGTACCTGAGCCACTCGAACCTGACGGCGCCGGGGCAGAACGTGCTCACGACGACGCAGCTGCACGAGCTCGGCGTCGCGCTCGACGCGATCCACGATCGCTTCTCGCGCGCGTACGGGCCGGCGTCGGGGAACAACGGCTGGTACGCCATGGACGTCGAGTTCAAGTTCGACGACCAGGCCGCGCCGGGCCAGGCGCCGACCTTGTACGTCAAGCAGGCGCGGCCGTACCCGGACCCGTGGGCCGGAACCCGCTGACTGCGATTGCCGCGCTACGCCGGCATTCCGAGGAACGACCTGATCTCGAACGACGTGTCTTCTTCGCGATCCTGGAGCGGGCGCAGGCGCCAGGACTTCGACAGGCCGCAGGCGCCGCACACGTCGATGTCACGGCCGCCGCCCTTGCCGCGCAGGACCCAGACCTCGACCGCGCGCTCCTTGCACTTCGGGCACTCGTGAGGGAGCGGATCGTCGAGCCTGAAACCCTTCTTGGCGAGCGCGCGGCGGATGTCGTCTTGGCTGGGCATCGGGCCGAGTATCGCATGCGCGCCGGCCGGGTGTCGTACCGGTGCGGTACCAGCGAGTACATGGCTCGCAGCGTGCACCAGATCCTCGGGTTGCTCGGCACCAAGGACGCCGCCACCGTCTCGGTCTACCGGCTTCCGCTCGTGCCTCCGGCACCAGCACAGGACATCGATCGTCCGGCGACGCACGTCGCGACCGACGCGGTCGATCGCGCCGCGGCGTGGGTCGACGTCTGGGGCGCCGACTTCGGCCGCCTCACGGCGTCGGTGACCGCCGCCGAGAAGGACGCGCTCGTCGCGGCCGGCGCGCGCGAACAGCCCGCGCGTTTCTGATCAGTCGTCCGTCGACGCGACGGGTGGTATCGAACGCCACGCGACGTCACCCATGGCGATGCCGATCGCCCCGCCGCTCTCGATCCCTTCGGGAAGCGCGTACTCGTCGCCATCGTCGCCATCGTCGCCGTCGTCGCCGTCGCCGAGGTCAGAACCGTCGAGGCGGACGACGGCGTTCGGCGCGAACGGCTCGTGGGGTGCGGCCAGGATGGCGGCGGCGCCGGCGATGCCCGCGGCGACCACCGCGGCGCCGGCGCGGCGTGCGACCCGACGAGCGCGATTGCTGGTCGTGCAGTCACCGGTCACGATGCTGCCGTCGGGCCGGCGGTAGAAACGCGCGCACAGGTTGCCTTCGAGCTCGTGCACCAGCGTCGCGATCTCGTCGAGGGACATCGCCGACAGGTTGTAGACGTCCTTCTCGCAGCGCGCGCAGTGGCGCACGCGCTCGTCCCCCGCCATCTTCGGCCACTTCTCCGTGCACGGCGTGGTCACCGTGATGCGCTCGAGCATGCGCAGGTGCACGCGGCGCGCGTCGTCGCCACCATCGCGATACGGCATGACCGGTCGACAACCGGCAGCCGCGTCAGGTTCCGCTGATCTGATCCTTCAGCGTCGCGAACGCGCCGAAGCCGTGGGCGCGCAGCCGCGGCGTCAGGGTCGCCATGCCACAGCGCAGCTCGTACGCGGCCAGGTGCTCGGGATTGTGAAAGTAGCGCACGATCACCGACGGGCCGGCCATCGGGTCGATCTCCATCGCATACAGACGGAACCCCGCGCGGAGCTTGGCGACGAGGACGGCGTTGTTGCCCGGCGCGTGCTCGCTCGTGATGGTGTCGAAGCCGAGCGCGCGCGTGTACGCGATCGTGCCGCGCAGGATGTGTCCATAGATCCCGCGCCGGCGGAAGTCGGCGTGCACGTTGGTGTGCCACATGCGGTACATGCCGTCCGTCTTCTGCTCGCCGGAGAACATGGCGACGACCTTGCCGTCGGCGCGCACGACCGTGAAGTCGCGCAGCGGGTCGCCACCGCGAAGCGCGGCCATCTGCGCTTGCTTCTCCTTCTCGTCGGCGGTGCGCAGCGCGTACAGCTCGAAGAAGACCTCGGGCGGGAAGTGCTCGCGCAGCTCGACCTCGTGCAGCTTCCAGTAGGTCGGCGCGTCGGGGAGCCGCTCCAGCGCGAACCCGGCGTCGCGCAGCGGGAAGAAGTGCTCGTCGAACAGCTCGCGCGCGTGGCTCCAGCGATCCATGCCGCGGTTGTACCGCGTCAGTCCATGGCCTTCTCGACGATCGGCACCATCTTCTCGACGAGCTTCGCGAACGCGACCGCGTCGATGTTGTCCTGCGTGGCGAACGACACGATCACGTCCTCGTTGCCGCGCCGCCACGTCGCACGGAAGTGCTTCCTGTAACCGACGCCGTGGAGCGACCGCGTCGCGGCTTCCTCGTAGCCCACGGTGACGCCGTTCACGCTCACGTGTGGCATCGCCGCGAGCTTCGCCGCGTGGTCGGTGGATGCGCCGGCGCGCGTGATGTCGAGGTCGTAGTCGCTGTCGGTCTTGTAGACCTTGTCGAGCTCGGCCTTCACGGTCCGCGCGACGCCGACGGCGCTCTTGCCGTGCGCGTACGCGCTCTCGCCAGCGGCATACACGTCGCGGCCCGCGCCCTCGACGTCCTTGGCCGCCCCGCGCGCACGGCTCTCTCCGTCCTTGCAGCCGACGAGCGCGAGTGCCATCCCCAGCACGAACGCAGTTCGCATCACGCCCATCCTGTCACGACCTGTCCGCGGGCGCAGCCGCGCTTGTGCCTCTGCCACACCGGGGCGCACACTCGCGCCATGCCCGCCGTCCCTGCCGCGAATCCGCTCGTCGACGATCGCGACGTCGAGCTGCTCCTCGACGACGCGCTCGATCTGCCCGGGCTCACGCGGCTGCCGTATTTTGCCGACCACGATCGCCAGACGTTCCTCGCGGTGATCGACAGCGCGCGCCGCCTCGCGCGCGAGCAGCTCTATCCGGCGTACCGGCCCATGGACGAGCAGCCGGCCCGCCTCGAGCACGGCCGCGTCATCGTGCACCCGCGGCTGCGCGAGCTCTGGCCGCGCATGATCGAGCTCGGGCTCACCGCCGCGCCGCGACCGCACGACGTCGGCGGCCAGCAGGTGCCGCTCTCGGTCACCACGCTCGCCACCTCGTACCTCATGGCCGCCAACCTCTCGGCGTACGGCTACGTCGGGCTCACGCAAGGCGCGGCGCATCTCCTCGAGGCGTTCGGCGACGAGCACCTGCGCACCACGTACATGAAGCGCATGTACGAGGGCACGTTCAGCGGCACGATGGCGCTCACCGAGCCGCAGGCCGGCTCGAGCCTCTCCGACGTCGCCACCACGGCCACGCCCACGGACGCCGCCGACGGTCACTACCTGCTCGCCGGCGCCAAGATCTTCATCTCCGGCGGCGATCACGATCTCACCGACAACATCGTGCACATGACGCTCGCGCGCATCAAAGGCGCGCCCGCCGGCATCAAGGGCGTCTCGCTCTTCTGCGTGCCGCGCCGCCGCATGGAGGACGGCGCGTTCGTCGACAACGACATCGCCGTCACCGGCCTCATCCACAAGATCGGATGGCGCGGCCTGCCCAGCCTCGCCCTCGCGTACGGCGAGCGCGGCGATTGCCACGGCTGGCTCGTCGGCGAGCCGCACAAGGGCATCTCGTACATGTTCCAGATGATGAACGAGGCCCGCATCATGGTCGGCCTCAACGGCGTGGCCACGGCGTCGGTCGCGTATCACGAGTCGCTGGCCTACGCGCGCACGCGCCCGCAGGGCCGGCCCGTCGCGGCGAAGGATCCGACGACGCCGCAGGTGCCCATCACGCGACACGCCGACGTGCGCCGCATGCTCCTGCGTCAGAAGGCGATCGTCGAGGGCGGCCTGTGTCTGCTGGTGCGCACGTCGCGCTACGCCGACGTCGCGCTGCACGGCGCGGATCACGACACGCGCGAGCGCGCCCGCCTCCTGCTCGATCTCCTCACGCCGGTCGCCAAGTCGTTCCCGGCGGAGAAGGGCTTCGAGGCCAACGCGCTCGCGCTCCAGATCCACGGCGGCTACGGCTACTCGAGCGAGTACATGCCCGAGGCGTGGCTGCGCGATCAGAAGCTCAACACGATCCACGAGGGCACGACCGGCATCCAGGCCATGGACCTGCTCGGGCGCCGCGCCGTCGCCGCGGGTGGCGGCGCGCTCGCCGCGCTCATCCTCGACATCAAGGTCACGACCGCGCGCGCCCGCGCCGCGGGCATCGACGACGCCGCCTGCGCGTCCGTCGAGCGCACGATCGCCGCGGTCGCGGCGCTCACCATGGAGCTGGGCGGCCGCGGCATGCGCGGCGACGTCGACGGCATGATGGCGCACGCCACCGACTACCTCGAGCTGTTCTCGACGGTGATCATCGCGTGGCAGTGGCTCGAGCTGGCCGCCGCCGCGCGCGAGCGCGCCGCGCGCGACGCGACGTGGAAGGACTTCGCCGCCGCGAAGGACGCCGCGTGCCGGTACTGGATCGCCACCGAGCTGCCACGCGTCGAGCACCTGATCGCGCTCTGCCGCTCGGCCGAGGATTCCTACCTTTCCCTGGACCCCGACTGGCTCTGAGCTGCGGGTGATTTCGAGGGCACCGCCGCCGCCGATGGCGTAGATTTCCCGGCATGGCCGCACGACCTCGCGTCGGGTTCCTGCTCGGGGTGATCGCCGCGGGCCTGGTGCTCTTTCTCCTGCCGTCGGCGTGGCTCCACGCACGCGGCGTGCCGTACATCCTGTGCTGGATCGGGGGCGCGATCGCGTTCCCGCTGCTCCCCGTCGGGTGGCACGTCTGGGCCGAGCGCAAGCGCGCGAAGGCCGCCGCCGTGCCCACCAAGGGTCCGGTCAAGCCGGCGACGTCGACGCTCACGCCGGCCGATCGCTTCACGATGCGCCTCATCCTCGTCGCCGTCGTCGCGCTCGGCCCGCTCCTCTTCTTCCGCTTCGGGCAGACCTGGCGCGCGGTCCGCGATCACGGCACCTGGTTCGTCCCCGAGGCGCCGCCCGCGCCGCGCACCTTCAAGGGCGACCAGCGCGTCATCGCGCAGGTCCCCGGCGACGCCGAGCTCGTGGTCTGGATCCGCGGGATCAAGGAGCTGCAGGGCGACATGGCCAAGGGGGACAAGGGCGACAGGGGCGCCAGGCGCGACGCCGATCAGCCCGACGAGGCGCTCCTCGCGTTCCGCGACGGCGAGCTCATGATCGTGGCGCGCGGCGGCAAGCTCGACCCCTCCGAGAAGGAGCTGGCGGAGATGAACCAGCAGCTCGCCAAGCAGGCGTGGATGCCGGTGCGCGGCAAGCTCGTGGCCCGCAAGCGCGCGAACGGCATCGCCGTCATCGTCACCGAGGGCTGGGTCGCGGCGGCCGACGATCGTGACGCCGGCAAGGGCAGCGGCCCCACCGCGATCATCGAGCGCCTGAACGCCGCGCCCACCGACGCTCCGGTCATCGCGGCCGCGTCGCCGTCGCGGCCCATCTCGGGAATGACCGTCAACGGCGCGCAGTCGTGGCTGCGCATCTCGAAGACCGAGATCCGCATCGACGGCGAGATCTTCGTCGCCGACAAGCCCGCCGCCGCCGCCGTCGTCGCCGCGCTCCGCATCGGCCAGAAGGACCTCGAGGGCAAGGTCCCGGGCGAGTGCAAGAAGGCGGTCACGTCGCTGAACGCACGCGTGATGATCGACAGCGGCGACACGTCGGTGCGCATCAGCGCGCGCTGGAAGCCCGAGGAGATCGGCGAGGCCGTGATGTGCGGCTTCGCCGCCGCCATGAAGGACGCCGAGTGGAAAGAGGTCGAGTAGCTACCAGCCGCACTCCTGGCCGGCGTTCTGCTCCTTCAGGTACGCGTGCAGCGGCGCGAAGTAGTCGAGGATCGCCGTCGCGTCCATCTTCCGCTGCCCGGTGAATGTCTCGAGCGCATCCGGCCACGGCTTGCTCGCGCCCATGGCCAGCATCGCGGCCAGCTTCGCGCCCGCCTCCTGGCTGCCGTGGATCGAGCACTGGTAGAGCGGGCCCTTCCAGCCAGCCGCGTCGCACAGCGAGCGGTGGAACTGGAACTGGAGGATGTACGCGAGGAAGTAACGCAGGTACGACGTGTTGGCCGGCACGTGGTACTTCGCGCCCGGATCGAAGTCGGTCGCCGCGCGCGGCACCGCCGACACGATGCCCTGGTACTGCTTGCGCAGCTCCCACCAGCGATCGTTCCACTGGGCCGGCGAGATCTTTCCGCTGAACGCCTCCCACCGCCACTTGTCGACGAGCAACCCGAACGGCAGGAACGCGATCTTGTCGAGCGCGACGTACATCTGCTGATCGATCACCGCCTTCTCGTTCACGCCCACCTGCTTCAGGAGGCCGACCTTCTTCAGGTACGCCGGCGTCACCGATAGCGCGATCGCGTCGCCGATGGCCTCGTGGAAGCCGTCGTTGGCGCCGTCCTGGAACAGCATCGGCAGCTGGTTGTAATAGAGGTAGTAGTAGTCGTGACCGAGCTCGTGGTGGAGCGTGATCAGGTCCTCCTGGTTCGGCTTGATGCACATCTTGATGCGCACGTCGCCGGAGTACGTCGGGTCCCACGCGCTGGCGTGACACACGACCTCGCGCCCGGCCGGCTGCGTGAACATCGACTTCTCCCAGAAGCTCGCCGGCAGCGGCTTCAGGCCGAGCGACGTGAAGAACGACTCGGCGTTCTTCGTCATCTTCTGCGCGTCCCACTTCTGCGCCACCAGCTCGGCGCCCACGTCGGGTGACGGCTGCCCCGGGAACGGCTCGACGAGCGGATACACGTTGCCCCACTGCTGCGCCCACATGTTGCCGAGCACGTGCGCCGGCATCGGGCCGGTCGGCGCGACGACATCCTTGCCGTACTTCTCCGACAGCCGCCGCCGGACGTAGCAGTGGAGGTCCTGGTAGAGCGGCTCGACCTGCGCCCACAGGCGGTCGGCCTCCTTCACCATCTCGTCGCCGGGCATGTCGTAGCGTGAGAGCCAGAGCTGGCTCACGTCGGCGAACCCCACCGCCTTCACACCCTCGTTGGCGAGCGGCACGAAGCGCTCGTACAGCGGACGCACCGCGCGCCCGACGGTGTCGTGCCAGCCCTGCCACGCCGCGAGCAGCTCGTCCGGCTTGCGGCTCGACGCGAGGATGTCGCTCAGCTGCCCCAGATCCTGGCACTGCTTCGCGGCGTCGCAGACCTTCCCCTTGCCGTAGACCGAGTCCATCTCGGTCATCGTCTTCGACAGCTCGCTCGCCTTGGCCGGGTCGTCGGGCGTGGTCTGTCCCGCGATGCGGATCAAGTAGAACTGGCGCCGCGACGCCTCGTCGAGCTGCTCGACGATCGGCGCGAAGCGCTGCGCCGCCTTGATCTGCCGCGTCAGGTACGCCATCGCCTCCTCGCTCGCCTTGGCGGCGGCGGCCTCGGTCTCGGGCGTGATGTTGGTCGAGCGATCCCAGTCGGCGAGCTCGCGCTTGGTCCACGCCGCGCGCAGACCCTTGTCGAAGTCGGCGAGGAACGCCTTGGCCTCGTCGGACGTCGGCGTCGCCGTCCCGCCCGCATCGGACACCGGCGGCGGTTGCGCCTTGTCCTGGTCGCGGCTCTTGTCCTTCTTGCAACCCGTCGCGGCGAGCGCAGCGACGACGACGATGATTCCGAACTTCGATCGCGGCATCGGTCGGACGTATACCGCGCGCCCGAACACTGTTTGCGGAATGTGTACACGAACTGTGCAGCGACACCGGGTGCGACGCGCTCTGTCGCACGCAATCGCAGCTCCACGCAGGTACACGCCGTGCACTGGCGGCGCGCGTTCCTTCAAAGGAGTTACTGCGTGATCGATTTCAGGAAGAGTCTCTCCACCTCCCTCTGCATCGCGGCCGTCAGCGCCGGATGCGCCACCGATCCCACCGACGACACCGACGTCGAGAGCGACGCGCGCTCGGGCCTACCCGCCGAGGGTGAGCTCGGCGTCGCGCACGTCGTGACCGGCGACAAGGTGCAAGAAGTCACCTATCGCATGACCAACGGTGTCCCGGTCGCCGACGGTGATATCGAGCTTCGTCCCGACCAGACCGGCAGTCCGCTCTTCGCGGCGCCGGCGCAGGACGAATTCACCCATAGCGTCGATCACTGGAGCGGCGGCGTGGTGCCGTACGTGATCCAGGCCAACCATCCCAGCGCGACGGCGATCAACAACGCGATCGCCGCCCTGCAGCGACGCACGGCGGTTCGCTTCGTGCCCAAGACCGGCACGCCGGCCAACTGGATCGAGTTCGTCAACGACACCAGCATCATCGGATGCGGTCAGTCCGAGATCGGCCGCGCGTTCTCTGGCGCCGGTCGCCAGACCATCAAGATCTCCGGCGCGTGCGCCTCCACCGGCACGGTGATCCACGAGATCCAGCACGCGCTCGGCTACTGGCACGAGCAGTCGCGCGCCGATCGCCGCTTCTTCATCGAGATCCTCTGGGACAACATCGTCGACGGGGCGGAGCACAACTTCGAGGTCCGCAACGTCGACGAGGGGCTCGCGCCCGGCAGCTACGACTTCGGCTCGATCATGCACTACTCGGCCAACGCGTTCGGCAAGGTCGATCCGGTCACCGGCCAGACCCTGCCCACGATGCGTCGCCTCGACGGGCTGCCGCTCGTGACGCAGCACGATCGGCATAGCGACACCGATCTCCGCTCGCTCAACGCGATCTACCCGGCGCCCGACTCCGAGCGCCCCCACGTGTGCCGCACGGCTCCGCCGCGGACGGCCAACGGCCGCCGTCGCGTCGACGTCGGCGAGGTCTGGCAGGACGTCAACCTCCAGAACCAGGCGGTCACGGCGACGTCCTTCGGGCTCCACCGCTCGAACGCGACCAGCTACGCGCCGCCGTTCGACACCCGCACCACCGGCGGCTGGAGCCCGAAGATCCGCTGGAACGTCGGAGACTTCGACGGTGACGGCGATCAGGACTTCATGGCGGTCTGGAACGACGGCGGCTCCAACACGCTGACGCTCTGGCGTTCGAACGGGCTCACGTTCTCGAGCACGCACTGGGGCGTGCGCATGGGCGGCTGGGCCGACAACACGCAGTGGGTGCCCGGCGACTACAACAACGACGGCTTCACGGATCTCGCCGCCGTCTGGAAGAACGGCACCGGCGCGACGCCGACGACGATGTCGGTCTACCTGTCGAACGGCAGCTCGTTCGTCGGCTGGCAGAACTACGCGGTCCAGGCCGGTGGCTGGAACGACAACACCAGGTGGAACGTCGGCGACTTCAACAACGACGGTCGCGACGACCTGTTCGCGGCGTGGCAGTCGGGCACCAACGCGGTGCTGACCGTCTGGCTCGCGACCTCCGACTCGCACTTCGCCGCCCAGCACTGGTTCCCGCCGCACGGCGGATGGGCCAACAACATGCAGTGGATCACCGGAAACTTCGACGGCCAGCCCGGCACCGACGTGATGGCGGCGTGGAAGGACGGCGATGCCGCGACGTTCACGCTCTATCGCGCGAGCCCGGCCAACGCGCAGTTCCTCGCCCCGGTGCAGTGGGCGACCCGCGACGGTGGCTGGGACGATCGCCATCGCTTCATGGGCGGCGACGTCGACGCCGATGGCCTCGACGACGTGATCGGCGTGTGGAACGACGCCGGCATGAGCACGCTGACGGTGCGCCGCTCGGGCGGCACGTCGTCGGTCGGCGCCGTGCACTTCTCGCAGCGCACGAACGGCTGGCAGAACTCGGGCAGCTGGTGCGCCGGTAGCTTCAACGGCACCTGACGCGCCCGAGCCTAGCGCGCGCGCACGAGCCGGTAGTTCTTCTTGCCGCTGCGGAGCAGGAGGAACGTCTCGGTGCCGAGGTCGGCGACGTTGACGCTGCGGTCCACCGCGGTCACGCGCTCGTCGCCGACCGACACGCCGCCCTGGCCGACGAGGCGGCGGGCCTCGCCCTTCGAGCTGCAGAGGCCGGTGCGGATCAGCAGGTCCACGACCGGAATTCCGGCCGCGAGCTCGCCGTGCGTCAGCTCGGTGCAGCCGATCTCGCCGGCGAGCGGTTCGAGATCGGCGTCCTTCAGATCGCCCAGGCCGCCGCCGAACATGAGGCGCGTGGCGACCTCGGCACGCTTGAGGCCGTCCTCGCCGTGCACCCAGCGCGTGATGTCCCTGGCCAGCTCGCGCTGACAGTGACGCTTGGCGCGGTCGGCGTCGTGGGTGGCGATGATCGCGTCGAGCTCCTCGAGCGGACGGAACGAGAACTTCTTGAGGAGCCCCGGCGCGATCGCGTCCTCGACGTTCACGAAGTACTGGAAGAAGTTGTACGGCGACGTCAGGTTCGGATCGAGCCACACGCGCTCGCCCGTCGACGTCTTGCCCATCTTCTGCCCGCTCGAGTCGAGGAGCAGCGGCGCGGTGACGCCGAACAGCTGCGCGCCGCCGGTCTTGCGCGACAGCTCGATGCCGGCGGTGATGTTGCCCCACTGATCGGAGCCACCGACCTGCAGGCGGCATCCGCGGCGCGACAGCACCACGAAGTCCCACGCCTGCAGCAGCATGTACGAGAACTCGGTGTAGCTGAGGCCGGCCTCGCGGTCCTCGAGGCGCGAGCGCACCGAGTCCTTCGCCATCATGTAGTTGACGGTGATGTGCTTGCCGACGTCGCGCAGGAAGTCGATGAAGCCGATGCCCTCGAACCAGTCGGCGTTGTTGACCAGGGACGCCTGCGCCGGGCCCGGCTCGAAGTCGAGCAGGCGGCCGAGCTGCGCGCGGATGCCGGCGACGTTGGTGGCGAGCGTGTCGCGGTCGAGCAGGTTGCGCTCGGTCGAGCGCCCCGATGGATCGCCGATCATGCCCGTGGCGCCGCCGACCACCGCGATGGGCGAGTGCCCGGCGAGCTGGAGGCGGCGCTGGATGACGATCGGGATCAGGTGACCGACGTGCAGGCTGGTGGCGGTCGGGTCGTGGCCCGCGTAGTGCGGCACGTTGCCGGCTTCGAACGCCGCTCCCAGCTCCTCGCGATTCGAGACATCGGCGACCAGCCCGCGAGCTTCCAGCTCGGGGAGGATGTTCCGGGTAGCAGCGGTCATGGCCGCGGAAAGCTACTACGGACCCCGGGCTGGAGCAGCGTCAGTTGACGTTGATCGATTCGCTGGCCAGGCGGTTGATCGAGTCGACGAGGCCCTCGATCTCGAAGTCGCGCGCGTCGAACGCCGGCGCGTCGAAGTCGGTCGCCGTCAGGATCAGCGACCCCGACGGCAGCGGCGCGAAGTCGACCGGCAGGTCGACCGTGGTCGTGCCGTCGAAGATGCCGATGCTCATCGCGCGGTTGCCGCTGCCCGAGCCCGAGTTGGTGTTGAACTCGAGGATGTGAACCTTGGCCGTCGCGTTGGGCGAGAGCGACACCGTCATGCGGTCGCTGGCCAGCCCCGTCGGCGCGGATAGCCACTCGCCGGCCTCGATGGCCGACGCGCTCGTGATCCCGCGCTTGAGGACCACGCTCTGGCCCGCGGTGCCGTCGTCGACCATCTCCGACGCGAACGCGAGGAGCTCGTAGCCGGTCGAGCCGCTCACCGCGGACAGGCTCGGCACGACGACGGTGTTCATCGTCGGCGAGACCTGCGCCAGGCGCAGGACGCCGAGATCGCCGAGGTCGACGCCGACGATGCCCGCGACCTGCGTGAACGTCGAGGGTGGCGTGCCGAACGTCACCGACGCCGACGTCGTGCTGCCGGCGGGCAACAGGTCGAGCTGGACGCCGACCTGGTTGGCACCGTCGACGACCGTGAGCGGCTGCTTCACGGCGAAGTTGCTGAACGTGATCGTGTCGTCGTCCTCGGTCGCCGTGCCCTTGCTGTCGTAGTCGCCGATCGCCGCCGCCACCGCGATGGTTCCGGCGCGCGCGTTGATGCGCCAGTTGCACGGCGGGATCGCGGTCGGTGGATTGGCGGCCACGTGGAAGCACACGTTCGAGCTGGTGGCCGGCGGCGGCAGGTCGTTGCCCTTGTCGTCGCCGAGCTCCTTGCTCTGCGAGTACGTCACGAGGGCGACGTTGGCGTGGCCGGCGAGCGGCTGCGCCAGCGCGGTCCAGCCGTTGATGGTGCCGCCGAGCTCGGCCTGCGGGACGTTGACGCTCGTGGTCGTTGCGCGCGTCATGGGCATCGTGACGTTGGCGCCGTCGACGCCGACCCACACGGCGGGCGCGTAGTTGGTCGCCTTGACGGTGATCTGCTGCTTTCCCGACAGGTCGCCGCTCGCGACGAACAGGCCGGTCGAATCGGTCGTGCCCTCGATGGTCCCGACGCGCACCGTGGCGCCGACCAAGGGCGCGTCGGTGTCCTCGTCGATGACGTAGACGTTGACCTCGCCGTCGACCCCGGGGTCGTGGACACCGCCGCTCGGAATGAGCTCCGGTTCGACATCATTCCCGTCGCCGCCGCACGCGCCGACACCGAGGGCGAGCAGAGTCGCCGCACAAAGCTTCCGCATGTATCCTCCCTAAGCTGGTTGAGATCGTATCAACACAGCACGGGGCGTGCCGTCGAACTTCGGTGACGTGTCGGCTAGTTAGGGCGTGGGCGGAAGTGTGCGGTGGCGGATTTCTCGACGGTGAGGCTCCGCCTACACCATCCCCTGTGTCCGAAACCACATCAGCGCGTCACGGATGGCGTCGTCGACCGAGCCGCGCCGGTACCCGAGCTCGCGCTCGGCGCGTTCGCTCGAGAACTGGAAGCGATCGGTGTACGCGTAGCGCGCCTCCATCGAACCGAACACCGGCTCGCGTCCGGTCATGCGCTGGAACATGTCGCCGGCGAGGCCCGCGGCGATGGCGGCCATGCGCGGCGCCGGCACGCGCGGCGGCTTCACGCCGCCGAGGCGCGCGATGCGCTGGAACAGATCGCGATAGGCGAGGTTCTCGCCGCCGAGGATGTAGCGGCGGCCGCGCTGCCCGCGCTCCCACGCCGCGATCGAGCCGCGCGCGACGTCGCGCACGTCGACGAAGCAGTTCTTGCCCGACGGGTAGATCGGGATCTTGCCCTTCACGAGGTCGACCAGCACGCGCCCCGACGACGGTCGCGCGTCGCGCGGACCGATCATGAAGCCGGGGTTCACGATCACCGCGTCGACGCCGTCGCGCGCCGCGGCGTTGACCAGCTCCTCGGCCTGCCGCTTGGTCTGGCAGTAGCCGTCGTCGAGCTTGTAGTCGGCGAAGTTCCACGGCGCGTCCTCGGTGCACGGGCGTCCGTCGGTCGAGAGCCCGACCGCGACCACGCTCGACACGTGCACCAGCCGCTTCACGCCGGTCTTGCGCACGGCGCCGAGCACAGCCGCGGTGCCGTCGACGTTGGCCTTGCGCAAGGCCGGCGTCACCGTCGGCGACACGCCCACCGCGGCCGCGCTGTGGAACACCACGTCGGCCCCGCGAAACGCGTTCTCGAGTGACGCCGGATCGTCGAGGTCGCCGAAGACCCACTCGATGTCGAGGTCGGCCAGGTGCTCGGTCTTCGTCGAGCGCCGGCGAATGGCGCGGACCTGGACGCGACGGTTGCGCAGCTCGGCGGCGATGTTGCCGCCGAGGAGGCCGGAGGCACCGGTGATCACGGCGATGGGCACAGCGCGTCGATATTACGTTCCCACGCACGCAGCGGACAGTTTTCGCGTCGTGACGGCGCCGTCGGCGACGGTCCAGACCTCGCGCGTGAGGCGGCCGGCCAGCGGCGCGTCGTGCGAGACCAGCACCAGCGCGCCCGGATAGGACGCGAGCGCGTCCTCGAGCCGCTCGATCGACGGGAGATCGAGGTGGTTGGTCGGCTCGTCGAGCACGACCAGCCACGCGCGCCGTCCCAGGCCCAGGGCGATGGCCAGCTTCCGGACCTCGCCCGGCGACGGCGACGGCGATGCCAGCGCCCGCGCCGGATCCAGCCCGAGCGCGGCGGCGATCTGCCCGACCCGGCCGCGCACGGAGCCGGGCAGCGCGCGCACCGCGGCGACGATCTCGGAGCCGGCGCCGGCCTCGAGCTCCTGCGGCAACCACAGGATCCGATCGCGCGGCAGGCTGGCGGCCGCCACGAGCGCGCGCAGGAGCGTGGTCTTGCCGGCGCCGTTGTCGCCCGCGATCTGGACGCGCGTGTCGCGCTCGATCGCGACGCGCACGCCGCCCAGAAGGTTCGCGTCACCGGCGCGCAGGTCGACGCCGTCGAGGTTCGCCAGCCAGCGCCGCGGCGGCGGCTCCCAGTCGACGAACAGGTCGCCGCCACGCTCCTTCTCGACGGTGAGCGCCGCGACCGACTCGGCCGCCCGCGCCGCCGCGCCGTGCAGGCGCGCCACCGTGCGGCCCGCGCCGGCCGCGGCCCACTCCGCGAGGTTGGCCGCGCCCATGGTGCGCGCGTCCGAGTCGTGGCGCGACTTCATCCGCGCGCCGGTGCTGCGCTGGCGATGAGCCGCCTCCTCGGCGCGCCGCGCCTGATCGAGCCGGCGTTCGATGCGGCGTTCGTGCGCCACCGCGTCGCTGCGCGCCTCGCGGCGAGCGTCGGCGTCGGCCTCCCATTGCGCACGAGCGATCGTGTAGCCGCCGGTATACCGCCGCGCGCCACCGCTCGCGACGCGCACCGTCGCCGTGGTCAGCTCGTCGAGCAGCGCGCGATCGTGCGACACGACCAGCCCGATGCCACGGTAGCGCGCCAGCGCCGCGACCAGCGCCGCGCGCCCGGCACCGTCGAGGTGGTTGGTCGGCTCGTCGAGCGTCAGGAGCTCGGGCTCGGCCGCGAGCGCGGCGGCCAGCTGCCACCGCTTGCGCTCGCCCGGCGAGAGCGTCGACCAGCGGTCGAGCTCGGCGGGATCGCAGCCGAGGCGCCCGAGCCAGCGCCGCGCGGCGCGATCGTCCGACGCCGCGACCGCGCGCACGCCGTCGTCGAGCGCGCCGACCTCCTGCGGGCAGTGCACGATCATCAGCTCGGCTGGATCGCGAACGATCCGCCCGCGCGTCGGCGCGAGCGCACCGGTGGCCAGCGCGAGCAAGGTCGACTTGCCGGCGCCGTTGGCGCCGACCACGCCGGTCCATCCCGTGGCGAAGTGCAGATCGAGGTCGGACAGCGTCGGAGCCAGGCCGTCGAAGGCCAGCTCGACGCCGAGGAAGCGTAGTGAGGTCATGGAGCCTCCACGCGAGCGCGTGCTCGCGGGTCAGGGTCGATCGGAGCGCGGCCACCGCCTCCATGGGAGGCGGCATCCGCAGGCGTCGGGATCGAATCAGCTCCGCATGAGGCCGGCGCAGCGAACGCCGGCCCGTTCTACTTACCGCCTGGCGGGGTGCGCCGCAAGCACGACCTCGTCGCTCCCGTCAGCTCACGTTCCAGCGGCGCGCGGTGATGGTGGTCTTGAGACCTTTGACGGGAACCGTGAGCTCTTCGAGCGACGTGTCTTTCAGATGCGAAGCGACGCCGGGGGCGGCGTAGGTCGAGGCGGACACCACGACCTGGCCGGCCTCGACGACGTTCTGCAGCTTGGCCGAGAGGTTCACGGCGTGGCCGAAGTAGTCGAGGTTGGCGTTGAGGCGGACGGCGATGCAGTTGCCGGTGTTGAGCGAGACGCGCAGGCGTAGACCGGCGGGGTCGGCGAAGTGGCGCTGGATCGCGACGGCGCAGCGCACGGCGTCGACGGGGTCCATGAACGCGCCCATGGCGGCGTCGCCGATGGTCTTCACCACCGCGCCGCGGTGGGACGCGATGAGGCCGAACACGGACGTGAAGTGGTGGCGCACCGCGACGAACGCGTCGGGATCGCCGCGCTCGGCGTACATCGCGGTCGAGCCGACGATGTCGGTGAAGAGGATGGTCTGCTCGCCGACCGCGAGCCGCACCTCGGCGCCGAGGAACTCCTCGGAGAAGAGATCGCGGAACTCCTGGTGCGAGAGGAGGCGGCCGGGCCGTAACGCCAGCTCGGACGGCGCGGCCTGCTCGAGGATGAATGTCCGGGGTTCGGACGAATCGTTCACCAGCTCGAGCGCGGTGTGCGGCGGCGCCGCCTTCTCGCCCGGCGGCGCGCTCACGCGCCCAGCCACCGGCGCCGCACCATTCGACCCGTCGGGCGCCTCGGTCACGTCGAGGAACCCCGCCGGCTGATCGTCGCCACGGTTGCGCAGCCGGTAACGCCCCGGCTGCAGGTCGACCTCGATCGCCGTGTCGCCGCCCGGCTGCAGCGCGCGCTGCACGCGGATGTGCTGCTTCTGCGAGGGCTCGGCGCTGCAGTACAGCCGCTGCTCGATCTGCCGGATCGACGGGTGCACGCGGAAGCTCACCTCCACCGCGTCCTGCGTCCCGAACTCGACGTCGCACACGTCGCACTCGCCGTCGGCCGGCACGTCGCCGAGCTTGGTCTCGCTGTCGCGCACGCCGCGGCAGTGAGGGCAGACGACGTCCCACGCCAGCTCGAGCAGCCCGGCGCGCGTCGCGTGCAGGAACACGCGCAGGAGCGCGTCCTCGTCGAGGCTCCACGCCCGCGCGCGCTCGCGCACCTGGATGCGCGCCAGATCCATCTCGTCGCCGGTGCGCACCAGCTCGACCACCTTGTCGACCGAGCCCGCATCGAGCCCCTTGGCGCGCAGCGCGGTCGCGATCGTCGACAGCCGCTCCTCCGCCTGCGCCGACAGCGACGGCGCCGGCAACGACAGCGCCGCCGCCTTGGCCGCCTTGGCCGCGCGCGCCAGCTCGGGCAGCGCCTTCTGGTACTTCTTGTTGATCGCGCCGAAGTTCACCCGCATCACCGGCGTGAGCAGCGGCCACCGCGGCACCGCGCCGAAGTAGAGGTAGAAGCGGGTGCGTCCACCGTCGAGCGGCTCGAGGCGCTCCACGGTCCATAGCGCCTTCATCCCGCCCTTCGAGAACACGCGCAGGAACGAGAACCACTTGTTCGCGACCCAGTCCCACGGCACCTCGTGCCAGGCGTGGTGCACGCCGCTGTAGCGCGTCTCGCCGTAGCGCAGCCCGTCCTTCTCGACGAACTTCATCTCGGGGTTGCCCACGAGCCGGTTCATGCGTGACACGTCCGACACCAGCGGCCACAGCTCGTCGGGCGCGAGGTCGACCTCGTAGATCCACAGGTACTCGAGACGACGCGCGTCGGCCCACTCCTGCGGCCATGGGTGCTCGCGCAGGAACTCCGCGAGGCTGAGAGGCTCCCCCACTGGCCCGAGTATATCGGGCAACCGAGCGCGGCGCGCGCTGGACCAACTCTCGTGCTCCGATCCTCCCGCCTCCGCTTCCTCCTCCTCGGGGGAGTCGGGCTCGCCGCCTGTGCCCACGACGTGCGCGCCCGCTTCCCCGCTCCCCCCGACGCCCCCACCGGCACCGTCGAGCTCGTCTTCTCGGCTCCGGCCTCGGACGTCTCCGTCGCGGTCAACGGCCATCTCGTCGTCTACGACGCGCGAACCGAAAGGATACGCATCGACCAGGTCCCTACGGGATATGCCGATCTCGCCATCGCCGCCGGCCCCGGCGAGAAGCAGGTCCGCGTGTGGGTCGAGTACGACCGCACCACCACCATCCCGCTCGGCGCGCCCGGCGAGGCGCCCATGTCGGCGATCCGCGCGCTCGCGACGTCGCTCGCGACGGTCGCGCTCTATGCGCTCCTCAACTGAGGTTCACTTCAGGGCGCGAACGCGTGCGCGCAGGCCGTCCTTCGGCAGCGGGCCGAGCCCGCCCGCACCCGGCGTCAGGTCCTGCGTCGGGACGTCGATCGCCGCGGCGCGCGCGAAGACCGCCGCGAACATCGGCAGCAGCAAGTCGGTCAGCGCCTCGCCGGCGCAGCGATGTCCGTCGGGCGGACCGCCGCCCTGCGGCACGAACGCGTTGTCCGGCAGCTTCGCGAACGCGGCGTCGGTCATGCGCTCGGGATCGAGCTTGGCCGGATCCTGGAACGTCGCGCCGTCCTGCAGCGTGTTCCAGATCGCCCCGACCGCGGTCCATCCCTGCTTGATGACGTGACCGCCGTACTCGAGGTCCTTCTTCGCGACGCCGAAGAACGTCGCCGGCGCCACCGGATACACGCGCCGCACCTCGCGCCCGACGGCGGTCGTGTATCGCAGCGCGTGGACCGCGTCGAGGGTGAGCGGCCCGGCGGGCATCGCGTCGACCTCCGCCTTCACCTTGGCCAGGACGTCGGGCCGCGTCCCGAACACGACGAGGAGCCACGCGAACACCGCGGTGATGCCGCCGTGCGCCGCGAAGAAGAAGTGCAGGAGCTCGATCTCGAGCTCGGCCTGCGTGAGCGCGTCACCCTTGGGGCCGCGCGCCGCCTTGAGCGCACCGAGCGCGGTGCCGGCGCCACCGCGCGTCGCGACCGCGTCCTTGATGTAGACGCGCAGGCGATCGCGCGCCTTGAGCGCCTTGCCGTACGCCGTGAACGGCAGCTTCACCGGCGGCGAGAACGCGCCCTTCACCACGACGTCGAAGTCGGCGCCGGTCTTCGTGTCCGAGGTCTCGGGATCGGCGCCGGCGAAGAGCACGTTCGCGATGTCGAACGCGAGCGCCGCCAGCTCCTTGTTCATGCCGAGCTCGTCGCCCTTCGACCACCGCTCGACGTAGCGCTTCATCACGCGCTCGAGGCTGGGCAGGTAGCTGGTGAGCGCCTCGGGCGTGAACGCCGCGAGCAAGAGCCGCTTGCGGGCGCGGTGGCGGTCGCCGTCGATGAACGGGACCGCGTCGGGGTGCAAGAGCTCGCGCAGGTGGGGCGGCGACCCGTTCTCGCGCGTGAAGTTCTCGGGATCGAGGAAGAACGAGAACGCCTTGGGCCCGTTGAAGAAGACCACGGTGCTGCCGAGGATCTTGGTCTTCCAGAGCAGGCCGTGTTTCTGACTCTTCTTCGCCTGGAACGTGAACGGATCCTTCAGGAACGCGAGGGCCTCGCCGAGGAAGGGCAGGCCGGTAGAACCGGGCGGTGGCTGGAGCTGTGCCATGGGCCACGATGGTACGCCCGACCTCTCGATCCGGATCGGGGGCGGATCGCCGTGATAAGAACGGGGCATGAAGCAGGTCGCCCTCGCCCTGGCCCTCGCCACCGCCCTGGTCCTGTCCGGATGCGTGAAGAAGTCCACGCACCAGAAGGCCCTCGACCACATCTCCGAGCTCGAGGCGCGCATCGCCGAGCTCGAGAAGATCGAGGCCGAGAAGAAGCAGGCCATCGCCGAGCTCGAGAAGCGGATCGGAGAGCTCGACACGACCACCAAGACCAAGGACGACGAGCTCTCGCGCGTCCGCGGCGAGAAGGAGGCCACGCAGGCCGAGCTCGACGAGCTGCGCCGCCAGCGCGACGCGCAGGAGAAGCGCCTCGCCGCGTACCGCGATCTGCAGGCGAAGTTCCGCTCGCTGGTCGACAGCGGCAAGCTGCAGATCGGCTTCCGCAATGGCCAGATGGTCGTGAAGCTGCCGTCGTCGATCTTGTTCGCATCGGGCGCGAGCGAGCTGTCGGACGCGGGCAAGGCCGCGCTCGCCGACGTCGTGAAGGTGCTCCTCGAGTTCAAGGATCGCCGCTTCCTCATCGCCGGCCACACCGACAACGTGCCCATCAAGACGCGCAAGTTCCCCAACAACTGGGTGCTCTCGACGGCGCGCGCGGTCTCCGTGCTCGAGTTCGCGATCTCGCAGGGCATGCCGCCCGCGTCGGTCGGCGCCGCCGGCTACGCCGATCAGGATCCGGTCGCGCCCAACGACAGCGAGCCCAACAAGGAGCTCAACCGGCGCATCGAGATCATCCTCGTGCCGAACCTGTCGGAGCTGCCGCAGCTGACGGTCGACGAGCAGCAGCCGTGACCGAGCGCGCGAGAGCTCGCGCGTGACCTACCGCGAGGCAGGCCGGTCGCCGCTGGGCGAGGTCCGCCATCGCTTCGTCATCGGCCGGCGCCCGCGCTACCTCGGCAGCGCCAACGCCGTCGCCCGCTCCACACCGCTCTCGCCCGGCGGCATGATCTTGCCGTCGACGGGGCGCGCGCCGTCCCTCACGGCGACGCGCCGCCCACCCACCGGCATCGTCGAGGTCTGCGACCACGGCCTACGTGTCCGGGCGCCGGACAGCGTGCTCGAGCTGCTCTGGGACCAGATCGTCGACGTGCAGCGCGTCGAGGATCCATCGGGCCTGGTCGGGCTCGTCGTGCGCGGCCCGCACGGCGAGGAGGTGCACTTCGACCGGATGCTGCGCGGCCTGGGTGAGCTCGCGCGCCTCCTGGCGCAGCGCCACCCGTAGCCTGCCCCGGCGCGCCGAGCGAATCAGAGCCGCCAGACGTAGACCGTGCCGGAGGCGGGCGCGCCGAGGATCAGCTCGTCGGCGGTGAGCACCGCGGCGCTACCGGCGGAGGTCGCGTCCATCGGGCGGACGGCCTCGGGCACCTCCGCCCAGCCGGTGGCCGACGTGCCGAAGATGTAGCCCGCACCGTCGACGCGGAAGAGCGGCTCGGCGTCGTCCTTGCCGGGCGCCGCGACCACGACCTTGTCGAAGCCGATCGAGACGCGCGGCGACGCCGTGCCGCAGACGTTGTGGTCCGGGTCGAGCTCGATCACGTGCGCCCACTCGCTGGCGGTGCGATCGTAGACGTGCGCGGTCGCGCACGTGTCGTCCTCGCCGATGACGAGGCGGTTGCCGCGCATCGCGACCGAGACGCCGAAGTCGGTGTCGTGCGGGATCACGTTCCCGAACTGCGGCGCGAGCGTGGTGCGGTGCTGCCACGCGCCGCCGGTGCGCTCGAACACGTACGCCTGGCCGACCGGGGTGTCCGACGGCGAGCGTGCGCTGTGATCGCCGACGACGATGCGCTCGCCGTCGATGGCCACCGCCGTCGCGTACGCGTAGCTCGGCGTCGCCGCGGTGGGCACGAGCGACGCCCGCTCGATCCACGCGTCGCCCTCGCGCACGAACACGCGCGCCGCCGCGTCGACGTGCTGGTTGTTCACGATGCGGCCGCTGTCGCCGACCACGATGGTGTCGCCCTGCACCGCGAGCGACGCGGCGAACCCGGCGCTGGGCTCGGCCGGCTTGAGGATCGCCGCCTCGCGCCAGACCACGCCGCTGCGCGTGAACACGCGCACGCGCATCGCGTCGCTCGCATCCTGCGTCGCGCCCGGCATTCGCTCGCTCACCGCGATCGTGTTCTCGCTGATCGCCACGCGCTCGGCGAACGCCTTCGCGGTCGCGTCACCGACCAGCTTGGCCTGCTGATCCCAGCCGTCCGGGCGGTGCAGGAACACGTACGCCGCGCCGACCCGGCCCGGCGCCGCGGTCGCACCGACGACGAGCGTGTCGATGCTGTTCGTCGCCATCGTGTATCCGAACCCGGCGCGCTCGCTCTCGACCTCCGGCGCCAGCGTCGTCAGTCGCGGCCCCGCCGCATCGGGCGCCGCATCGCGCGCGCCCGCATCGACGCCGTCACCGCCCTCCGGATCGCCACACGCCACCACCGCCTGAGCACACACGATCACGAGCCACGAGATGCGGGAGGACATCGCGCGCCATCGTGCGCCCGATCGCGCGCGCTCTGCACACGCGTGTCACTCTTTGCCGATCGTTGCGTCCTGCGCGTCCTGCGCGTCCTGCGCGTCCTCGCCGCCGTCGTCGTGCTCCTCGAGCGGCAAGATCTCCGCCTCCCCCGGCCCCTCCGCCTCCTTCGGCACCTCGCCCAGATCGGGGACCCCTTCCTGGGTTGCAACCGCCGGATTCTCCTCGGGATTCAGGACCGATCGCAGCTGGGCCGCCACCTTCTTGTTCATCCCCGGCGCCTTCGCGATGTCTTCCACGCTCGCGCCTGCGATCGCGCTCACCGATCCGAAATGCTTGAGCAGCGCGCGCCGCCGCGTCGCCCCGATGCCGGGCACGTCGTCGAGCGCCGAGCGCAACGTCGCCTTCGAGCGCCGCTCGCGATGGAAGGTGTTCGCGAACCGGTGCGCCTCGTCACGCAGCCGCGCCAGCAGGAACAGCTCCGCCGTGTTCGCGCGCAGCGCTACCGGCTCCTTCACGTTGCGCAGGTACACGCGATCCGGCGCGTCGCCCGCCGCAAGCTCGCGCTCCTTCGCCAGCGAGATGACGTCCATCGCGTCCTCGCGCTCGAGCTCGATGCCGAGATCCTTCAAGGCCGTCACCGCCATCCCCAGCTGCCCCTTGCCGCCGTCGACGACGAGGAGATCCGGCGCCGCCCACGCGTCGTCCCCATCGCGCGCGCTGCCCGCCCGCGGCTTCAAGCTCCGCTTGAACCGCCGCGACAGCACCTCGTACATCGACGCGAAGTCGTCATTCGTCGACGTGCGGATCTTGAACGTCCGGTACAGCGACCGCGCCGGCGCGCCGTCGACGAACGTGACCATCGACGCCACCGTGTCGGTCCCCTGCACGTGCGCGATGTCGAAGCACTCGATCCGCTGCGGCAGCCGCCGCAGCCCCAGCCGCGCCTGCAGCTTGCCGAGCGCCGCCTCCACGTCCGCGCCCTTGTCGCGCCGGCTCACCATCGCGGTCTCGGCGTTCTTCGTCGCCAGCTCGAGCAACCGCACGCGCGTCCCGCGCTGCGGCCACACCAGCTTCACCTTCTTGCCGCGCGCCAGCCCCAGCCACCCCGCGAGCAGGTCCGCGTCCGGCGGCTCGGCCGGCACCACGATCTCGTCGGGGATGAACGTGCCGGTCGCGTAGTACTGCTGCACGAACGCGCCGATGAGCTCGGCATCGGGCAGCTCCTGGTCCTTCTGCGCGAAGCTGCGCTTGCCCACCAGCTTCCCCGCGCGCACGAACATCACCGCCAGCTCCGCCGCGTCGCCCTCGCGGTGCACGCCGAACACGTCCTGATCGACGAAGTCCTCCTGCACGATGTGCTGCCGCGACACCGTCCGCTCCACCGCGCCGATCGAGTCGCGCACGCGCGCCGCCGCCTCGTAGTGCTCGGCCGCGGCGTTCGTCACCATGCGCTCCTTCAGCCGCGCGAGCAGCTCCTTGTCCTTGCCCTCGAGGAACAGCACCACGTCGTCGACGCTGTCGGCGTACGCCTGCGGCGACACCGGCATCGCGCACGGCCCCGGGCAGCGCTGGATCTGGTACTGCAGGCACACGCGCCCGCGGTGCTCGAGCACGTGATCGGTGCACGTGCGCAGCTGGAAGTGTCGGTTCAACACGCGCAGCGTCTCGCGGCACGACGTCGCCGAGTGATACGGCCCGAAGTAGCGCGCGCCGTCGTCCTTGATGTTGCGCGCCACCTGCACGCGCGGGAACTGCTTCGCCGGCGCCGCGTCCTCGCCCGTCTCGGGGGGCATCACGCGCAGCACGAGGTACTGCTTGTCGTCGCGCAGCTTGACGTTGAACCGCGGCTGATGCCGCTTGACGAGGTGGTTCTCGAGGAGGAGCGCCTCCTTCTCGTCGGTGACCACCACCGTCTCGATGTCGGCCAGCACCTTGCCCAGGAACCCCGCCGCCACGAAGAAGCGCTCGTCGCCGCCCGGGCGGAAGTACTGCCGCACGCGCGTGCGCAGGTTCTTGGCCTTGCCGACGTACACCACCTTGCCGGCGGCGTCCTTCATGATGTAGACGCCGGGATCGGTGGGAATGCGGTCGAGGAAGTCAGCGGCGAGCTGCGCCATGACGTCCCGTCCTCTAGAACATCGCTCGGCACTCCTTCACGGTCACCATCACGAGGATGACCATGAGGATCAGGATGCCGACCATGTGCACGGTGGTCTCGACCTTGGGATTGGCGCGTCGCCGCGTCACCAGCTCGTAGCCGAGGAACGCGAGCCGCCCGCCGTCGAGCCCGGGCAGCGGGAAGAGGTTCATGATCGCGAGGAGGACGTTGAGCAGCATGAGGAGCTTGAGCGCCGTGATCCATCCCTCCTCGATCGCGCGCTTGATGATGCTGCCCATGCCGATGGGCCCGGTGAGCGTCAGCTTCTCCTTGCCCTTGATGGCCTGGTAGATGCCCGAGAAGTAGTCGACGGTCTGGTTCACCGGATAGGCGATGGCGTGGCCCGTGGCGCCGATGATGCCGACATCGACGCGATCGTACTGCTCCTGCCAGTTGTCGATGCCGAGCCGCCAGCGCGGCCCCTTGCACTCCTTGGGCGTCGTGTCGTTGGGCGTCTCTTTCACGCCCTTCATGTCGTCGTACTTGGTCTGCACCTCGACGGTCATCGGCTTGCCGTCGCGGATGATCGACAGCCGCGCCACGCCGTTGCCGATCTTCGACGTGACCACGCACAGCTCGGTGCGCTTGCCGTCGGGGCCCCGGAGGAAGATGGGCGTGTCGTTGATCGCGACCAGGCGATCGCCGGGCTTCAGCTTCTGCGCGGCGTCGAAGTCCTTGTTGAGCTTGTCGATGCCGTAGTAGTGCGTCGCGTGCGGGACACCGGCGCAGTTGAAGAGGACGAACGCGAGGACGACCGCCGTGAGGTAGTTGGTGCCCGGCCCGGCGAAGATCGTGGCGATGCGCTGCCACACCGGCCGGTTCGGGTACGCCTTCTTGTCGTCGGGATCGACGTCCTCGGCGATCGCCATGCCCTTGATCTCGACGAAGCCGCCGAACGGGATGGGCGCGATCTGGAAGAGCGTGCCGCCCTTCGAGCGCCAGCGCAGGAGCCCCGGCCCGAAGCCGATGGAGAAGCGCTCGACGCGCATGCCGCACAGCCGTGCCACGACGAAGTGGCCGGCCTCGTGGACGACGATCATGAGGCCGAGGCCCAGGATCGCGCCCAGGATGGTGATCGCATCCATGTCCGCCGACTATAGCAGCGGACTCGCGCCGCGCCGCTCAGCTGGCGCGCGTCGTCGTCGTGGTCGGACGGCGAGGCGCGAGCAGGCCGAACAGGCGGGGACGCGCCGTCGGCGACGGGCCGATCATCTGCACGTCGAGGCGCAGACCGAGCGCGGCCATGCGGCGCGCGAGACGGCGGCGGCGGGCGTCGCGGCTGCCGCGCAGGCCGGTCACGGCCGGTAGCGCGCGCAGGCGATTCGCGACGACGAAGTGGCCGTGCACGACGACGGCGTCGACGTGGCCGGCGAGGATCGCGGTGATGGCGGGGCCGACGGTCGCGAGCGGGCCCATCGCGACGTCCGGGTCGATGATCCAGAGCAGGCGACCCTGCGCGCGCGACGCACCGGCGTCGGCGCCGCGGCCACGGCCGGGCGACTGGATGACGCGGAGCTCGGGGACCTGCGCGCGCAGGAGCGCGAGCACGGCGTGCGAGTTGTCCCCGGAGTCCTCGTCGACGGCGAGGATCTCGAACGGGAGGTCGAGCGGCCGGAGGTGATCGGCGAGCCGCTGGATCGCGGCTCCGATCGTATCTTCGTCGTCGGCAAACGGCACCACGACAGAGATCTCGTAACGGCACTGCATTCGCGCTGCAGCGGAGAGCAGCATCTGTGCCGCGTCCGAGGCGTTCATGTGTCCGAGATCTACCAGGACTCCGTGACAGGCAAGGTCCCGGAATGACTCTGCGGATCGGCGGAATCGGACCGGCGGCTGGACCACTGAGCGTGATTCGATTGCGCAGTGTGTGGCGCAGGTGCGTAACGGTGTTCGCGGAGGTCGTGGCGCCAGTGGCGATCGAGCGCCTCGCCGACGACGCGCCAGCCCCATCGCGACGGTTCGTCCCGAGCGACGACCGCGCGCGAGCGAGAGCCGGCGCGAAGGACGGATTCGATCGCGGCGGCCAGTGCGGCCGGGTCGCGTGGCGTGACGAGCCTCGCGTCGTTGGCGAGCGCGCGCAGCCCGCCGGTCGCCGATGCGACGAGTGGCACTCCAGCGGCGAGCGCCTCGAGCGCTGCCAACGGCGTGCCCTCGGTGCGTGCGTGCGTCCCCGTCGGCGCCGACGGAACCACGACGACGTCGGCGGCGGCGAGGAGCGCATCGCGCGCGTCGGCGCCGAGCCAGCCGGCGAAGCGCACGCGATCGCCCATGCGCGCCGCCTGCGCCGTGAGCTCGGCGCGGAGCGGACCGTCGCCGGCGATGACGAGCTGCACGTCGGTGGGGAGCGACGCCATCGCGGCGATCGCGGTGTCGACGCTCTTCACCGGCACGAGGCGCGCGAGCACGGCGACTGTCCGGCTTCCGGACGAGGTGCCCGCGTCGCGTCGCGCGTCACGCGTCGTGGCGATCGCGGCGCTGCGCGCGTCGTCGACGCCCATCGCCTGCACGATCGCGCGCGCGTCGACCCGTGCGGCCAGCGCGCGCGGAATCGCGTCGAGCGCGCGGCGGCGGAGCTCGTCGCTGACGAACACCAGCCGCGCATCGCGCGCCACCAGCGCCGCGAGCACCGGTGTCAGCAGCCGCGCGCGCTCGAGGAGGTGCACGTCTCCGCCGTGCGCGATCGCGAGCATCGGGATGCGGCGCGCGACCGTCGCCAGCGCCGCCGCCACCGCCGACGGCGCGAGCCAGTGCGCGACCACCGCGTCCCAGCGGCGCGCGCGCCGCGCGACGAGGCCGAGCATACGCGCGGAGAATCCCGCGGCCGCCGCGAGCACACCGGCGCCGCCTCGCGCGAGCGCCTGCTCGATCGCCTCGGGCGCGCCACCGTCGAAGAAGAGCCCGTCGGGGACCGGCAAGCCGCGTCCGGCCGCGATCACGTCGACGGTGTCGCCGCGCGCGCGCAGCCACGCCGCGTGACCCTCGACGAAGCTGCCGGCGGCGTCGCCGTCCCAGCGCGGATACGACGTCGCGACGACGCCGACTAGCGCCATCGCGCGATGGCCTCGCTCGCCACGCGCGTGCTCCACGAGCGGAGCAGCACCCACGGCATCGGGTGGATCGCGGTGCCCAGGTTGATGCCGCTCTTCCACGCCGGTCCGTACACCGGACGCACCGGCACGTCGACGACGCGCATCCCGGCGACGTGCAGCCGCGACAGCAGATCGTTGGGATAGCCGTAGCGCTGCCACACCTGATCGAGATCCAGCGCGGCGATCGCCGACGCGCTGATCGCGGTGTATCCGCACTGCGAATCGAAGACGTGGCGATAGCCCGACGTGAGGCGCGTCGCCGCCGAGAGCACGAGGTTTCCGACGATGCGAGCCGGCGGCATCGCGCGCCAGACATCCGGATGCGCGAAGCGGTTGCCCTTCACGTAGTCGGCGCTGCCGTCGGCGATCGGCGCGATCACCGACGGCAAGTCGGCGGGATCCATCTGTCCGTCGCCCGCCATCACCGCGGCCATGTCGCAGCCGAGCTCGAGCGCGCGCCGATACCCCGTGACGATCGCGGCGCCGACACCGCGATTCGCCGCGTGCGTGATGACCTCGTTGCCGTCACGCGTCGCGCACGCTTCGCCGGCCACCGTCGCCGTCGCATCCGTCGACGCATCGTCGACGACGATGACGTGATCGACGAAGTCGGGAACCGCGGCGATCGCCGCACCGACGGCGGCCTCCTCGTTGAAGGCCGGAATCACGACGGCCACACGGAACTTCCGATACATCGGAGGGGTTATTACACGATCGACGAACCGGCGTCGAAACCACGTGAGCCCTGTCATAGATACGTGCTACTCCCCGATTCGTACGAAGGAGCATCCATG
The DNA here is from genome assembly GCA_035525615.1 of Kofleriaceae bacterium. GTDB lineage: Bacteria > Myxococcota_A > Polyangia > Haliangiales > Haliangiaceae > UBA2376. Next base: position 7,933 of record DATLEB010000226.1, on the reverse strand, counting down.
GCCGGCGGAGTGAACAAAGTCATCCTCATCGGGCACCTCGGCGCGGACCCGGACATGCGGTACACCCCGAGCGGCGCCGGCGTCTGCGAGCTTCGCCTTGCGACCAGCGAGAGCTGGAAGGACAAGAACGGTCAGCGCCAGGAGCGCACCGAGTGGCACCGGATCGTGGTGTGGGGCAAGACCGCGGAGATCTGCGCCAAGTACCTCGCCAAGGGCCGCCAGGTCTTCATCGAGGGCCGCATCCAGACTCGCTCGTACGACGACAAGGAAGGCCAGAAGCGCTACATCACCGAGATCATCGCGAACGACGTCCAGTTCCTGTCGAGCGGACGTGAGGGCGGTGCTGGTGGTGGCGGCGCGCGGCGCGGTGGTGACGAGGGTCCCCCGCCGCCCGAGCCTGATTTCGGGCCCGGACCGGGTAGCGGCGGCGGTGGCGGTGGCGGTGGTTACGGCGGCGGCGGTCCCGACGACGACATTCCGTTCTGATCTGGTAGGGTGGCGGCGTGCCTCTCGCACGCGCCATCGCGACAGTTCTGGTTCTCGCGAGCGCGACTCCTGCGCTGGCTGACGAGCCGATCGACGGCGGCGGCGAGGTGGAGCAGGAGGAGCACGCGCCGTATCGCGTGAACCTCCGGGTCGGCACGTCGTCGACCGACCGCAACGGGATGCCGACGGTCTGCGCCGAGGTTCGCGTGTTCGCGGATCTGAACGTCGAGGGGTGCGGCACCGGTGCCGACCTCTGGCACAACAACGACGGCGCCGAGATGATGCACATCCGCGCGTCGTGGGAGCTCTTCGACAGGACCACGCGCCGCGGTCGCGGCGGCGTGCGGCTCGGCGGCGGGTTCGCCGAGATGAGCGTCGGCGACGACAAGCTCGGCTTCGAGTTCGGCGATCCCGACGGCCGCGATCCGGTCTCGGTCGCGGGGCCCGAGGCGGCGGTGAGCGCGCAGTGGACGATGCCGCTCGGCAAGAACCTCGAGGCGGTGGGCACGTTCACCGGCGGCGTCGGCTACTTCTCGGGCGCGCGCAAGCTGATCTTGCCGCGCGACGAAGTGCAGCCGTTCGCGAGCATCGATATCGGCGTCGGTTGGTAGCGGCGGCCGATCAGTCGCGCAAGAAGCGCGGGCCGTCGGTGTCGGACGGGCGCTCGACGGAGCTCGGCGCCTGCGACGCGACCGGCGCGAGGAGCTCGGGTTTCTTCGATGGAAGCGCGCGCGCGGTGGCCTTCGGCATCGCGGCGGCGGTCTTGCGAGCGCGCACGAGCGCGACCTTCTCGGGATCGCCGGGCACGAGCTGGCGCACGGTCGTGTTGCGCGCCTCGACCCAGCGACGGCGCTCGGGCCAGCACATGAGGACGCCGCACGCGAGCATGATCGGAATGCCGGCGAGGAACGGGAGGCCGGCCCAGAGGATCGAGATGGTCGCGAGCGTGAGGCCGATGAAGAGGCCGACGAAGAAGCCCGGGATGTTGCGGATGGCGGCCCACGCGTAGGCGCCACGCGCGCGCCGGCGGCACGACGGACAGCGGATGATGCCCAGCATCCGATCGGCGTCGCGCTGGACGGCCCAGCGCGCGTCTTCCTGTGCGCTGGCCTCGGCCTCGTCGCGATCGAACCACACCTGCTTCCAGCCGCTGTCGCCGACAGCGCGCATCACGACGACACCGTGCGCGTCGCAACGCGCGCACTCCCAGTTGCGCTCGACGGTCTCTTCACGTGTGACGCTGACCCGCACGCGCCGAGACTAGCGCGGGTCGCAGCGCCGCCGTGCCGGCAAATTGCTCGCATCTGGCCGGTGGCGCAGCGCGCTCAGCCGGCGGTCTGCAAGCCCGCGGCAATACCGCTGATCGTCGTGAAGATCGCCGCCGACAGCCGCTCGCGCTCGGCGTCCTGGGCGCCGTTCGACTCGAGCGCGCGCAGGCGGCGGATGAGCTCGATCTGCGCGTGCGAGAGCACGTCGATGTATGGGTTGCGCCGCTGCACCGACGCCGCGAGGTGCGGGCGATCGGCCAGCGTCTGATCGAGACCGACCAGTCGCGCCAGCGCCTCGCGCGTGCGCGTGTGCTCCTCCTCGATGATCGCGAACACGGCGCGATCCTCCGGGTCGGCGAGCGCGGCGTACTCGCGCGCGACGTCGATGTCGGCGCGGATCATCGCCAGCTCGCCGTTGTGCACGAGCGCGCGCAGGAAGCGCGACTGCGACAGCAGGTGCGGCACACCGCCGGCGCTGACCTCCTGCGCGAGCCCCTCGAGCGCGCTGCCGAGCCCGAACCAGCCCGGGATGCCGTGCCGGCTCTGGTTCCACGAGAACACCCACGGGATGGCGCGCAGATCGGAGAGCGTGAAGCCCGCCTTGCGTGACGCCGGGCGCGAGCCGATGGGCTGCTTGCCGACGTGCTGGATCGGCGTGGCCGCGAGCGTGTAGCGCGCGAGCCGCTCCTGATCGTCCGTGAGCCGCTGGTACGCGGACAGCGCGGCCGCGGCGGCGGAGTCGAGCACGCCCTCGAGCGGCGCCTCGGTCTGCGCGCGCTCGTCGGCGGCGGCGCGCAGGACGGCCGCGAGCGTGAGCTCGAGGTCGCGATGCGCGATCTCGGGACGCGCGTAGCGCGCGGTGATCGTCTCGCCCTGCTCGGTCACGCGCACGCGGCCGCGCAGCGCCTGCACCGGCTGCGCGCGGATGGCTTCACCGGCGGGACCGCCACCGCGGCCGATCGCGCCGCCGCGGCCGTGGAACACCGTGAGCTCGACGTTGGCCTCGCGCGCGACCGCGGTCAGCTCGATCTGCGCGCGCCGCAGCGCGACCGCCGACGCCACGTAGCCGACCTGCTTGCCCGAGTCGGAGTAGCCGATCATCACCTCGAGCTCGCTGCCGATCTCGTCGCGCACGACGGGATGCGCGAGCATCTGCCGCGCGAGCGTGCCGCCGTTCTCGAGATCCTCGAGCTGCTCGAGCAGCGGCACCGGGCGCACCTCGCCGGGAGCGAGACCCGCGGCCCGCGTCAGGAACACGACCTCGAGCAGATCGGAGAGCGAGTTCGTGAAGCTGACGATGTAGCGCTCGCACGCGCGCTCGCCGAGCTCGCGGCACGCGCGCCCGACCATGTCGAGCGTGCCGAGCAGGTCCTGGGCCTGCTCGCTGCGCTGCGTGCGATCCCACACCGGCGTCACGGGGCGCGCGAGCACCTCGCCGAGCGCCTTCACGCGCGCGGCCTCGTCGAGCGCGGCGTAGCCCGGGCGTCCGCCGGCGCCGAGCAGCTCGTCGACGACGCTCTCGTGCACCGCGGAGTGCTGGCGGATGTCGACGGTGGCGAGGTGGAAGCCGAAGACCTCCACGCGGCGCTGGCAACGACGGACCAGCCCGCGCGCCAGGCGCCCGAAGCCCGCGCCCTCGAGGCCGCGCTCGAGCAGCGTCAGGTCACGCAGGTAGCCGGCCGCATCGACGTAGCTGTCGTCGCCACGCTCGAGCGTCGCGCGCAGGCGCGATGCGATGTACCAGAGCTTCTCGCGCCACGGCTCGTGCGGCGCCCGCGGCATGGCGCGCGCGGCGACCTCGGGCATGCGCTCGCGATCGCGCACCAGGCTCTTCAGCAGATCTTCGATGCCGGCCGCCGACACCACGCGGCGCGCCGACACCGACAGCGTGCGGCCAAGCTCGCGCACGTCGGCCAGGTGCCGCTCGAGCACGACGGTGCGCTGCCGCTCGAACGCGGAGCGCGTGACGTGCGCGGTGACGTTGGGATTGCCGTCGCGATCGCCGCCCACCCACGTGCCCCAGCGGAAGAACGCCGGCACGCGCCACGCTCGCTCGGGGTACGTCGCGGTGAGCGCGTCGTCGAGATCGTCGTAGACGTCGGCGGTCACTTCGAACAGCGTGCGGCGAAAGACCTCGATCACCGCCTCGAGCTCGTCGTGCGGCGTGGGCTTGCGCGCGCGCGACTCCTCGGTGCCGAGCAGCGAGAGCACCTCGGCGATGACGTCGTCCTCGGCGTCGCGGCGCGCCGGTCCGCCCAGCGGGCGCTCGAGCAGGTCGAGCAGCTCGGCGATCGAGCCCAGGTGATCGAGCACCGAGCGGCGGCGCGCCTCGGTCGGGTGCGCGGTGAGGACCGGCATCACGAGGGCGCGATCGAACAGCGCGGCCGCGTCGTCGGCGGTCATGCCGGATTCGCGCAGCGCACGCACCGCGGCCGCCACGCCGTCCTGGTGGTTGTCGCGCGCCCGCAGCGCGCGGATGCGCTGCTGCTCCTCCGCGGAGTTGATGAGGTGACACCAGTGCGTGAACGCGCGCGTCACGTCCTCGATGTCGTCGATGCCGAGCGCCGCGATCTGCCGGGCCAGCTCGGCTCGTCCACCGGGCAACGTCCCTGCCCGCAACGCCGTCGCCGAGTCGCGCAGGCCGCGCAGCAGCGCAACTGTCCGGTCGCCGGACAGCTCACGCGCCGCGGTGCCAAGCGCATTGCCCAGTCGAGCCAGATCGCCCTCGAGCAACGCAGGATCGGGATGCACGTCCGTCGTTGTAACACCTGAGCCGGCCTCGACCGCGCGCCGCGACCACGACAGTGCTGTCTGGATCTGCTCAGCGGCACGGATCACACGGTGAGCGCACACGCGCACTTCGGGCGGCACGACCCTCGCACCAGGGAGCGGCGTGTCACGCGTTGCGTTTCTCACCGCCTCCACGCTTGCCGCCCTCGCCGCGATCGCCGCTATCCCGGCGCCCGCGCACGCCGGCCGCTGGTTCGCCGAGGTCGAGCCCGTCGCCATCCGCCGCGGCGACGACGCCCGGCTGCCGAGCATGTTCACGCTCAGCGTCGGTCGTGTCCGCGAGCGCGGCATGCTCCGGCCGTTCGTCGCCGGCGGCGCCGGCTTCATCAACCTGCAGGCGCGCGCCGGCGTGCTCGCGCTGGCCCGCGGCTCGGACCGCGACGGCCCCACGATGCTGGTCCAGGTCCGCGCGATGCACGCGATCCTGTGCAGCGAGGACGGCGTCTTCGGCGGCCTCGGGCTCGGCTATCGCTGGTATCGCGGCGGCTCCAACCCGTTCGGCTTGCTCGCCACCGTCGAGGCCGGCCCCGCGTTCCTGCGTCCCGGCTGCGGCCCCGACGTGCCGATCGATGTTGCCCCCGTCGAGCGCCGCTGGCTCGGCGGAGGCAGCATGTCGTTCACGGTCGGCTTCTAGTTACTCCATCCGGTCGAACGTCAGGTCGGCCGCGAAGTCGCCGAACGCGGCGGCGCGGAGCGTCTCGAAGTCGAGCTCGCCGAGCAGGCTCGCCGAGAGCGACGCCTCGGCGACGATGACGTCGCGCTGCGTGGTGCACTCCGTGTTGCACGACGCGGACGCCGTCGCCTCGGCCGAGCTGCGGCACGACGCCTGGTTCTGCGAGCCCTGACACTCCGCCTCGGCGGTCGCGCGCGCGTTCGCCTCGCAGTAGGTCGAGCAGTTGGCGGTGGTGGCCTCGATCTCGGCGCGCACCACCACGTCGGTGATGAGGCCGACCGTCAGGTTCGGGATCTCGCAGCCGCCGAGGGTCTCGACGCGCGCGTCGCCCTCGCCGTAGCCGGCGGCGTAGATGCCGCCGTCGCCGACCTGCACCGTGCTGTCGAAGAGCGCATGGAACTGGCCGCTCGCGGCCTCGAGCGAGCACTGCGTCGCCTCGAGCCCGCTGATGGTGCCGGTGCCGCGGACCTCGACGGTCACGAGCGCCTGCTGCGCCGGCGGTTGCTCGGCTTCGCGCGGTGTGCCGTCGGCGTTGGTGGCGGCGTCCTTGTAGCGCATCTCGCCCTCGACCTGAGACGTGGGCGTCGTCGGGTCTTGCCCGCCGTCGTCGGACGTACACGCGGTGACGAAGAGAACGGACGCAATCGTGGCGTAGGAGATGGTTCGCATCATGCGGCGGACAATCAGCAACGCATGTGCCACGACCTCGCGTCGCGACGTTGCGTCGATCGCGCGTCCGCGTTCCGGACAGCGCTGTCACCGACGGCGTGCAGTCTTTTCACAACGTGAGACGACCGTGAGACGAGAGCGTGCGCGTGCGCTCGGCGCCGGCTAGCGCAAGGTCCAGCCGCTCACCGCGGGATCGCCGGTGAGCGCGACCTCGAAGAAGCCGCCGCCGCCGGTGAGCCAAGGCGCGTGGCTGGCCGGGACCAGATCCTTCCACTCGTTCCCGCTCGCACCGTTGACGACGTGCACGCTGATCCGCATCGCGAGCGGACAGCCGCCGAGCTCGAACCACGGCGCGCGGATCGAGAGTGTCCGGTTGTCGGACGACGAAAACACGTGGGTCCCCGGCGTCAGCGTGTGCGCGCGCGTGGTCCACGCCGGCGTGCCCGCGGCGGCATAGATCGCGTCGTAGGGGCCGGTGCCGAAGTCGTTGGTGCGGCGGGCCGCGATCACGTAGCTCGCGTCGAAGCCGAGCTGCGGCGTGTGCCCGCTGTACTCCTTGCCGGCGCGCGGCGCGGCGGCGGCGAGCGCCGAGGCGGTCTCGACATAGACGTGCAGCGGCTTCGAGCCGTCCGTGAACGCCTGGCTCGTGACCGTGACGTAGAGGTAGGTCGGGTCCCACGTGACCGCGACCTCGTCGGTCGCCGCCAGGGTCGCGCCGGGCGTGAGGCGCTGGGAGGCCGGGTAGTCGGCGAGGTCGGCGACGCCGTCGAGCGCGGGCGTATGGCCGGTCGAGATGATGCAGGGCGGCGCGTCCAGGTCGGCATCCGCGGACGTGCCCGCGTCCGTGCTCGCATCGGCCGCGGCGTCGGCAGCCGCATCCGGACCCGCCGTCGCATCCGTGTCGGCCGGCGCATCCGCGGATGGAGCCGCATCGGTCGCCGGAGCTGCGTCGGCACGGGGCGCGTCCGCCTCGTCCGGTTGCTCCATCCGTGACGACGCGCAGGCCGCGAGAACCAAGGTGCCGACGACGAGCGCGCGCATCGAGCGCGTGAACAAGCATCAAGCGTGCCCTCGACGACGGCGCGCAACTCGTCGGGATCCCGAGCCTACCGACGCGGCCCGGAAACCCGGACGTTGCGATCGGCAACGCGAGATGACCATGGAGCGGTCCGCGTCAGGCCGGCGCGACCGTGACGGGCACGCCGTTGAAGGCGGCGTTGCCGCTCGGCACGTCGAGGAAGCGCTCGTCCGAAACGATATTCACGTTGACGCCGGCGTGGGCGCGGGCGACGCCCATGCGGACGCCGGGCAGGTCGTGGCCGAACCCGTGGGGCAGGGACACGACGCCGGGGCGCAGCTCGTCGGAGACCTCGACGGGCGCGACCACCTCGCCGGCGCGGCTGGTGACGCGCGCGCCACCTCCGTTCACGAGGCCGAGGCGCGCGGCGTCGTCGGGGTGGATGCGCAGCGTGCAGCGCGCCGGTCCCTTGATGAGCGGCGTCAGGTTGTGCATCCACGAGTTGTTGCTACGAAGGTCCCGGCGCCCGATGAGCACCATCTCGGGCGGCGCCACGTCGAGCGCGCGCTCGAGGCGCGCCACGTCGTCGAGCACGAGCGGCGGCGCGAGCTCGACCTGCTTGCTCTCGGTGCGCAGGATGTCGGGCAGCCGAGGCTCGAGCGCGCCGAGATCCGCGCCGTGCGGATGCTCGCTGGTGAGCTTGTCGAGCGTGAGCCCGCCCGGGCGCGCGCCGAAACCGTCGCCGTACGGGCCGAGCCGCAGGAGCGCATCGACCACGCGCGCCGGTCCGCGCCGCTCGGTGCCGAGCGCCGCCAGCGCGCCCGCCGCGTCGACCGCCGCCTTGCCGCCGCTCTCGGTCAGATCGGCGAGCTCCTTGCTGACGAGCTCGCGCACGACGACATCGTCGGCCATCGCCAGCGGCGCCGCCGCCATGCCCATGAGGCCCTTGGCGAGCGTCAGCAGGATCTCCCACTCCGTCGGCCGCCCCGGCGTCGGCGCGAAGGTCGGCGCCGAGAAGCGCGCGACGTT